>NZ_LDRU01000106.1 GCF_001476285.1 Microbacterium testaceum | reverse complement strand
TAGAAGTGAACTGCCTCACGGGTAGGTCGAGAGATCGTTTCTGTGGGTGCGTCCGTTCCTTGAGAACTCAACAGCGTGCACTTGTCAAATGCCAATTTATTCCTCGTCGGTCCGTTTTTCGGATTGCGAGAAATTCCTTTGGATCAAAGTCCAACCCTTTGGGGTTGGCATCTGGATAGTCAGTTTTGACTTCCTGTTTGGTCAGATTGAACTCGCTTGTCCCGACCTTATTCCGGTTGGGTGGGCATTTTTCTTTTACGGAGAGTTTGATCCTGGCTCAGGATGAACGCTGGCGGCGTGCTTAACACATGCAAGTCGAACGGTGAAGCCAAGCTTGCTTGGTGGATCAGTGGCGAACGGGTGAGTAACACGTGAGCAACCTGCCCTGGACTCTGGGATAAGCGCTGGAAACGGCGTCTAATACTGGATATGAGCTCCTTCCGCATGGTGGGGGTTGGAAAGATTTTTCGGTCTGGGATGGGCTCGCGGCCTATCAGCTTGTTGGTGAGGTAATGGCTCACCAAGGCGTCGACGGGTAGCCGGCCTGAGAGGGTGACCGGCCACACTGGGACTGAGACACGGCCCAGACTCCTACGGGAGGCAGCAGTGGGGAATATTGCACAATGGGCGGAAGCCTGATGCAGCAACGCCGCGTGAGGGATGACGGCCTTCGGGTTGTAAACCTCTTTTAGCAGGGAAGAAGCGAAAGTGACGGTACCTGCAGAAAAAGCGCCGGCTAACTACGTGCCAGCAGCCGCGGTAATACGTAGGGCGCAAGCGTTATCCGGAATTATTGGGCGTAAAGAGCTCGTAGGCGGTTTGTCGCGTCTGCTGTGAAATCCCGAGGCTCAACCTCGGGCCTGCAGTGGGTACGGGCAGACTAGAGTGCGGTAGGGGAGATTGGAATTCCTGGTGTAGCGGTGGAATGCGCAGATATCAGGAGGAACACCGATGGCGAAGGCAGATCTCTGGGCCGTAACTGACGCTGAGGAGCGAAAGGGTGGGGAGCAAACAGGCTTAGATACCCTGGTAGTCCACCCCGTAAACGTTGGGAACTAGTTGTGGGGACCATTCCACGGTTTCCGTGACGCAGCTAACGCATTAAGTTCCCCGCCTGGGGAGTACGGCCGCAAGGCTAAAACTCAAAGGAATTGACGGGGACCCGCACAAGCGGCGGAGCATGCGGATTAATTCGATGCAACGCGAAGAACCTTACCAAGGCTTGACATATACGAGAACGGGCCAGAAATGGTCAACTCTTTGGACACTCGTAAACAGGTGGTGCATGGTTGTCGTCAGCTCGTGTCGTGAGATGTTGGGTTAAGTCCCGCAACGAGCGCAACCCTCGTTCTATGTTGCCAGCACGTAATGGTGGGAACTCATGGGATACTGCCGGGGTCAACTCGGAGGAAGGTGGGGATGACGTCAAATCATCATGCCCCTTATGTCTTGGGCTTCACGCATGCTACAATGGCCGGTACAAAGGGCTGCAATACCGTAAGGTGGAGCGAATCCCAAAAAGCCGGTCCCAGTTCGGATTGAGGTCTGCAACTCGACCTCATGAAGTCGGAGTCGCTAGTAATCGCAGATCAGCAACGCTGCGGTGAATACGTTCCCGGGTCTTGTACACACCGCCCGTCAAGTCATGAAAGTCGGTAACACCTGAAGCCGGTGGCCCAACCCTTGTGGAGGGAGCCGTCGAAGGTGGGATCGGTAATTAGGACTAAGTCGTAACAAGGTAGCCGTACCGGAAGGTGCGGCTGGATCACCTCCTTTCTAAGGAGCATCTGGCACGGATGGCCTTCGGGTTGTTGGTGTCCAGGCGCCGGATCAGACCGAATGTGTCTGCCGGTTAGCTCATGGGTGGAACATTTGATGAGGTGCTCACGTCGAAGATTTCGGATTTAGTACGCAGCTTGCTGTGGGAACGGTTCGGGTTGGAGGGGTGGGCACATGCACGCTGTTGGGTCCTGAGGGGCCGGGCGCTGATCGCGCGCTAGTCGTTTGGCTGGTGGTGGTTGGTGGCTGTTTCCTTGTGGGCCTGTCTCGGTGCCGGTGTTCCGGTGGCTGGGGTGGGTACCGCCCGTACTTTGAGAACTACACAGTGGACGCGAGCATCTTCCATGCAACTCTTCGGGGTTGTGTGGTGTAGATGATCTTAAAGATCATTAGTCAATTTTTTGACGATTCAACTCATGTGATTTCAAGTCTTTAAGAGCAAACGGTGGATGCCTTGGCATCTGGAGCCGAAGAAGGACGTAGCAATCTGCGATAAGCCTCGGGGAACTGATAAGCGAGTTTTGATCCGAGGGTGTCCGAATGGGGAAACCCCGCCAGGGCGCGTGCGTACCTGGTGACTCCCGCCTGAATATATAGGGCGGGTAGAGGGAACGTGGGGAAGTGAAACATCTCAGTACCCACAGGAAGAGAAAGCAACAGCGATTCCGTGAGTAGTGGCGAGCGAAACCGGAAGAGGCTAAACCTAGCGTGTGTGATAGCCGGCAGGCGTTGCATGTTGGGGGTTGTGGGACTTTTCTGATTGTTCTGCCGAGCAGTCGACGTGACAAGAGGGTATAGACGAACGGTTTTGAATGGCCGGTCATAGAGGGTGCGAACCCCGTAGTCGAAATGCCTGTTCTTGGCGTGAAGAGTATCCCAAGTAGCACGGGGCCCGAGAAATCCCGTGTGAATCTGTCAGGACCACCTGATAAGCCTAAATACTCCCAGATGACCGATAGCGGACAAGTACCGTGAGGGAAAGGTGAAAAGTACCCCGGGAGGGGAGTGAAATAGTACCTGAAACCGTTTGCTTACAAACCGTTGGAGCCTCCTTAGTAGGGGTGACAGCGTGCCTTTTGAAGAATGAGCCTGCGAGTTAGCGATACGTGGCGAGGTTAACCCGTGTGGGGTAGCCGTAGCGAAAGCGAGTCTGAATAGGGCGATTCAGTCGCGTGTCCTAGACCCGAAGCGAAGTGATCTATCCATGGCCAGGTTGAAGCGACGGTAAGACGTCGTGGAGGACCGAACCCACTTAGGTTGAAAACTGAGGGGATGAGCTGTGGATAGGGGTGAAAGGCCAATCAAACTTCGTGATAGCTGGTTCTCTCCGAAATGCATTTAGGTGCAGCGTTGCGTGTTTCTTGCCGGAGGTAGAGCTACTGGATGGCCGATGGGCCCTACAAGGTTACTGACGTCAGCCAAACTCCGAATGCCGGTAAGTGAGAGCGCAGCAGTGAGACTGTGGGGGATAAGCTTCATAGTCGAGAGGGAAACAACCCAGACCACCAACTAAGGTCCCTAAGCGCGTGCTAAGTGGGAAAGGATGTGGAGTTGCTTTGACAACCAGGAGGTTGGCTTAGAAGCAGCCACCCTTGAAAGAGTGCGTAATAGCTCACTGGTCAAGTGATTCCGCGCCGACAATGTAACGGGGCTCAAGCACGCCACCGAAGTTGTGGCATTGACATTTTTGGTAGGCCTTCGTGGTCCAGCCGTGTTGATGGGTAGGAGAGCGTCGTGTGGCGAGTGAAGCGGCGGGGTGACCCAGCCGTGGACGCTACACGAGTGAGAATGCAGGCATGAGTAGCGAAAGACGTGTGAGAAACACGTCCTCCGAAAGACCAAGGGTTCCAGGGTCAAGCTAATCTTCCCTGGGTAAGTCGGGACCTAAGGCGAGGCCGACAGGCGTAGTCGATGGACAACGGGTTGATATTCCCGTACCGGCGAAGAACCGCCCAAGCTAATCCAGTGGTGCTAAGAGTCCTAGCTCAGAATGTTTCGGATCCCTTCGGGGTGATGATCGTCTGTGTGAACGCTCGACCCCATGCTGGTGCGGCTAGCGTATTAACAGGTGTGACGCAGGAAGGTAGCCCAAGCCAGGCGATGGTTGTCCTGGTGCAAGTGCGTAGGCCGAGTGATAGGCAAATCCGTCACTCATTGAGGCTGAGACACGATGCGGATAAAAAGTGGGTGATCCTATGCTGCCGAGAAAAGCATCGACGCGAGGTTCTAGCTGCCCGTACCCCAAACCGACTCAGGTGGTCAGGTAGAGAATACCAAGGAGATCGAGAGAATCGTGGTTAAGGAACTCGGCAAAATGCCCCCGTAACTTCGGGAGAAGGGGGGCCATCCACTTATTAGGACTTGCTCCGAAAGGGTGTGGTGGCCGCAGAGACTAGTGGGTAGCGACTGTTTACTAAAAACACAGGTCCGTGCCAAGTCGCAAGACGATGTATACGGACTGACGCCTGCCCGGTGCTGGAAGGTTAAGAGGACCGGTTAGCCGCAAGGCGAAGCTGAGAATTTAAGCCCCAGTAAACGGCGGTGGTAACTATAACCATCCTAAGGTAGCGAAATTCCTTGTCGGGTAAGTTCCGACCTGCACGAATGGCGTAACGACTTCCCAACTGTCTCAACCGCGAACTCGGCGAAATTGCATTACGAGTAAAGATGCTCGTTACGCGCAGCAGGACGGAAAGACCCCGTGACCTTTACTACAGCTTGGTATTGGTGTTCGGTGTGGCTTGTGTAGGATAGGTGGGAGACGTTGAAGCATTCACGCCAGTGAGTGTGGAGTCATTGTTGAAATACCACTCTGGTCACTCTGGATATCTAACTTAGGACCGTGATCCGGTTCAGGGACAGTGCCTGGTGGGTAGTTTAACTGGGGCGGTTGCCTCCCAAAATGTAACGGAGGCGCCCAAAGGTTCCCTCAACCTGGTTGGCAATCAGGTGGCGAGTGTAAGTGCACAAGGGAGCTTGACTGTGAGACTGACAGGTCGAGCAGGGACGAAAGTCGGGACTAGTGATCCGGCAGTGGCTTGTGGAAGCGCTGTCGCTCAACGGATAAAAGGTACCTCGGGGATAACAGGCTGATCTTGCCCAAGAGTCCATATCGACGGCATGGTTTGGCACCTCGATGTCGGCTCGTCGCATCCTGGGGCTGGAGTAGGTCCCAAGGGTTGGGCTGTTCGCCCATTAAAGCGGTACGCGAGCTGGGTTTAGAACGTCGTGAGACAGTTCGGTCCCTATCCGCTGCGCGCGTAGGAAGTTTGAGAGGATCTGACCCTAGTACGAGAGGACCGGGTTGGACGAACCTCTGGTGTGTCAGTTGTTCCGCCAGGAGCACCGCTGATTAGCTACGTTCGGGATGGATAACCGCTGAAAGCATCTAAGCGGGAAGCCGGCCTCAAGATGAGACTTCCATACCTTCGGGTGAGAGGCTCCCAGCCAGACTACTGGGTTGATAGGCCGGATGTGGAAGCGTAGTAATACGTGAAGCTGACCGGTACTAATAAGCCGATGACTTGATAACACACCGTTTTTGGTGCTTGCGTCCACTGAGTGGTTCTCGATGTACGGTCGGGAACACAACAATGAAAGTAATCGTTGTTGGTTTTTGAAACATCAATAGTGTTTCGGCGGCCATAGCGAGAGGGAAACGCCCGGTCACATTCCGAACCCGGAAGCTAAGCCTCTCAGCGCCGATGGTACTGCAGGGGGGACCCTGTGGGAGAGTAGGACACCGCCGGACTTCTTCTAACGAAATGGCCACCCAAAGCTGGGTGGCCATTTCGCATTTACGGG
>NZ_LDRU01000105.1 GCF_001476285.1 Microbacterium testaceum | reverse complement strand
GCTCGGCATCGCGTGGCAGTACGCGCGGGCCGCGGGACTCGTCCGCGACGGGGATCTGCTCCGCGTCGTGCGGCTCGCGACGACCGCCGGCGCCTGGGCCGTCGGTCGTGACCAGCACGACCTCGTCGAGGGAGCGCGCGCCGACGACCCGCGCCTCGCCGACTACCGCGATCTCACGGACGTGTCGCTCCGGCGGGTGACCGAGCCCGCGGGCGGGCTGTACATCGCGGAGTCGTCGAAAGTCCTCGACCGCGCGCTCCGTGCCGGGCACCGTCCGCGGTCGGTCCTCGTGCAGGAGAAGTTCCTCGCCGATGCCCTCGCTCTCGCGGGGGAGGATGCCGAGATCTACGTCGTCCCGGCCGAGGTCGCCGAGCAGGTCACGGGATACACCGTGCACCGCGGGCTGCTGGCATCCATGCATCGCCCGCCGTTGGCATCCGTCGAAGAAGTTGTGAAAGACGCGCGGCTGGTCGTGGTGCTCGAAGACATCGTCGATCACACCAACATCGGTGCGGCGTTCCGTTCCGCGGCGGCCCTCGGGGCGGACGCCGTGCTCGTCACGCCGCGGTGTGCGGACCCGCTCTACCGGCGGAGCGTGCGCGTGAGCATGGGCACGGTGTTCCAGGTGCCGTGGACGCGGCTCCCCGAGTGGTCGGAGGCCAAACCGCTGCTGCATGCGGCAGGTTTGCACCTCGCCGCCCTCGCCCTCTCGGACGACGCCGTCACGCTCGACGACTTCTCCGCCGCGGGCCACGAGCGCGTCGCCCTGCTGATGGGCGCCGAGGGCGACGGGCTGAGCCGCGGTGCGCTCGCCGCCGCCGACACGGTCGTGACGATCCCGATGGCCGGGGGAGTGGACTCTCTCAATGTCGCCGCGGCGAGCGCCGTCGCACTGTGGGAGCTGGGGCGCGGGCGGCGCTGACTTCATTCTTCGACGCGCGCTCCCGTGGCGCCAGCGGGTGGGCGCGGGCGAGGCTCTCGCTCTGGCGGAGGCGAAGGTTCGCAGCGGCATCCGTGCTCTCCGCGAGGCGTCCCACGTTCGAGGCACGGAAGTCCGTCGCCGCGCGACGTCGTGCTATCGCGGAGCGAAACGAGCGGGAGGCTGCTCGTGGCCGTGGCCTGGTCCGTCTTCGTCGACCGTCGGGGGCGGGCCGATGATCGTGCGTTCGCGGTACCAGCGTTCCGACTCCGCGGCGACGCGCACGCGCGAATCGGGGTCGTTCTCCAGTGCGGTGATCACGTCGTCGGGCAGATCGTGCTCCCCGGCCAGGAACCACCGGTCGACGACCGACCCGTCGCGCACCACGCGACGAGCCCGCTCGTCGTCGCGGGGAAGTCCCTCGGGCGGGGTGTCGGCGCGGTCGACCCCTACGTGCAGATTCGCGGGGGCCAGAATCTTGCCCGGTCGATAGTCGGGCTGAAGATACAGACTGATGACGACGCCACCGCCGCGCCATTCCAGGGGATGGGCGGCCATCCAGTCACCCTCGGTCCACCGCACGTCGTCCAGCGGCCACCGCGACCAGTCGTCGCCTTCGGTGTGAAACGCCCACCGGTCCGTTCGGGAGGTGAGGAAGGATGCCACGGCCTGCGCCCGTACGCGCACCTCGTCCTCCCCGCCCTCGAAGAACACCGAGAGATTCGGCGCCCAAGCGGACGACAGGAGGTCCCAGTCGCCAGCAGCGAAGCGACCGCTCTCCACGTCGGGCGTCCACCCCGCGTCAGCCAGCCCCGTCGCGAGCGACTCGGCATCGCGCAGGAGGGTGTCGGCGTCGGCGGCGGCGAGCAGGGCGAGAACGGCTTCGGGTAGCTCGACGGTGGGGCGTCCCTCGGCGTCACTCATTGCGCCTGCGCCTGCGCTTGCGCCTCGCCGAGCGCGGTCGCCACGTCGCGGAACAGCTCGAGGACGTCGACATCTTCGCCCGCCTCCATCCGCTTGGAGATCATGGTCATCGGGAAGGCGAGGTCGTCTGGTCCGCCGAACCGAAGCGCAGGATCGCTCCCCAGCTCGTCGTCGACCTGCACCCACTCGGCGCCGGTCACGCGGGCGAGGACGTCGCCGAAGACGATCCCCAGCGACTGCAGCTTCCACGTCTCATCGGGACGGACCTCGGCGACGAGAGCTGCGATCACCGAGAGCGCGGTGCGGTTGTCACTCCGGTCCAGCGGGGCGTCGGCGCTCACCGACGTCCACACCCACTCTCGGCGCGCGTCCATCTCGGCGGCGAGGTCGGCCGACAGGGGAACCGAGATCGGCCCCTCGGTCTGTGCCGTCGGTGGGACGGAGGATGCGACGGACGGGGAGACCGGCGGCGGGGGCTGGCTCTCGGACCGCGCACCGCGGAAGAGCCCGCGGAAGCCCTTCGTCGCCACGGCTGTCAGACCTGCGTTCCGCGTGAGGCCGCGGCATCCGGACCCGGGGCGAGGGTCACCACGGGGAGCGGCTCGGGGCGCTTCGCGAGCACGTGATCACCCGACGACTGATGGCGGAGCCGGCGCAGAACCCACGGCACGAGGTACGACCGTGCCCACACGAGATCCTTCTCGCGGGCGGCCCTCCAGGTCGTCGCCGCGAGCGCTTCGGGCTGCATCGGCTGGAGGTCGTTGGGGACGTTCAGCGCCCGCAGCACCATGCGCGCGACCTCGTGGTGGCCGAGGGGGTTGTAGTGCAGGCGATCGTCGTCGAAGAAGCGCATGTCCTGCACCTCTTTCAGCCCCCACTGGTCGGCGACGACGCAATCGTGCGCATCGGCGATCGCGCGGATGTTCTCGTTGTATATCGCGACCTTGCCCCGGATGCCGCGGAACACGGGCGTGAACTCCGTGTCGATGCCCGTGAACACGACGACCGTGGCGTTGTCGCGGCGCAGGCGGATGACGGCGTCCTCGAACTGCTGGGCCACGGCATCCGGATCGGTTCCGGGGCGGATGACGTCGTTTCCGCCCGCCGAGAAGGTGACGAGGTCGGGCTTGAGTGCCAGGGCCGGCTCGATCTGGTCGGCGACGATCTGCCCGATGAGCTTGCCGCGGACGGCGAGGTTGGCGTACGCGAAGTCGTCGACCTGGGCCGCCAAGACCTCGGCGACGCGGTCGGCCCACCCGCGGTGTCCGCCGTCGGGAAGGGGATCGCCGATGCCCTCGGTGAACGAGTCGCCCAGCGCCACGTAGCGGCGCCACGGGTGTGGACCGGCGTTGTCGGGCGAGGGCGAGGTGCGGGGCGAGTGCGGATCGAGTGTCATCGAAACCTCCGACCCCCAGGCTAACCCCGGCCTCCGACACGGCAAGGGGCGCGGTCGGCGGGCGCGGCGCGGCGGGTACGCGCGGCTGCCCACCCATAAACGCGATCCACGCACAGAAACACGCTCTCCCCGCGTTTATGTGAGCGAATCGCGTTTATGGCCGGTGCGCGGGCCGATCCGTCTACACCCCGGCGCACGCCCGGTCGGCGGTGACCTATCGTTGATGTTCGCGCTCGCGAGGGATGGAGGTTCGATGCTGGAAGACGAAGCCCGCACCCAGAACCTGGAACACCCTCCGACGCCCGCCGACGGCGGCGCGCCCCTGAAGATCGCGAGCCCCGGGCCCATCGCGAGTCCTGGCCCGGTTGCGAGCCCAGGCCCGGTGGCCAGCCCCGGCCCGGTCGCGAGCCCAGGCCTGGTGGCGAGTCCGGGCCCGGTCGCGAGTCCCGGCCCGGTCGCAAGCCCTGGCCCCTCGGCGAGCCCGGGCCCCGCTCCCGTGTCTCCCGCTGCCGCGGGCACCGAGCCCGCGGCATCCGCTCCCGTCGATCCCGCGCACGCCACCGCGCCCGTTGCCGACCACCCGATGCCGGGCGACGCCCCGGCTCCGCTCGACGGCACCGAGCCGCACTTCGGGTCGTTCGCGGCCGAGCACCTCTCGCCCTCGTTCCCGCAGCGTGCGCCCTGGGGAACCGCGCAGCGTCTGCGCGCGTGGCAGGCCGAGGCACTGGATCAGTACTTCGGCTCCGACGGACCCGACGGTGTGGGCAAGGGCCCCCGCGACTTCCTCGCCGCGGCCACCCCGGGCGCCGGTAAGACCACGTTCGCCCTGCGCCTCGCGTCCGAGCTCATGCGTCGGCGCGTCGTCGACCGAATCGTCGTGGTCGCCCCCACCGAGCACCTCAAGTCTCAGTGGGCCGAGGCGGCCGCGCGGGTCGGCATCCGTCTCGATCCGTTCTTCTCGAACCGCCACGCCACGCCCTCGCGGCAGTACCACGGCGTCGCGGTCACCTACGCCCAGGTCGCGGTCAAGGCCGAGGTGCACCAGCGTCTGACGATGGATGCCAGAACCCTCGTCATCCTCGACGAGGTGCACCACGGCGGCGACGCCCTCAGCTGGGGCGACGCTCTGCGCGAGGCCTACAGTCGAGCGACCCGCCGGCTGCTGCTGTCGGGAACGCCGTTCCGCAGCGACACCGCGCCCATCCCGTTCGTCGAATACCACCCCAACTCCAAGGGGATCCGCCTTTCCCGCACCGACTACGCCTACGGCTACAAACGTGCCCTCGAGGACGGCGTCGTCCGGCCGGTCTTCTTCCTCGTCTACGCGGGGCAGATGCGCTGGCGCACCAAGGCCGGGGAAGAGATGGAGGCCCAGCTCGGCCAGGACAACACCAAAGACATCACGTCTCAGGCCTGGCGCACGGCGCTCGACCCGAACGGCGACTGGATCCCCGCGGTTCTCCGCTCCGCCGATCGGCGCCTCACCGAGGTGCGCGAGACGGTTCCGGATGCCGGTGGCCTGGTCATCGCGACCGACCAGACCGCCGCGCGCGCCTATGCCGCCATCCTCGAAGACATCGGGGGAGAGAAGGTCACCGTCGTCCTCTCCGACGAGGCCGAGGCCTCGAGTCGCATCGAGGAGTTCTCCAAGGGCACGAGCCGCTGGATGGTCGCCGTCCGCATGGTGTCGGAGGGCGTCGACGTCCCGCGTCTCGCCGTCGGCGTCTACGCCACGAGTGCCTCGACGCCGCTGTTCTTCGCGCAGGCCATCGGCCGTTTCGTCCGCGCGCGGCGTCGCGGTGAGACCGCGAGCGTGTTCCTGCCGAACGTGCCCCAGCTGCTCGCCCTCGCCGGCGAGATGGAGGCCCAGCGCGAGCACGCCCTCGACCGCGACAGCGACGCGGACGACCAGTGGAACGCCGAAGAAGACATGATGGATGCCGCCGAGCGCGAGGACAAAGCCTCCGACGCGCTCGAGCAGGAGTTCGAGTACCAGGCGCTGGGTTCGCTCGCGCACTTCGACCGCGTGATGTTCGACGGGCAGGAGTTCGGCCAGCTCGCGGTTCCCGGAACCATCGAGGAGGAGGAGTTCCTCGGCATCCCGGGCCTTCTCGAGCCCGAGCAGGTGCACGAGGTGCTCATGTCGCGCGCCACGCGGCAGTCGCGGCACCGCTCCACGCGCGAGGCGAACGAGAAGGAGAACGGCGTCGAACCGCCCTCCGTCGACGAAGGCGGGCTTCCCGCGCCGCTGCACCGCACGCTCAAAGAGCAGCGCCAGCTGCTCAACACGATGGTCGGTCTCTACGCACGGCAGAGCGGGGAGCCGCACGGCCTCGTCCACGCCGAGCTCCGGCGCCTCTGCGGGGGGCCCGCCGTATCGCACGCGACCGTCGCGCAGCTGCAGGCGCGCATCGACCTGCTGCGCAAGCGCGTGCACTCCTGACTCTCGACTCGACGAGCTGCTGCGTCGTCCCCCAGGGCGCCGGCTGACGGTGGGGTGGCGCGCCGGTGCGTGGTTCATCTACATGACCGGCGGGGCGGAAGTGCACTCGTGTGCGCTCGGGGACCCTGCACGAGTCGATCGGTCATGCAGGTGTGCAGCGCCGTGACTTCGCGCGCCCGAAATGCTGGTACCGACGCCCCGGCACCCGCGTCATCCCGGCCTTCGGAAGCCCGAAATGCTGTCAGTCTGGGCGACGCGCCCGAGCGTGCGAGTTCGCCTCACTACGGTGGGGACGACCCGAAGGAGCCCCGTGACGACCGCCGCCACACCCACCGCCCGCGACCGCCGCCGCTGGGCGCGTTACCTCGTCGACGAACGTGCCGAGGCGCGCGTCTATCGCGAACTCGCGTCCCGTCGCACCGGCGAGGAACGCGACATCCTGCTCGCCCTCGCGGAAGCCGAAGGACGCCACGAGCAGCACTGGATCGACCTGCTCGGCGAGAAGCCGCAGCGTCTGCCGCAGCCCGGCCTCGGAACCCGCCTGCTCGCCTGGATGGCCCGCCGCTTCGGTTCGATCTTCGTCCTCGCCCTGGCGCAGAACGCCGAGGCCCGCTCGCCCTACGCCGACGAGCCGTACGCGACCGCGGCGATGGCCGCCGACGAGCGCGTGCACCACGAGGTGGTCCGCGGTCTCGCCGCGCGGGGTCGTCGGCGTCTGTCGGGGACCTTCCGCGCCGCCGTCTTCGGTGCGAACGACGGGCTCGTCTCGAACCTCGCCCTGGTGATGGGCGTGGGTGCAACCGGCGTCGCGCCGAGCTTCGTGCTGTTCAGCGGCGTCGCCGGGCTCCTCGCGGGGGCCCTCTCGATGGGCGCCGGCGAGTTCGTGTCGGTGCGCTCGCAGCGCGAGCTGCTCGAAGCGACCGAGGAGAGCGACTTCGCCGACTCGGCTCTGCCCCACCTGGATCTGGATGCCAACGAGCTCGCGCTCGTGTACCGCACCCGCGGCATGGAACCCGACGACGCCCTCGCGAAGGCGCGCGAGGTCGTCACGGCCGCTCAGGCTGGAACGGCCCCCGCCGCGGCCGCTCCGGGGGAGTCGTCGCACGAGGTCGTCGGCAGCGCGTGGGGGGCGGCGCTCTCGAGCTTCCTGTTCTTCGCCTCCGGCGCCATCATCCCGGTGCTGCCGTGGATCTTCGGCCTGTCCGGCCTCGTCGCGGTCGTCGTCGCGCTCGCCCTCGTCGGCGTGGCCTTGATGGGCACCGGTGCGATGGTCGGCCTGCTCTCGGGTGCGTCGCCTCTCAAGCGCGGCCTGCGTCAGCTCGCGATCGGCTTCGGCGCCGCCGCGGTGACGTACGTTCTCGGTCTGCTGTTCGGGGTGTCGGCGGCCTGAGGCCGCGGCGCGCCCGGGCTGTGGCGCGGCCCGCGGCTCTCCCTGAGCGCGCTGGCGGTGTCCGCCGTTCGTGCGCCATCGCGTCGGCGGCGGGCTATCCGCGGCTGGCGGCGACGCGCGCGGCTTCGCGCACCGCGGTGACGTTCTTCCGCCCGGCCCGCGAGCCCGCGAGCTTCGCCGCGATGTGTTCGCGGACCGTCACCGGCTCGTACAGCGCCGGTGCCTCGCGCGTCACGAAGTGCGGGAGCGGAGCGATGACCGCGTCGGCGTTGCCGTCGTGGAAGAACGCCGCCGAGCGTCGGCGCTCGATCGTGCCGTCGATCACCGGGGGCTTCACCCGGTGCAGCGTCGACATCCACTTGTCGTTCGTCAGCCGAGCCGCGACGTCGCCGAGATTGACCAGCAGGGCACCGTCGGCCGGCGATACGTCGTTCCACGATCCGTCCTGCCCGAGCACCTGGAGCCCGGCGACCTGGTCGGCCCAGAGCACCGTCACGAGGCCGAAGTCGGTGTGTTCGCCCATGCCCGTCAGCTCCGCACCCAGCTCGATCGAACCGGGCGGGAGGGCGTAGTTGTTCATCCGCAGCACGTCGATCGAGTGGTCGGTGAGCGTGTCGAAGAAGTCCTCGCGCACCCGGAGTGCCGCGGCGAGGATCCGCGTGAGGGTGTGGGCGACTCTGCGCGCCTCGTCGAAGTACGTCTCGACCGCGCCGTGGAAGGACGGCACGGCATCCGGCCACGTGTTCTCGGCGTAGTCCTCGACCGTGGTGCTCGTGCCGGGGTAGTCGCGCCACGAGGCTCCCACGTTGAACGCCTCGAAGAAGTCGTTCATCCGCGTCACCGGGTCGACGCCGAGGCTGTAGCTCAACGACTCGCTCTTGGGCGGGCTGTAGCCGCGGTTCTCGGCCGCCGGTCGCACGTAGGCCTTCTTGGCATCCAACGGCAGCGCGAAGAACTCGTCGAGCGCTCCCGTCAGGCCCGAGACGACGGAGTCCGGGATGCCGTGACCCACCACCTGCATGAAGCCCACGGTGCGTGCCGCATGGTCCATCGCCGCCACCACGGCGGCTCGGGCGTCGTCCGACCCGTCGCCGACCCAGGCGGAGATGTCGATGAGGGGAACCGCGAATGGAGGCATGCTCCGACGCTAGGGCGGGTGTGTCACGCGGGTGTTACTGAGGTGTCACGGTTGGGCGGGGCTCGCGTGCAGGAGCACCCCGCAGAACCCCGGCACCGTGGGCCCGGTCCGCTCCCCGGCGAAACGAAGAAGGCCCCGGACGAATCCGGGGCCTTCTTCGTTTTGTGCGCGAGGGGGGACTTGAACCCCCACGCCCTAATACGGGCACTAGCACCTCAAGCTAGCGCGTCTACCTATTCCGCCACCCGCGCATCTGGGTGTGTGTTGCTTGCGCAACGAGGAACGACATTACCACGACCGGAGCCCCGTCTCGAACCGAGCGTGCACCCCGGGCGCGGCTCGGCGGCCGCGAGGCCTGCGAGGGCCTGCCGTACACGACACAGGACGGTTCGCAGGTCCGCGCCCGGGTACCGTAGTGCGCATGCCCGAGCTCGAGAACGACGTGCCCGAGGTCGCCCGTGTGGCGTCCGACCTCATCCGGTTCGACACCTCGAACTACGGGGGTGGACGCTCGAACGGCGAACGCGAGGCGGCCGAATACGTCGGCGCATACCTCGAGGGCCTCGGCCTAGCGACCGAGTACTACGAGCCGATCGCCCGCCGCACGAACGTCTGCGCGCGCGTGCCCGGTCGCAACCCCGACAAGCCGGCGCTGATCCTGCACGGACACCTCGACGTGGTGCCCGCCGTCGCCGAGGACTGGAGCGTCGATCCGTTCGCGGGAGAGATCCGCGACGGCATCCTGTGGGGCCGCGGAGCGGTCGACATGAAGGACATGGATGCCATGATCCTCACCGCCGTCGCCGATGTGCTGCGCGCGGGGGAGCAGCCTGAGCGCGACATCATCGTGACCTTCTTCGCCGACGAGGAGAACGGCGGCGTCGAGGGCTCCGCCCTGGTCGTGAAGGATCGGGCGCACTGGTTCCGGGGTGCCACCGAGGCGATCAGCGAGGTCGGCGGTTACTCGATCGCGGTCGGCGACCGTCGCGCGTACCTCCTGCAGGTGGGGGAGAAGGCCCTCATCTGGATCAAGCTCATCGCCCGTGGCCGCGCGGGGCACGGCAGTGGCCTGCATCCCGACAACGCCGTCACCCGGCTGGCGGAGGCGGTGGCGGCCCTGGGTCGCACCGAGTGGCCCGTCCGGCTCACCGACACCACGGCGGCGCTGCTGAACGGCCTCGCCGACATCACGGGCGACGACGCGGGCGACCCCGACGCGCTCGCACTGCGCACCGGCGCGGCATCCAGCTTCATCCGTTCGACGCTTCGGACCACGACCAACCCCACGGGTCTGACCGCGGGCTACAAGCACAACGTGATCCCCGACCGGGCCGAGGCCCTCATCGATGTGCGCGTCCTCCCCGGCACCGAGGAGGCGGCCCTCGCCGACATCCGTCGGATCGTCGGACCCGACATCGAGATCGAGGTCGTGCACACCGACATCGGTCTCGAGGTGCCGTTCTCGGGTGACCTCGTCGACGCGATGGTCGCGCAGCTCGGCCGTCATGACCCCGGCGTGCCGGTCGTGCCGTACCTCATGGGTGGCGGCACCGACAACAAGGCCCTCGCCGGCCTCGGAATCTCCGGTTACGGGTTCGCGCCGTTGCGACTCCCCGCCGATCTCGACTTCACCGGGATGTTCCACGGTGTCGATGAGCGTGTCCCCGTCGACGCGCTCGAGTTCGGTCGACGAGTCCTCGCCGACCTCATCCGAACGTACTGAAGGACCGCATGCATATTCTCGAGGTCATCATCCTGGGGCTCGTTCAGGGCCTCACCGAGTTCCTCCCCATCTCCTCCAGCGCCCACCTGCGCATCGTGGGCGAGTTCCTCCCGTCGCAGACCGACCCCGGCGCGACGTTCACCGCCATCACCCAGATCGGCACCGAGCTCGCGGTGCTCCTGTACTTCCGCAAGAAGATCGCCCGCGTGCTCTCGCGCTGGTTCCTGTCTCTCACGGGCCGTGTCCCGCGCAACGACCCCGACGCGCGCATGGGCTGGTACATCATCATCGGCACCGTCCCGATCGGTGTGCTCGGCTTCCTCCTGCAGAGCCTCATTCGCGACAACTTCCGCAGCCTCTGGATCACCGCGATCGTCCTGATCGTCTTCGGCATCCTGCTGGGCCTCGCCGATCACTACGGCAAGCGTCGTCGCGACCTCGACGACCTCACGGTCGGTCACGGCTTCGCCTTCGGTTTCGCGCAGGCTCTGGCCCTGGTTCCGGGCGTTTCGCGCTCGGGCGCGACCACGACGCTCGGCCGTGCACTCGGCTACAAGCGCACGGCTGCCGCCGAGTACTCGTTCCTGCTCGCCGTGCCGGCGGTGTTCGCGAGCGGACTGTACGAGCTCTACAAGAGCTTCGACGAGGGCACCGGTCCCTACAACCTCGGCGAGACCGCCATCGCGACCGTGATCGCGTTCGTGGTCGGCTACCTGGTCATCGCGTTCCTCATGCAGTACCTCAAGCGCGGCAGCTTCCTGCCGTTCGTGATCTACCGCGTGGCGCTCGGCATCCTGATCATCATCCTGCTGCTGACCGGCGTCATCCCCGCGGTGTCGACGGTCATCACCAGCTGATCCCGGATGCCACGACGGCGCCGTCCCCTCGGGCGGCGCCGTCGTCACGTCCGGGGGAGCCCCCTCGGCGTCCGAGGTCTCGAGCCCGCAGAAGGGACCCGGCCCCGTGCGGCGGAGCTCAGCGGCGCGGCGGGTCGTCGCGACCGGGCTTGCTCGGCCCGTCGCCTCCGCGGCGCAGGTAGCGCTCGAACTCCTGGGCGATCGCGTCGCCGGAAGCCTCGGGGGAGTCCCACGTGTCGCGGGTCTGCTCGAGCTGGCGGATGTACTCGCTCATCTCTTCGTCGTCCGCCGCGGCCGCGTCGATCGACGCCTCCCACGCGACGGCCTCGGCGGCGAGATCACCGCGCGGGACCTCGATGCCGGTGATCGACTGCAGGCGGTCGAGAAGCGCCAGGGTCGCCTTCGGCGACGGGGTGTGACCCGCGACGTAGTGCGGCACGCTCGCCCACAGGCTGGCGGTCGGGATGCCGACCCCCTCGGCCGCGTGACCGATCGCGCTGAGAATGCCCACCGGACCCTCGTACAGGCTCCGTTCGAGGTCGAGTGCCTGTCGGACGCCCTCGTTGTCGCTTCCCGCGAAGACCGAGATCGGGCGCGTGTGCGGCACGTCCGACATCATCGAGCCGAGCGCGACGAACCCCGTCACGTCCTCGCGGAGGGCGACGTCGATGAACTCGGCGGCGAAAGCCTGCCACGCGCGCGCGGGTTCGACCCCGACGAGCAGCCAGATCTCCGCGTCGTCCGATCGATGCGCCGGGCGCAGCAGCCGAGCCTCGGGCCACGTGAGCGTGCGGTGGCCCTCGGCATCCAGTCCGATCTGCGGACGCGTGTACTGATAATCGAAGTAGAGCTCGGGGTCGACCGTGTGCACCACTTCGTACTCGGTGTCGGCGCGCAGAAGACTCGCGGCGGCGGACGCCGCCTCTCCCGCGTCGTTCCATCCGTCGAAAGCGGCGACGATGATCCGGCGACCCAGTGCGTCCACGCGACCTCCTCTGCCCCGGGAAGGGCTGGGTTCCAGGATAGGCGCATGCGCTCGCGGGGGAGCGGTCCGGCGGGGCGCGCTCGATACGATGGAACGATGACCTCTTCCGCGCCCGCCGCCGTCCTCTGGGACATGGACGGCACTCTTGTCGACACGGAACCGTTCTGGATGGCCGCCGAAACGCCCCTGGTCGAGCGCTTCGGGGGAACGTGGTCGCACGAGCAGGCGCTCGGCATGGTCGGCCTGGCCCTCGAGGATTCGGCCCGCCTGCTGCAGAACGCGGGCGTGCCCTGGGGTGTCGACGAGATCATCGCGTACCTCACGGACGAGGTGCTGCGTCAGCTCTCCGTGGTCGGCGTGCCGTTCCGTCCGGGGGCGCGGGAACTTCTCGCCGACCTCCGGGCGAACGGGGTGAAGACAGCGCTCGTGACCATGTCGATGCGGCGGATGGCCCTGTCGGTGACCGAACTGATCGACTTCCCGGCCTTCGACGTCGTCGTCGCCGGTGACGACGTCGAGCGCCCGAAGCCCTATCCCGACCCCTACCTCCAGGCGTGCGCAGCGCTCGGCGTCGACGTCGCCGACGCCGTGGCGATCGAGGACTCGCCCAACGGGCTGCGCTCGGCCCTCGCCAGCGGCGCCGTCTCGCTCGGCGTGCCCCTCATGGTTCCGCTCGACGGTCTCGGCGCCGACGCGCTCTGGCCGACCCTCGAGGGCCGCACCACCGCCGACCTCCGCGCGCTCCACGCCTCGCGGCGCGAGACGCCCGCCTTCCCCACTGCTTCGACCACCACCCCGCAGGAGACCCGATGAGTGAGACCCCGCACCTGAGCGGCCCGTTCCGGGTCGGCGATCGCGTGCAGCTGACCGGCCCCAAGGGGCGCCTGCACACGATCACCCTGCGCGAGGGCGGTGAGCTGCACACGCACAATGGCGTGCTGAAGCACTCGCTGCTCGTCGGCGAGCCCGACGGAAGCGTCGTCACGAACAGCGCGGGGCACGAATACCTCGCGTTGCGTCCGCTCCTGCGTGACTTCGTCATGTCGATGCCCCGCGGGGCGGCGATCGTGTACCCGAAGGACGCGGCGCAGATCCTCTCGGCGGCCGACATCTTCCCCGGCGCGACCGTCGTCGAGGCCGGTGTCGGCTCCGGTGCGCTGTCGCTCTGGCTGCTCCGCGCGATCGGTCCCGCGGGACGCCTCGTGTCGTTCGAGCGGCGTGCGGAGTTCGCCGACGTCGCCCGTGCGAACGTCGAGACCTTCCTCGGTGGCGCTCCCTCGACCTGGGATGTCGTCGTGGGCGACCTCGTCGAGAGCCTTCCCGCCGCCGTCGAACCGGGGTCGGTCGACCGGGTCGTGCTCGACATGCTCGCGCCGTGGGAGTGCATCGACGTCGCCGCCGACGCCCTCACGCCCGGCGGAGTGGTGCTCTGCTACGTCGCGACCGCCACGCAGCTCAGCCGCGTCGCCGAGTACATCCGCGCGACGGGTCTGTTCACCGATCCGGATGCTTCCGAGACCATGGTCCGCGGGTGGCACGTCGAGGGTCTCGCCGTCCGCCCCGACCACCGGATGATCGCGCACACGGGCTTCCTCCTCACCGCGCGTCGGCTCGCGCCGGGCGCCGTGCCGCCCGAGGTCAAACGGCGCGCATCGAAGTCGAGCTACGGCGACGTAGACGTGGAGCTGTGGACGCCGGGGGCTGTCGGCGATCGCGAGATCACCGACAAGAACCTCCGCAAGCGCGTGCGCGAGGCGCAGAAGGCGGCCGACGGGGTGCGTCGGCGTCAGGACCTCCCAGCGCCCTCGGCGGATTCATCGGACGCGACGCCCTAAACTGTTCCGGTGCGCAGACTCCCCGCCTTCGTCGCCGTGACCGCCCTCGCCGGATTCGGTCTCGTCGGATGCTCCGCCTCCGCCGGCGCCTCGTGCCCGACCCCGACCGCCGACCCCGCGTTGTCCGCGGCGATCTCGGCGACGGGTGACGTGGGCACCGCGCCGACGGTGAACCTGCGCAGCCCCTACCTCCCCACGCAGACGGCGGTCGACACGCTCGTTCAGGGCGACGGTGAGAAGCTGACCGAGGATGGCCAGCAGGCCTTCCTCGATGTGACCGTGGTCAACGCCGCGACGGGCGAGACGGCGATCGCGACTCCCTACGCCGCTGACTTCTCTCGGCCGCTCACCCTGCTCGAGCTCGAGAAGAACATTCCGGGCGTGGGCGAACTCCTGCACTGTGCGGCCGAGGGTTCGCGGGTGGCCGTCGCGCTTCCGAGCGACACGCTCCCCGCCGAGCAGGCCCAGGGTCTCGGCCTGACGGCGGACGCTCCGGCGGTGTTCGTCTTCGATGTGCGCAAGGTCTTCCTGCCCGCCGCCGACGGCGTCGAGCAGTTCAACGCCGGAACCGGCATGCCCTCGGTCGTGCGCGCCCCCAGCGGCCAGCCCGGCGTCTCGTTCCCGCAGAACGATGCGCCGACCGACGTGCGCACCGAGACGCTCAAGAAGGGCGACGGCGAGGTGCTGACGGCGGACTCGAACGTCATGATCCACGTCCTCGGTGTCGCCTGGGGTGCCAAGACCACCTTCTTCTCGACCTGGGAGAACGGTGCTCCCGGCCAGGCGACCGCATCCCAGCTGCCGCCCTCCCTGGCCTCGGCGCTCGAGGGGCAGACGGTGGGATCGCAGGTCCTCGTCGTCGTTCCCGCCGACCAGACCTCGGCCGACCAGCAGGCGCTGCGGGCGCCCGCCGACAAGGCCCTCGTCTACGTCGTCGACATCCTGGGCACGGTCGGCTGACCCGGCCTGAGGCGGTTCGTCCGCGCGGCCCCGTTCGCCGTCGCGCCATCGCGTCGCTCGATCGCGCTGCGGGGAGGGACCGTCGTCCCCTCCGCGCCTAGGATGGGCGAGTGCCCGCCACCAGCTCCAGAAGCGCTCCCGAGGAGCGACTGGTCAACCTCGTCGTCGCCCTCATGGCGACCGAGCAGGGGCTGACGAAAGAGACGATCCTCTCCTCCGTGGCCGGGTACCGCGAGCAGCTCGAAGCCGGAGCGTCGAAAGATGCGCTCGAGAAGATGTTCGAGCGCGACAAGGAGAACCTGCGCGGTCTCGGCATCCCGATCGAGACGATCGGCGAGCGAGCCGATCCCGACGACCTGCGTGAAGCGCGGTACCGCGTTCCGACGGCGGAGTACGCCCTCCCCGACGACATCTCGTTCAGCCCGGCCGAGATCGCTCTGCTCAACATCGCCGGCGACGTCTGGGGCAGCGAGTCGCTCTCGGCCGACGCGCGAAGCGGTCTGCGCAAGATCCGCGCGCTCGGCATCGCCGTCGACGAGCCGATCATCGGCTACGCGCCGCGGATCAGAGTCCGTGATTCGTCTTTCCCGGTGTTCCAGAGGGCGATCGAGGAGTGCCGCGTGGTCGCGTTCTCGTACCTCCGCCCGGGTGAGCCCCGTCCGCGCGAGCGGCGGATCCGCCCCCTCGCCCTGGTCGAGTACGAGGCGCGCTGGCACGTGTTCGGTTTCGATCTGACGATGGATGCCGATCGCACCTTCCTGCTGTCGCGGGTCGTGGGCGAGGTGGTCGTGACCCGCGAGAAGTTCTCGCCGACTCTGCGCCAGGGCGCGGGGGAACGCGCTCTGGCCGGTCTCCACGAGGTCGCGAGCCGTCAGCGTGCTCTCCTCGAAGTGCACCCCGGCACCGAGGCGGCGTTGCGGCTCGCCCGTCGGGCGCTGCCGGCTCCGCAGGGCGTCATCGTCCCGTTCGTCGACCTGCACGTGTTCGCCGACGAGCTCGCGTCGTACGGGCCGGAGGTCCGCGTCGTCGAGCCGGCGAGCCTGCGCGACGAGGTCATTCGCCGACTCGAGGCCACCCTGGCGCTGCACGGGGGTGCGGCATGACCGCCGAGCGACCCCTGCAGGCGCTGGACCGCGCCGCTTTGCTCCTCCAGCTCGTGCCGTATCTCATCGGCAAGGGCGAGGTCTCGGTCGCCGAGGCGGCGCAGGAGTTCGACGTGACCCCCGCGCAGATGCGCGCCATGGTCGAACGGCTGACCGTGATCGGGCTGCCGGGGGAGCGTGGCTACTGGCAGCTGCCGAACGAGCTTTTCGACATCGATTGGGATCTCCTCGAACGCGAGGACATCATCGCCATGACGAACACGGTCGGGCTGGAGCGATCTCCGCGGCTGACCGCCCGTGAGGCCGCCGCGCTGCTGGCCGGTCTGCAGCTTGCGCGCACTCTTCCCGGCGTCGCCGACAACGAACTCGTCACCGGTCTGCTGGCCAAGCTCTCGCGGGGCGCGTCGTCGAGCCCACCACCGGTCATCGTGGCATCCGGCCCCGTCGACGGGGTGCGGGACGTCGTCGACCGCGCGTTGCGCGCCCGGGTCGCGGTGAGTTTCACGTATCGAGCGCCGGGTGCGGGGCCGACCCTGCGCACGGTCGACCCGATCAAGGTCCACATCGCGAACGACCAGTGGTACCTCCAGGGCTGGTGCCACACGCGGCAGGCCGTACGGACATTCCATCTCGACCGGGTGAGCGATCCCGTGCTGACCGACATCCCCGCTGAGCACGGCGCTGACCCCGTCCCCGACCTGTTCGCCCCCGCGGACGACGACGTCGTCGCCCGATTCCGCTTCCCGCGGGAGGTCGCTCCGCTGCTCGCGGACTACCTCGAACGCGCCGACATCGCCGACGACGGCGACGCGTCGATCGCGTCGCTGCGCCTCGCCGACGAGCAGAGCCTGAAGAGACTTGCCGCGCGACGGGGCGGCGACGTCGAACTGCTCGAGCCGGAAGGGGCGCGGCGGGCAGCCGCCGCCTGGGCCGCAGCCGGTCTCGCCCAGTACGCCAGTTGACCGAAGGGGTGAACCTTGCCCGTGATCCGGGCTTTCGTGCACCTGTGCGGGTTAGACTGACGATCACCCCCGAGACTGACGAGGAGTCATCATGTTCCAGGGAATCACCGGAGTACACCTGCTGATCGTTCTCGCGGTCATTCTCCTTCTGTTCGGCGCGACCAAGCTCCCGGCGCTGGCGAAGAGCGTGGGGCAGTCCGCTCGTGTCTTCAAGAACGAGATGAAAGAGATGAAGCGCGACGACGAGGTCGACGCCGGCAACACCGACGCCACGCGTGCCACCGAGGTCGGCACGGCCACGGCCGCGGCCCCCGAGCAGCGCAAGCCGAACGACACCTCTGTTTAAGGCGTGACCACGGCAGGACCCCCGCGGATCGACGTTCCGGAAGGACCGCGGCGCGACAAGCGCATGTCGATCGGCGCCCATCTCATCGAGTTGCGCAAGCGCCTGATGATCGCCGCTGCGGCGCTGATCGTCGGGATGATCGTCGCGTTCGCGATCACCTCGCCGGTGATCGAGTGGATCACCGTCCCGGTCCGCGAGATCGCCGCTCAGCGCGGCGACAACCTCTCGGCCATCAACTTCACGGCGGTCACGTCGGCGTTCGACCTGCGAATGCGGATCGCCTTCACGATCGGCATCTTCCTGTCGGCGCCGATCTGGCTGTGGCAGATCTGGGCGTTCATCATGCCCGGCCTCACGCGCAAAGAGATCCGCTACACGATCGGTTTCGTCGCGTCCGCCGTGCCGCTGTTCTTCGGCGGGTGCTACGTCGGCGTGCTGATCGTCCCGCACGTGATCCAGCTGATGTGGAGCTTCACGCCGACGGGCGCGGCCAACCTTTACAACGCGGCCGACTACTACGACTTCGTGTTCAAGCTCATGCTGGTCATCGGCGTCGCTTTCGTGCTGCCCGTCTTCCTCGTCGCCCTGAACGTCGCCGGCGTCATGAGCGGCAGGGCGATCCTCAAGGGATGGCGCGTCGCTGTTCTCATCGCGACGCTGTTCGCCGCCCTGGCCACCCCGGCCGCCGACATCGTCAGCATGCTCATGCTGGCCGGCATCCTGGTCGTGCTGTTCTTCGCGGCGGCCGGTGTGTCGATGCTCTTCGATCGCCGCAAGGCGCGCCGCATGGCCGCTGAGGGCCTGCTGGGACCGACCGCGTGAGCGGACTCAGCCCGGCTGATCGCTTCGCGCGGGCCTCGGCCCGCTCCGCGCACCCTCACACCGCCGACTTCGCCGAGGTGCAGAGTTTCGAGCTCGACGATTTCCAGATCGCCGGATGCCACGCCCTCGAGGACGGGCGCAGCGTTCTCGTCGCGGCACCCACCGGTGCCGGCAAGACGATCGTGGGGGAGTTCGCGATCCACCTCGCGATGCTCGAACCCGGTGACAAGGCCTTCTACACGACTCCGATCAAGGCCCTGTCGAATCAGAAGTTCCACGAGCTCCAAGAGGTCTACGGCGACGACCAAGTCGGACTGCTCACGGGCGACACGAACATCAACGCCTCGGCGCGCATCGTCGTGATGACGACCGAGGTCCTCCGCAACATGCTCTACGCCGACTCGCCGGCGCTGCGCGGCCTCCGATTCGTGGTCATGGACGAGGTGCACTATCTCGCCGACCGCTTCCGCGGCGCGGTCTGGGAAGAGGTGATCATCCACCTCCCGCGGTCGGTGAAGCTCGTCTCGCTGTCGGCGACGGTCTCCAACGCCGAGGAGTTCGGCGACTGGCTCGACACGGTCCGCGGAGACACGGAGGTCATCGTCTCCGAGACGCGGCCCGTGCCGCTCGAGCAGCACGTGCTCGTGCGCGGCGATCTGCTGCCCCTGTTCGACGATCGCGCGGGCGTCGCCACGGCTCAGGTGAATCAAGAGCTCCTCCGCATCCGCGGCGGCAACGCCGGAGGGTACGAGAACAACCGCCGCGCCCAGGAGTACCGCTCGCAGCGTCACGCGGGTGGGCCGCGCCACGCGCACCAGCGTCGCGGCGGGCACAAACCTGTCCGTGCGTCGCAGGGGCCTCGCATCGAGCGCATCGACCGACCCGAGGTCGTCGAGCTCCTCCAGCGCAACCATCTGCTCCCGGCGATCTTCTTCATCTTCAGCCGCGCGGGCTGCGACGCCGCCGTGCAGCAGCTTCGCCGCGCGAACGTCCGGCTCACCTCCGCCGAGGAGCGCGTCGAGATCCGGCAGATCGTCGACGAGCTCACGTTCACCCTCAAGGATGAAGACCTCGCGGTCCTGCGCTTCTGGGAGTGGCGGGAGAACCTCGAGCGCGGCATCGCCTCGCACCACGCGGGGCTCCTGCCGGCGTTCAAGGAGGTCGTCGAAGAGCTCTTCCGGCGCAAACTCGTCAAGGTCGTCTTCGCCACCGAGACCCTCGCTCTCGGCATCAACATGCCCGCGCGAACCGTGGTGCTCGAGAAGCTCGAGAAGTTCAACGGCGAGGCCCGGGTCGCGATCACGTCGGGGGAGTACACCCAGCTCACCGGGCGGGCCGGGCGACGCGGCATCGACGTCGAGGGTCACGCCGTCGTGCAGTGGACCGAGGGCCTGGATCCCCAGTCCGTGGCATCCCTCGCCTCGCGGCGCACGTACCCGCTCAACTCGAGCTTCCGGCCGACGTACAACATGGCGGTCAACCTCATCGATCAGTTCGGGCAGTCGCGCGCGCGAGAGATCCTCGAGTCGTCGTTCGCCCAGTTCCAGGCCGACCGCTCGGTCGTCGGCCTCGCCCGGCAGGTGAAAGAGGCGGAGGAATCGCTCGCCGGCTACGAGAGCGCGATGACGTGCGACCGCGGCGACTTCCGCGAGTACTCCACGATCCGCCGCGAACTGAGCGATCTCGAGAAGATCAATCGTCGGGATGCCACGGCCCCCCGTCGTCTGCGCGACGAGCGCCAGCAGCAGATCCAGTCCCTCCGCCGCCGGATGCAGCGGCATCCGTGCCACTCGTGTCCCGACCGTGAGTCGCACGCGCGGTGGGCCGAGCGCTACTGGAAGCTCAAGCGGACGACCGACAAGACCCGTCAGCAGATCGATCAACGCACGGGAACGGTCGCGCGGGTGTTCGACCGGGTCGTCGAGGTCCTGGCGACGCTCGAGTACGTGTCCACCGACGACGACGGGTCGACCGTCCTCACCCCGGCGGGACGCACGATGCGACGGATCTACGGCGAGCGCGACCTCCTCGTCGCCGAATCCCTTCGCCAGCGCCTGTGGGACGACCTCGACGCCCCCTCGCTCGCGGCGCTCGCGTGCTGCCTCGTCTACGAGCCGCGACGCGACGAAGCCGGACCGGGCGAGCGGGGGCTGCCCCGGGGCGCCTTCCGCGGGGCCCTGGATGCCACGCAGACGCTCTGGCAAGAGCTGGATGACCTCGAACGCGACCACCGCCTCCCGGGGTCGGAGTCGCCCGCCTCGGGCTTGGCGCCCGCCATGCACGCGTGGGCGAAGGGACTGCCGCTCGACAGCGTGCTGACGCTCGCCGACATGGCCGCCGGCGACTTCGTGCGCTGGGCCAAGCAGACCATCGACCTGCTCGACCAGATCTCGCTCGTCGCGGAGCCGAAGCTCGCCAGGACCGCGCGGACGGCGCTCGACGCGGTGCGCCGCGGGATCGTCGCCTACACCTCGGCGTGAGCCTCGGGCAGAAGCGTCACCTGAGCGCGGGGACGATTCCGGCGATTTAGGCTGGGAGGGTGCCCCTCGCCGAGTCGCCGCGACCGATCCTCCCGATGGCGATCGCTGCGCCCCTGTCCGCGGCCGCGGGCCTCCTGCTCGTCACGGCCTACCCCGCGCTCGCGTGGTGGCCGATGGCCTTCCCCGCCGTGGTGATGGCCCTCGTCCCCCTCGCGGGGCGACGCTTCTGGCCGGCGGTGCTGGTGGGTCTCCTGTTCGGGGCGACCTTCTTCTCGGTCAACCTCCTCTTCACCGCGCGCTACCTCGGTCCCATTCCCTGGATCGCGCTCTCGACGCTCGAGGCCCTGCTGACCGCGGTGTTCGCGGTGCCTATCGCTCTCGCGTACCGCTGGCTTCCGCGGGTGATGCCGGGCCTCGTCGGTCGACTCGTCCTGCTTCCCGCTCTCGTCGCGGGCCTCTGGACGCTCCGCGAGCAGATCGTCGGGTCGTGGCCGTACGGCGGGTTCCCGTGGGGGCGAATCGGTGTGTCCCAGGTGAACGGCCCGTTCGCGGAGGTCGCGTCGTGGGTCGGGATGTCGGGACTGACCTTCCTCGTCGTGATGCTGTGCGCGATGGTGATCGAACTCGTCCGGGCCGGGCGCTTCCGCGATCTGCGGCGCGCCGTGCCGGCGGCCGTGCTGCTCGTCGTCCTCGTCGCGCTTCCCCAGTTCCCCACGACGGATGCCGGTTCGATGCGCGTGGGCGCCGTGCAGGGGAACGGGCCCGCGGGCTACTTCGACCAGCGCGCGCGGGGCGCCGTCTTGAACGCCCAGCTCGCGGCATCCGCCCCGCTCTTCGGCCAGGACATGGACGTGCTCCTGTGGCCCGAGGGTGGCGTCGACTCCGACCCCACGACCTCGTCGCAGACCGCCGCGGTGCTGGATGAGCTGTCCCGCCGCGTCGACGCGCCGTTGATCGTGTCGGCGGTCACCGAACGGGGACCCGAGCTCTTCAACTCGTCGCTGTTGTGGACCGCCGACGGTGGGCCCGAGCAGACGTACGACAAGCGGCATCCGGTGCCGTTCGGCGAGTACGTTCCGGACCGGGCGTTCTGGGAGCCGTTCGCTCCCGACCTCATCGGCCTCATCGGCCGCGAGTACACGCCCGGCACCGCGCGGCCGCTGTTCGATCTGAACGGCATCGGGGTGGGGCTCGCGATCTGCTTCGACGTGATCTACGACGACGTCGTGTGGGACGGTGCCGACGACGGCGCCGAGGTCTACATGTTCCAGACGAACAACGCCGATTTCCGCGGCACGGACGAGAACCTGCAGCAGCTCGCCTTCGCCCGGATGCGCGCGATCGAGACGGGTCGCTCGGTGGTGAACATCTCGACCGTCGGTACGAGTCAGGTGATCGCTCCCGACGGGGCGACGCTCGCCGAACTCCCAGTCGACGTCGCCGGGCACATGATCACGGACGTTCCCCTGCGCACCGGACTGACACCGGCCGTCGTCATCGGTCCGGCGGTGAAGATCGTGCTGGGCGCCGGTTCGCTCGTCGCGCTCCTCGTCGCCGGGCTGTCGGTCGCGGTGCGCTCGCGCAGACAGAGGAAGACGCCGACCCCCTAGGGGGCCGGCGTCTGAACTCTTCGGTCAGCGTCAGGCGCTGATCTTCTGATCCCCGGCGCCGCGGCGTGCGCGGACGAACGCGAGGCGCTCTTCGAGCAGCTCCTCTAGCTCGGGAATCGTGCGGCGCTCCAGAAGCATGTCCCAGTGGGTGCGCGGAGCCTTGTCGTCGCTGTGGTCGACGGTCGCGGTGCCCTCACCGATCCGTAGGAGTGCCTCTGCACCACAGGTGCGGCACTCCCAGGACTGGGGAACCTCGGCGTCAGCCGCGAAGGTCAGGACGGTGTCACGCCCGCAGGTGCTGCAGGAGTAGGTGTGCTGCGCGCGGTCGTGGAAAACGACCCCGTCTTCGCTCTGAAGGCTCTGTGCGCCGAGTCGGATGCCTCGAAGACTGCGATCTGCCATTGTGTGGTCCTCTCGTCGGTCCCCATGTATAACGACCGCACCTGTGCGCTTTATTCGAAATGAGCGCGTGCTGGCAGAACTCACAGGCGATGCTCAGGACCCCGGGTGTTCAGCGGCCGTTCACCAGTTCGAGCGCGACGTCGCCGCGGTCGGTGACCAGACCGTCGACGCCCATCTCGAGCAGGCGCATCATGTCGTCGCGGTCGTTCACGGTCCAGACGTGCACCTCGACGCCGACGGCGTGCGCGATGCGGAGAAGTCGCGGCGTGAGCACGCGCACCGGTCCCTGCCGCTCGGGGATCTGGAGGGCGTCGAGGCCGCGCAGCGCGCGTCGGGCGACGGGCGCGACGCCCGTGGCGACGGCGGCGACGAGCCGCGCGACGGTCGCCGATCCGGGCGAGGTCGCCGGTCGCACGCTCGCTCCCGCGGTCATGGCCGCGTCGAGGGCGCGCCGCCGCCGCTCCTCCGAGAAGCTCGTCAGGAGGACCCGGTGCGCCTGGGCGGCGACCAACCGGCCCACGGGGTCGGCGGCCGCCTCGGCTTTGACGTCGAGATTGAATCGCGTGTCGGGGAACGCCTCGAGGGCCTGTTCGAGGGTGATGAGCCCCCCGTGGTCCGACATCACCTCTTCGAGCTCGTGCAGGCGGACTTCTGCTATTCGTCGGGGGTCGCCCGTGACGCGGGCGAGGTCGTCGTCGTGGAAGAGGACGACGACGCCGTCGGCCGTGAGATGGCAATCCGATTCGACGTACGCGAGACCGACCGCATGAGCTTCGGCGACCGCCGCGAACGAGTTGTCGACGACCCCCGCCGATGCGGCTTCGGCCGTGACGAGGCCGCGGTGCGCGAGCACCCGCGGCGGGTCACCGGCGGCGAAGTAGGGGTGACGCGGCGCGCTCGAAGGAATCATGTCGGGGGCCTCCGCGGGCAACGTAGCACGCGGGTGGGACACGCCCATGAACCCGGTCCGAGCCCGGAGCGAAGCGGGTGCGGCTCGGTAGGGTGGGAAGGTCGTCCGCGCCGTCACCGGTGCGAGGCTCGATCACGAATCGTCAGGAGAATCCGTGTCCCAGACCCTTCCGTCCGGCTCCCTGAGCGGCAAGACCGCCCTCGTCACCGGCTCGTCGCGCGGCATCGGCGCCGACACCGTGCGCTACTTCGCCGAGGCCGGTGCGAATGTCGTCATCAACTTCCGCAACAAGGCGCCCCGTGCCGAGAAGCTCGCCACGCAGCTGCGCGAGCTCGGTGTCGAGGCCCTCGTCGTGGGTGCCGACCTGACCGATCCCGAATCGGTGAAGGCGATGTTCGACGAGGTCGAGCGCACCTTCGGCGGTCTCGACATCCTCGTGCTCAACGCCTCGGGCGGCATGGAGTCGGGTATGGCCGAGGACTACGCCCTCGTGCTGAACCGCGACGCACAGATCAACGTGCTCGAGACGGGCCTCCCGCTGCTGAAGGCCGACGCCCGCGTGGTCTTCGTCACGAGCCACCAGGCGCACTTCATCCGCACGACGCCGACCATGCCGGAGTACGAGCCGGTCGCCCTATCGAAGCGTGCCGGCGAGGACGCCCTGCGCGAGAAGATCCCCGCTCTCGAGGAGCGCGGCATCGGCTTCACCGTGGTCTCTGGCGACATGATCGAGGGCACGATCACGGCGACCCTGCTCGAGCGCGCGAACCCGGGCGCCATCTCCGCCCGCCGCGAAGACGCCGGCAAGCTCTACAACGTCGCGGAGTTCGCCGCCGAGGTCGCTCGCGCGGCCGTCGACCCGGTGCCCGCCGACAACACGCGCCTCGTCGGAGACACGGGTTCGTTCGGAGGCGAGTGAGCGTGCGTCCGGTCGACATCGAGGCGCTCATCTCCGTCGGACGCCCGGTCCTCTCCCCAGACGGCGGGTTCGTCGTCTTCGCCACCTCCCGTCCTGACCTCGCCGCGGACCGCGGCGTCGGACAGCTCTGGAGAATCGACCTGCCCGCCGGTCCGCCGCGTCGTCTGACCCGGGGCGTGGCCGACCGCGCGCCGCGCGTGTCGCCCGACGGTGGCACGATCGCGTTCCTCCGCGCCGATGATCAGGGCCGTGCCCAGATCTTCGCCGTGGCCGCGGGCGGCGGCGAGCCCGTGCAGGTCACCGACCAGCCCGGCGGCGTCACCGATCTCGCCTGGTCACCCGACGGCACACGTCTCGCGTTCTCGGCGCGCGTTCCCGAGCCCGGCCGTTACGGCACGGTGAAGGGTCGGGATGCCGCGGCCGAACCGCCCCGTCGGGTCACCGGCATCCGTTGGCATGCGAACGGGCTGGGCTACCTCGATCGCCCCAACCGCCTCTTCGTCGTGGACGCCCCCGCGACGGATGCGGAGCCGTTCTACGCACCGGCTCCGTCGCTCGACGAGACCGAGAAGCGGGTCGTCGCAGAGGAGCCCACCCGCCTGACGGCTGGGGAGACGAGCTGGAACGGGGTCGTGTGGACGCGCGACGGCGCCGAGATCCTGAGCGTGCCCGACGTCATCGAGGCCGATCGCCCCGACCTCCGCGACCGCGTCGTCGCCGTCGCCGTCGACGGGAGCGGCGAGCGCGAGGTGCTCGGCCGTGACGCCGACCTCTCGATCGCCGAGGTGGCCGTCGCTCCCGACGGCACGGTCTTCGTGCTGGCGAACGACGTGGGGCCGGAAGGGCTCGACTTCGTCGCCCCGGGGATTGCGCTGTTCGCACTCGAGGCCGAGGGCCCGCGGTGCCTCACGGACGCCGAGACGATCGACCTCGGCGAGGGTGGCAGCCACATCTCGTTCGACGGCGACGACGCACTCGTCCAGGACCGCACGCGCGGCCGCCTGCGCCTGCTGCGCGTCACGCGCGGGGGAGAGGTGACCGAGGTGCTCGGGGGAGACCTCGAGGTGAACGGGCACGCCGTGGCGAACGGGCGGGTTGTGGCATCCGTCGCTTCACCCGAGTCCTTCGGAGAGGTGATCCTGGTCGAGGGGCGCGAGGTGCGCGCTCTCACGGACTTCGGTGCCGGCGTGCGCGAGCGCGGGGTCGTCGTGCCCGTCGAGCACGAGATCGTCGGCCGCGACGGTTACCCCGTGCACGGTTGGGTCGCCACGCCCGAGGGGGAGGGGCCCTTCCCGGTCATCCTGCAGATCCACGGTGGACCCTACGCCTCGTACGGCGTGCACGTGTTCGACGAGACCCAGGTGCTCGTCGACGCGGGCTACGCCGTGGTCTACAGCAACCCGCGTGGCAGCGCCGGCTACGGCCGCGCCCACGGGCGCTCGATCCGTCAGCGGATGGGCACGCTCGACTTCTTCGACGTCATGGACTTCTTCGACGGTGTCGTGTCGGCCGACCCGCGCCTCGACGGAGACCGCGTCGGCGTGATGGGCGGCTCGTACGGCGGGTACATGACCGCGTGGGTGATCGCGCACGATCACCGCTTCGCGGGGGCGATCGTGGAGCGCGGTTTCCTCGACCCGACCGCTTTCCCCGGTTCGAGCGACATCGGCTCGTTCTTCGGCCAGGAGTATGTCGGGACCGACCCCGACCGGATCGCGGCGCAGAGTCCGATGGCCGTCGTCGATCAGGTGCGGACGCCCACGCTCGTGCTGCACTCCGAGCTCGACTTCCGCTGCCCGCTCGAGCAGGCGACGCGCTACTACGCGGCGCTGAAGCGGCAGGGCACCGAGGCCGAGATGCTCATCTTCCCCGGGGAGGATCACGAGCTCACGCGCGGCGGTCGCCCCCAGCATCGCGTCCAGCGCTTCGACGCGGTGCTCGACTGGTGGAGCAGGTATCTGCCGATCGCCTGACACACGAGAGGGGCCGGATGCCATGGC
>NZ_LDRU01000104.1 GCF_001476285.1 Microbacterium testaceum | reverse complement strand
TGCCCCCGGCCGGCCGGCCGCCCCCGCCCCGGAAGCAGCGCCCGCGTCGGACACCCCCGTGTCCGACTCCGGCACCGACCCTTCTCCGCTCGAGCCGGTCGCTCCGACTCCGCCGGCGATCCCCGTCGGGCCCATCGAGCTCGGACACGTGCGCGACGCGTGGCCCGAGATCCTGGCTCAGCTCGAGGTCGCCAGTCGGCCGTCGTGGCTGATCGTCTCGACGGCGACGGTCGCCGCCTTCGACGACGACGTGCTGACGCTCCTCTTCCGCACGGGGAGCGACCTGACGGCGTTCAAGACGCGGTCGGCCGACGGCGGTCCGAGCGAAGACCTCCGTCAGGCGATCCTCGCCGTCCTCGGCGTGCGCGTGAAATACCTCGCGCGTCTCGACGGCGACGGCCCGGGTGGACCCGGTCCGGGGGGCCCGCGCGGCAACGGGTCCGGCTCGCCGGCCGCCCCGCCCCGCGGGGGAGCGACCGCAGCCGCTCCCGCGCGGTCCTCGACACCGTACTCGGCGAGCGTGACCGACTGGGCGGTGGCGCCGATCCCCGGTGCCGCCCCGACGGTCGCATCTCCCGCCGCGGCCCTGGCCGTCGACGACGAACCCGAAGAGGCCCGTCCGGCGGTCGCGCCCGCGGCTGCCTCGGCCGTCCGCGAGGGTGGCGTGCTTCCCTCGACCGAGGTCTCCCGGTCGGTGCCGGCGCCCGACGAGGTCGACGACGACGACGTGATCCCGCCCGCCGACGAAGCGCCCGATGCGCCCGTTCCGCCGGTCGTGGTTCCGCGCATGCCCCCGCTTCGCGGCGGGGTCCAGCGATACGGTGAGGCCGTCGTCCGCCAGATGCTCGGCGCGACGTACCTGCGCGACGAGCCCTACGAGCCCCCGACGAGGTTCACCTGATGTACGACGGCATCGTCCAAGACCTGATCGACGAGTTCGGCCGCCTCCCGGGAATCGGTCCGAAGTCGGCTCAGCGCATCGCGTTCCACATCCTGCAGTCGCCGAGCTTCGACGTGTCGCGGCTGTCGACGCTGCTCGGCGAGATCCGCGACAAGGTGAAGTTCTGCGAGATCTGCGGCAATGTCTCCGAGCAGGAGCGGTGCTCGATCTGCCGTGACCCCCGCCGCAACCCGGCCCTCATCTGCGTGGTCGAAGACGCGAAAGACGTCGCCGCGATCGAGCGCACACGCGAGTTCCGCGGTCTCTACCACGTGCTCGGCGGGGCGATCAGCCCCATCGCGGGCATCGGCCCCGACGACCTGCGCGTCGCCCAGCTCATGCAGCGTCTGGCCGATGGCACCGTCCAAGAAGTGATCCTCGCGACCAATCCGAACCTCGAGGGCGAGGCCACGGCCACCTACCTCAGCCGCTTGCTGCACACCCTCGAGATCCGCGTCACGCGCTTGGCATCCGGTCTCCCGGTGGGCGGCGACCTCGAGTACGCCGATGAGGTCACCCTCGGCCGCGCCTTCGAGGGGCGACGCACCCTCTGAACGTCCTCCGCGCCCGCGCGGACAGTTCACCCGGCAGGTGATGACGCGCGGCGTCGAGCGTTGCCACGTCGTAACCCGTCCGTTCACCCCCTGCTCGCGCAGCGGCTACGGCAGGACGGCACTTTCTGTTCTGCGGAACAGCTCGAGACGACCCGAAAGTCCGACGCTCAGTCCGTCAGACAGGGGCTTTCCGTGAGCGATCGACTCGACGTCGCGCGCGCCCGCACCGGGCGCGTGATCTTCGACACCTTCCGTTCTCACTACGACCCACGCCTCGCCGCGTGGTTGTTGCTGCGTTCGTACTTCCTCCCGGAGATGGCCGCGGTGCACCTCGAAGCCCAGGTCACGACGCCGAGCGAGAACATCGTCTCGCTGGGTGTCTTCGGCGTGTGGCGGTTACTCGCGACCAACAATCGTGAACTCGCGCGATGTGCCGCGGTCTACACCTCTCCGGCGGCGGCCGTCGCGGCCGCCCGGCGCGAGCAGAGCCGCGCCGCCGACCTGCAGTTGACGGCCGTCCGGGGTCCCGGGTCGACCAAGCACGGTTGGATCCTGCGCAGCGCGGGGGTGCCGGTCGTGACGACGGCCCGATGGTACGAGTCGGCGGGCGAGGCCATGGCAGCCGGTCGAACGGCGGTGAACGTCTTCGCCTCGGCGCAGGTGGTCGACGGAGTGAGCATCGGCACCCCCTCCGGCCGACGTTCGCGCGTGCTGGACAGGACGACGTGACACGCGGTCCCCGCGCCCCCGAGCGTCGCCGTGGGTGAGAGCGAACAGGCGGGGGTCATCGCCGGCCGCTTCCGTCTCGGTGGGCTCCTCGGCTCGGGCGGTACCGCGTCGGTGTTCTCGGCGGAGGACACGGTCACCGGGCGCCGGGTCGCCGTGAAGCTCCTCCATCCGCACCTCTCCGAGAGTCCCGAGGTCCGCGCGGCCTTCCTCGACGAGGCGAAGCGCATCGCCACCCTCTCGCACCCCTGCGTCGTCACGATCGTCGACCTCGGCACCTTCCTCGACGGTGACACACCGATCGCGTGGATCGCACAGCAGCTCGTGGAGGGACGGACGCTCGCCGAGTACGTGCGCGTCGAGGGCGTGCTCTCCCCGGCCGAGGTCGTCGATGTGGGCTCGGACGTCCTGTCCGGACTCGCCGCCGCCCATCGTGCCGAACTGATCCATCGCGACGTGTCGCCCGCGAACGTGCTCGTACGTCGCGTCGACGGGGGACTCCGGGCGACGCTGCTCGACTTCGGTCTCGCCGATGCCGCGGGCCGCACGGCACACGGCGACGACGTGCTGCGCAGCTCCGTCACCGCGGCCACGGCCGGGGTCGTCGGCAACGCCCACTTCGCCTCTCCGGAGCAGTTGTCCGGGAGTGCGGTCGGACCCGCGGGCGACCTCTATCAGGTGGGCGGGCTGCTCTACTTCGCCCTGACGGGGCGAGCTCCCTTCGAGGGCGGCGACCGAGCAGCCGTCGTGCGCGGACACCTCAACGCACCCCCGCCGGTCCCGTCGGTGCGGCGACGCGGGATCCCGCAGGCGATCGACAGGGTCGTGGTCCGCGCGCTGCTGAAGGATCCCTCGCTTCGCTACACGGATGCCGACGAGATGCGCCGCGCCCTCCTCGCGGCGCTGCCTCCCGACGCCCCGCAGCCGGCACCTCCGCGGGCACCTTCGCCGTCCGCGACGGCGATGACCGCCGCCACACGGGCGCTGGCACCCGCGCCTCATACCACCGAGACGCCGGCTCCCGTCGAGGAGCAGCCCCCGCGCGAGCGTCGCGGTGCCGGATGGGGCGTCGTGATCGCGATCATCGCCGTGCTCGTCGCCACCGCCACGGCCGTGCCGTTGCTCTCGGGCGCCGGACGCACGGCGCCCCCTGCCGAGGCCGTCACCCCCGACGACGCCGCGACCCCGTCCGCCACGGCCGCGACCACGCCGGGGACGGCGGCGCCCTCCGCCTCGATCGCGGCAACGGTCGTCCCGGCCCTCACCACCGTCGCCGACGCGAACTCGACCCTCGCGGCGACCGGTCTCCGCCTGGGGGACGTGCGCACGCGCGACGACGTCGCGCCCGCGGGAACCGTCCTCGAGTCCGACCCCGCGGCGGGCACGACCGTCGTGCGGGGATCGATCGTCCGTCTCACGGTGGCATCCGGCTCGAACGCGGTTCCCGACGTCACCGGCATGGATGCGGCGGCGGCGGACGCGCACCTGCGAGCGGCCGGCCTCACGTCGACCACAGTGACCGTCGTCTCGGAGCGGCCCGCCGGGCTCGTCCTGGGGAGCGAACCCGCCGCGGGCAGTTCGGTGGCGCTCGGAAGCGCCGTCCGCGTGCTCGTCGCCGCGGCACCGCTGCCGAGCCCCACGGTCTCGCCGCCCGCCCCCACGTCGACGCCGAGTCCGTCGCCCACGGCGACGGTCGTTCCGACTTCGTCCCCCACGCCGGCGCGCTGATCCCGCGCGTGGGAGGAGTGCGCCCGGGTGGCGCGAGGCCACGGCATGCTCCGGCGTGGCGTGCGGTGCACCGGCGCCATCGACGTCCGTCGTTCACCTTCGCGCGTCCAGCGTTCACCCGTCGGCCAGGGCGTGTGGCGGGGTGAGGTCGGCCGCGTTCACTGCCCGCTCATAGCGTCTCGCATGCCGGTTACCCGAGCCGGCTCCCGGCGGACGAGCGAGACGCATCGCCGTTCGCACAGCCGCCCGCCGCCGCCCGCCACAACCCGTCATCGGCGGGAACGAGTTTCTGCGGCGGCCGCGATCCCTGGAGCATGAATGACCGATCTGACCACCGAGGTGCTGCCGTCGCGCCCGGCGGGACCGCCGGAGCCCCGGTCCCTGCGGAGTGCCCCCGTCGTGGGCGACCGGGTCTTCCGCGGCGGAGCCTACGCGGCCGGCATCATCACCGTGGCGGTCATGCTCGCCGTCGGCGTGTTCCTGACGGCGCGGGCCGGTGACGCGCTCGTCGTCGCCGGTCCCTCGTTCCTCACCACGCAGGAGTGGTCGCCCGAGACGGGGACGTTCGGTGTCGCCGCCGTCCTGTTCGGCACCGTGACGATCGCGCTCGTCGCGATGGCGATCTCCGTCCCACTGGCTCTCGGGACGGCGCTGCTCATCAGCGAGATCGTCCCGCCCCGGCTGCGGTCGTTCCTGATCACCATGGTCGATCTCATGGCGGCCGTCCCCAGCGTCGTGTTCGGGTTGTGGGGGGTGTTCTTCCTGCAGGCCAACGTCATCCCGGTCGCCGAGTGGATCTCGACCTACTTCGGCTGGATTCCGATCTTCGACGTGACGGATGCCGCGGGCACCCGACTCACGGAGGCGGGGGCGTTCACCTCGTCCGCGTTCATCGCCGGCATCGTGGTCGCGCTCATGGTGGTGCCCACCCAGACCTCGGTCATGCGCGAGGCGTTCTCGCAGGCGCCGCTGGGGGAGCGCGAGGGGGCGCTGGCGCTCGGATCGACGCGCTGGGGAATGATCCGCGCGGTCGTCCTGCCCTTCGGCCGCGGCGGGATCATCGGCGGAACCATGCTGGGCCTCGGGCGTGCGCTCGGCGAGACGATCGCGGTGGTCATGATCATCTCCCCGATCTTCACCATCAACACCCAACTGCTGAAGACGGGAACCAACTCGGTGTCGGCCCTCATCGCCCTGCGCTACGGCGAGGCGAGTCAGTTCGGTCTGTCTGCGCTCATGGCGGCGGGCCTGGTGCTGTTCATCATCACGCTCATCGTGAACTTCACGGCGTCCACGATCGTGTCTCGCAGTCGATCCGGGGCGGAGAGCACCTGATGGCGATCGTCACCCCCGAGGCGCCCACCGCCGACGAGGGCGTGCCGCGTGAGCCGATCCGCACGACGATTCCCCTCCGCGACGGTCACGTGGGAGAGCGCCGCGACCTGCGCACCGTGCCCTTCGGCGATCGGTTCGACCTGCTCGGCAGCATGGCCGCGAGCCTCGCGCTCTCGTCGCTGCTGTTCGGCTGGCTCACCCCGATGACGGGCGGCATCGGCTGGGCGGTGCTGTCGTTCATCGCGTTCCTCGGGATCTACGCGGTCATGTCCTCCCTGAGGGCCGACCGCCTCGCGGTGCGCGAGCGCATCGTGACGGCGCTGTTCTACTCGGCCGGGATCCTGCTGCTTGGAGCGCTGACGTTCGTGCTCTTCTTCACGCTGATCCGGGGATCCTCGGCGCTGTTCCACGGCAACTTCTTCGTCGAGACCATGACGACGGCGGGCCCGCTCGACCCCCTGACCGTGGGCGGTATCGCCCACGCCGTGGTGGGCACGCTCATCCAGATCGGTATCGCGCTCGTCATCACCATTCCCCTGGGCGTGATGACCGCCGTGTTCCTCAACGAGGTCGGCGGACCCTTCGCGCGCTTCGTGCGGACGGTGTCGGATGCCATGACGGCACTGCCCTCGATCGTGGCGGGCCTGTTCGTCTATGCGGCCGTCGTCACCCTCATCACCCACGAGCGCTCGGGCTTCGCGGCATCCATCGCCATCAGCGTGATGATGCTGCCCATCATCATCCGCGCCTCCGACGTGGTGCTGCGCCTGGTTCCCCACAATCTCCGCGAGGCCTCGTACGCCCTCGGGTCGAGTCGCTGGCGCACCGTGTGGAACGTCGTCCTGCCGACGTCGCGCTCGGGACTGGTCACGGCGGTGATCCTCGGGACGGCCCGAGGGATCGGCGAGACTTCGCCCGTGCTGCTGACCTCCGGCGTCACGGCGCAGATGAACCTCAACCCCTTCTCGGGGCCGATGATCTCGCTTCCGCTGCAGGTCTTCGACTTCGTCAAGTCGCCCGAGCCGAACATGATCGCCCGCGGCTTCGGTGCGGCGGCGACCCTCGTCCTGCTCGTCCTGACGCTGTTCATCATCGCCCGCCTCATCGGCGGACGTGGTCCGGGTCAGCTCTCGGACCGTCAGCGTCGCGCCGCGATGGCCGCGTCGGCGCGAGACCTGCGTCGCATCAGCGCGGATCCCGCGCAGCACTCGCGGGCCGTGCGGCGCTTGTCCACGGCATCCCGTGTCCCGTTCTTCGGCGGGCGCGCAGCCCCCGCCGCTCGTCCCCGATCCCCCGAGGAGAACCCGTCGTGAACCTTCGTCGCCGCCTGGGCCGCACCGCGGCCATCCTCGCGGTCGTGACGCTCGTGGCTCTGGTGCCCGTTCCCGCTCAGGCCGACGGCTACGTCCCCATCTCGGGTTCGGGGTCGACCTGGTCGCAGAACGCGCTCGATCAGTGGCGCAAGAACGTCGCGAACAACTACGGCATGACCGTGAACTACTCGGGGACCGGTTCGTCGGCGGGGCGGAACGACTTCATCAATCAGACGGTGGACTTCGCCGTCAGCGAGATCCCCTTCCAGAGTCAGCCCGAGGACAACTCCCCGCCCGAGAACCCCACGAGCGGGTACGCGTACATGCCGATCGTCGCCGGCGGCACCTCGCTCATGTACAACCTCAAGATCGGCGGCAAGCGGGTCACCAACCTGCGTCTGTCGGGTGAGGTCATCACGAAGATCTTCGCGGGCCAGATCGCGAAGTGGAACGACCCGGCCATCCAGGCCGACAACCCGGCGCTCGCGATGCCCGATGTCTCGATCACGCCGGTGTACCGCTCCGACGGGTCGGGCACGAGCGCGCAGTTCACGCTGTGGATGTCGAAGCAGTTCGGGAGCATCTGGACCTACGGCATGCGGTCGCAGTTCCCGCAGGTCACCGACGCCTTCAAGGGGCAGAACGGTTCGCTGGGCGTGGCGGGCTACGTGAGCCAGAACTACGGCGAGGGAGCGATCACTTACGTCGAGTACTCGTACGCGATGAAGTCCGGCTTCCCCGTCGTCAAGATGCTCAACAACGCCGGGTACTACGTCGAACCGACCTACCAGTCCGTCGCGGTCGCGTTGATGTCGGCCCAGATCAACAACGATCTGACGCAGAACCTCGACGGGGTCTACAACAGCAACGATCCGCGCGCGTATCCCATGTCGAGCTACTCGTACATGATCGTGCCGACCGAGACCAACAAGGTGTTCACGCCCGAGAAGGGCCGCACCCTGAGCCGCTTCGCCACGTACATGCTGTGCGAGGGGCAGCAGCAGGCGTCCGCCCTGGGGTACTCGCCGCTGCCGATGAACCTCGTCCAGGCCGGATCCGACGTGCTCAAGAGAATCCCCGGCACCGAGGGCGGCGTCGACTTCAACAACTGCAACAACCCGACCTTCAAGCCCGGCGACTCCCCGGAGAACAACCAGCTGGCGCTCACCGCGCCGGCACCGCCCGAGTGCGACCGCAAGGGTGCGACGCAGTGCGTCGAGGGCACCGGCGGTGCGCAGGAGGAGACGCCGACCACCGGAACGGGCGGGGTGAGCGGCGGTGCGAACAGCGCGGACGCCGCGGCGGGCACCGCGGGCACGACGGGCGGTGGAACCGACGCGGGTGCGGCCGGCACGGCACCGAGGACGACCGGCGGCACGGCGGCCGACCCGGTGTACGACGCGAACGGCAACCTCGTCTCGGCGGCAGCGGGAGGGACGTCGGCCGCCGTTTCGGCCCCCTTCTCGCTCGCCGAGAACGGGTGGGGGACGCCCCAGATCATCATGCTCGCGGCGGGGCTGCTCGTGGTCGCCGCGATCCTCATCCCGCCCGTCGTCGGCCGTCGATCCCGCGGAGGAAAAAGGTCACTCTGATCGGGGATTTTGCAACGTTCAAGCGTTGCAGTCACCGCGGCGGTGCCTCGTTGACACCGCGTTCATCCCGCCGTCACCCGCCGCCCGTCCACTTGTCTCGACGCTTCTTCGAGAAGCACTCTGCAAAGGAAACCTCGTGTCTGAACACCGTGAGCGGCGAACCGCTGCGTCCCGCTCCGCGGGACGACGCGCACGGACGGCATCCGGTGCCCGGGTCGCGGACCGTGTCGCGTCGCGCGGGCGCCGGGCCCTGGCATCCGTCGTCGTCGGCACTCTCGCGGGTCTGACGATCTTCGCCCTGTCCGGTGGGACCGGCGCGCTGTCCGCGATCGCTCCGTCGGCCGTGGCGGACGACTCCTCCGCGGTGACCGTCACGGCGAAGGATCAAGACCTCGACGTCGAGAACGCCCCGTTCCCCGACCTCTCGGTGACCGTCTCGCAGACGCGGGCGTTGGAGTCGCAGGGCATCGTCGTGTCGTGGACGGGGGGAAAGCCCTCGACCGTGCCGAGCTCGCAGATCGGCGGGGCGGACTTCCTGCAGGTCTTCCAGTGCTGGGGCGACGATCCGGCGCATCCGGGCACCCCCGACCGGACGACCTGCCAGTACGGGCTCGGGGGCGTCCCCGGCTCGCACCGCGACGATCCCCGCGACACCGATGCCTCGGTCGCCGCGGAGGACAAGCCCTACACGGTCTTCGGCGACGGGTTCGCCACCCCGACCTACACGTCCATTCCCTTCCGGGGGGCGAACGGCCGCACCGTCGCCAATGTCGTCGACGGTGCCTACTCGTACACCAAGGACGCCGACGGCAAAGACGTCCTGGCCGATATGAACACGAACGAGTTCTTCTCGAAGTACACGACCAACATGGTGTCGTGGGCGGGGTCCGGCGGTGACGGCTCCGGGTCGGTGAAGTTCGAGGTCCAGACCGCGCTGCAGTCGCAGGGGCTCGGCTGCGGCTCGCCCGTGACGGCCGCCGACGGCAGCGTGTCCGGTTCGAGCTGCTGGCTGGTCATCCTGCCCCGCGGGCAGCAGGACGGCGGGGCGTCCTTCATCACGAAGTCGGGGCTCTTCTGGGACGCGTGGAAGCACCGCATCGCGGTCAAGCTCGACTTCAAACCCCTGGGCGTCCGGTGCCCCATCGGCGCGGCCGAGCGGCAGCTCGCGGGAAGCGAGCTGATCAGCCGGGCGGTCTCGTCGTGGCAGCCCGTGGTGTGCAACCAGTCGGGCGGCTCGGTCTACTCGGCCATCACCGGGGCGGAGTCCGACGCGGCGCGCGCGGCGAACGGCACCGCACCGGCGCCGCTGGCCCTGACCTCGCGCCCCCTGGATCCGAGCCTCGGCACCGACTCGCTGCGGTACGCCCCCGTGGCCATCACGGGAGCGGCGATCTCGTTCGCGATCGACCGGAACCCGCGCCCCGGAGACGACACCGTTCCCGAGGACGTCCAGAAGCGCGTCGGACTGCCCTTCACCTCTCTCCGGTTGACCCCGCGACTCGTGGCGAAGCTGCTCACGAACTCGTACCTGGACTCGCTGCCGACCTTCGCCGATCGCGACCATCTGAGTCACAAGGACGGCGACGAGCGCGTGTACAACCCGCGCAACCTCGTCAGCGACCCCGACTTCCTCGCGATCAACGATCCCGAGTGGAAGTACCAGGCGCTCGCCGCGGCGTCCCTCGCCGACG
>NZ_LDRU01000103.1 GCF_001476285.1 Microbacterium testaceum | reverse complement strand
CGATGTCCTGAGACATCACATCCGAAAAGCGTCCGGGTGTTTTGGACACTCAACGCCTGCGGCCGGGCGCGCGCACCCGCACGCTCGCGCATCCCGCACCTGCGCCGCACCGCCTGCAGCCGGGCGCGCACACCCCGCACGCTCGCGCATCCCGCACCTGCGCCGCGCCGCCCGCGCGCGCCGCAAGGGGTGCGCGACGCGTGGGTGTCGGCGCTAGCCTCGCGCCATGAGCCCCGCGAAGACTCCCCCCGAGATCCTCGACATCGACGGCCACGAGGTGCGCGTCACGAGTCCCGACCGCGTCGTCTTCCCGCAACGCGGCCTGACGAAGCTCGACCTCGTGCGCTACTACCTCGACGTCGCCGAGGGCGCCCTGCGGGGAGCAGGAGGCCGACCGATGGTGCTCAAGCGCTTCTCGAAGGGCCTCGACCAGGAGCCGTTCTTCCAGAAGCGTGTGCCCGACAAGCACCCCGCCTTCATCGACACCGCGACCCTCCACTACGCCTCCGGCACCTCCGCCGAGGAGACGGTGATCCGGGATGCCGCGGGCCTGGCGTGGGTCGTCAACCTCGGCTGCCTCGACCTCAACCCTCACCCCGTTCGGGCTGAGGACCTCGACCACCCCGACGAGCTGCGCGTCGATCTCGACCCCATGCCCGGGGTCGACTGGGCACAGATCGTCGATGTCGCCTTCATCGCCCGCGAGGTCCTCGAAGACCACGGGCTCGTCGGATGGCCGAAGACCTCGGGCTCGCGGGGGCTCCACATCATCGTGCGCATCCGTCCCGAGTGGGACTACGCCGACGTACGCCTCGCCGCCGAGACGCTCGCCCGCGAGGTCGAGAACCGCGCGCCCGGGCTCGCGACCGCTCGCTGGTGGAAGGAGGAACGCGGCGAAAGCGTCTTCGTCGACTTCAACCAGAACGCGAAGGACCGCACGGTCGCCTCGGCGTACTCGATCCGGGCGCTCCCCGACGCGCGCGTGTCGACTCCGCTGACGTGGGACGAGGTCCGCGACCGCCGCCCCGAAGAGTTCACCGTCCTCACCGTGCCCGAGCGCTTCCGCACGATCGGCGATCCGCACGCGGGCATCGACGACGCGGCGGGCTCCCTCGACGCCCTGCTGGCTCTCGCGAAGGAGCTCGGGCCCGCCGAGAAGCCTCCGCGCGGCTCCGACGGCTCCGGCCGCCGCGCCTCGACCATGCCTCTCATCGAGGTCGCGCGTACCAAGACCAAGCCCGAAGCTCTCGATGCGCTCGAGACGTGGAAGTCACGACATCCGGACGCCGCGGACGCCCTCCACCCGGCCGACATCCTCGTCGACGGCATGCGCGGTTCGAGCTCGCTCTGGTACCGCGTGCGGGTGAACCTGCAGCATGTCCCGGATGCCGAACGTCCCGCGCAAGAGGGCCTGATCGCCGACTACGATCCCTGGGCCGGTCGCACCGCGTCCTGATCCGAGGTCAGTGAGCCCACGATGTGACGCATCCCGTACGCGAAGGCTTCGTCGAGGTCGCCCCCGAGACGGAAGGCGCCCGTCAGCTCCATCGTGATGAATCCGAGCGCCCACGAGGTCAGCAACCGCGCTGCATCGAGCGCACGGTCGGGACCGACGACGGCCGCGGTCGCGCGGAGCACGGGTTCGCTGGTCGCCGCGAGCCTCTCGGGGTCGATCGACGAAGCGAACAGCAGACGGAACGCTTCCGGTCGCTCTTGACCGAAGCGGCGAAAGACGGTGAGCAGCTCAGCGAGGTCGCCCCCGGCATCCGTCAGTCGGCGTGTCAGGTCGTCCGCGGTCGCGATCCCGACCAGACCGAGAAGCGCTTCCCGGTCGCGCACGCGCTTATACAGCGAGGGGGCCTTGACCCCGACGGCCGCCGCCACGGCCTGCATCGTGACGGCGGTCGGACCGCCGCTCTCCAGCAGTCGGGCGGCCTGCGCGACGATCTCGGCGAGAGACGTTCGTTCGGGTGTCGGCATTCAGCGCTCCTTATGGCTACGTATATAAGCTATCATGGCTATTGCTCGTAGCCATCCCGCGAAAGGTCATCCCATGCGACTCGCCCCCTCCCTTCACCGCCTCGGCAACGACATCGTCGCCTCCTACCTGATCACCACGCCCGCCGGCATCACCCTGATCGATGCCGGCCTCCCCGGCATGTACGCCGATCTCCGGCGGGAGCTGGACACCATCGGCCGCCCGATCGACGACATCCGCGGGGTGGTCCTGACGCACGGCGACAGCGACCACGTCGGTTTCGCCGAGCGCCTGCGCCGCGACCACGGCATCCCGGTCTTCGTCCACGCCGCCGACGCCGATCGCGCGCGGGGTGGAGACAAGCCGAAGACCCCGGTCGGCCCGATGCGCATCGGGCCGCTGTTGAGCTTCGCCGCGTTCGGCATCCGGAAGGGCATGCGTCCGCAGTGGCTGACCGAGGTGGTGAGCATCGACGGCGACACCACTCTCGACCTCCCCGGAGCGCCCCGCGTGATCTCGATGCCCGGACACTCGCCGGGAAGCGTCGCCGTGTTCTCCCCCGAAGTCCGCGCCGTCTTCGTCGGCGACGCGCTCACGACCCGCCACGTCCTCACGGGGCGCACGGGACCGGGTCCCGCCCCCTTCACCGACGACCCGACCGAGGCTCTGGCGTCCCTGGCTCGCATCGCTGATCTCGACGCCGACTGGGTTCTCCCCGGCCACGGGCCCGCCTTCCGCGGCTCTCCGTCTGCCGCGGTCAGCGCCGTCCGGTCAGCCGCCCGCGCCGCCGACCGCGCCTGAGGTCAGCGCCGCCGGGGGCGTGACAGGGCTTCCCCGCACGCCGCGGCCAGCGTCTGCATCGCGCGCGCCGGACTCAGGGTCGCCGCCGCGTCCACGGCCTCGGTCGACAGCCGCTCGCGCACCTCGGCATCCGTCAGCACACGAACGAGGGCCGCGACGAGGGCGCCCTCGTCGCCATCCGGAACCAGGATGCCACCTCCCCCGGCGAGCATGTCGCGCGGGCCGTAGCGGATGTCATAGGCCACCACAGGGGTACCGTGCGCGAGGGCTTCGGCGAGGGCGAGCCCCTGCCCCTCGAAAGCCGAGGTGGTGAGGTACACGGCCGCGCCGTCGAGGACGGCACCGGGGTCGTTCGTGAGCCCGGGCAGCGAGATACTTCCCGCCAGGCCGAGCTCGGCGACCAGGGCTTCGAGCGCCTCTCGCTGGGCGCCGGCTCCCCACAGCTCCAGCCGCGCCGTGGGGACCTCTGCGACGACCCGGGCGAATGCGCGGACGGCCGCGCGAAGACGTTTGCCGGGAGCGAGGCGACCGAGCACCACGACACGACCGGCGTCGCGGTCCGCCGCGGGGACGACCCTCTCCGGCGCGCGGACGGCGTGCGGCGCGACGAGATCGTTCGCCGCGGTCCCGAAACGTTCGCGCACGTCGTCACGCTGCTGTGCGGTGGGCCACAGCACCGCGTCGAAGCGCGGAGCGATCTCGAACCATCGCGTCCAGAGCGCGTTGAGGTCGGAGTCAGCACGATAAGGGGCTTCGAGGTGGATCGTGTGGACCGTGTGCACGATCCGGACGTCATCGTCTCCCCACCCGACGATCAGCTCACCGAGCTGCCGCGACTCGCAGATGACGACGACGGGACGCGGATTCTCCGCACGGAGCTGTCCGGTGAGGTGCCCGAGCCACGCGCGGTAGAGCGCACCGAACCCGGCGACGACGCCGACAGACTCGCCCGCGGCATCCCGGATCACGATCGGTGCCGTCGTCAGGTGCCAATCGGGGTCGACGACGTTGGGCAGGGAGACAGCGCCGCCCGCGACGTCGCGGTACTCCAGGGTGGGATCGGCTTCGCCGGGCGTGGCCGCCGCTCGCAGCCACTCCGCGGCCCCTCCCTCGACGTCCACCGCTTCATCGAAGAGATTACGGAAGACCTCGGATGCCGCCGCCGCCCCGCGCTCCACGAACGTCGCGCGGTGCTGGGCATGGGCGTCGGGCGTCCCCGGATCGACGGTGAGGAGAAGCGGTTGAGTGCCGGCATCCGCCATCTGACGCGCGCGGGCGAGCGTCGAGATCGTGTACCCGCCGTCGAGGTCGGGGATGAGCCTGCTCGACAGGATCAGGTACCAGGCGTCGGGGAACGGCATCACGCCTCCATCCTCTCCCGGCTTCCCGGTACCCGCGTACCCGCGTTTGGGGCGTGTTCGTCCCTTTGGGGCGCGCCATTCCCCGCCCCGACCGCCAACTCACGCCCCAAACCGGGCACCGCGACCAACGCGCGCAGCAAAAACGCCGCCGCCCGGAGGACGACGGCGCCTTGCCGCGCGAGTGGCCGAAGGCTCACTCCCATTCGATCGTCCCCGGCGGCTTCGACGTCACGTCGAGCACCACGCGGTTGACGTCCTTCACCTCGTTGGTGATGCGGTTCGAGATCTTGGACAGCACGTCGTAGGGCAGGCGGGTCCAGTCAGCGGTCATGGCGTCCTCGGACGACACCGGACGCAGCACGATGGGGTGACCGTAGGTGCGACCGTCGCCCTGCACGCCGACGGAGCGCACATCGGCGAGGAGCACGACCGGGCACTGCCAGATCTCGTCGTCGAGGCCGGCCTTGGTCAGCTCGGCGCGGGCGATGGCGTCGGCCGCACGCAGGATCTCGAGACGGTCAGCGGTGACCTCGCCCACGATGCGGATGCCAAGACCGGGCCCCGGAAAGGGCTGGCGGCCGACGATCGCCTCGGGCAGACCCAGCTCGCGACCGATCGCGCGGACCTCGTCTTTGAAGAGGGTGCGCAGCGGTTCGACGAGCTCGAACTGCAGATCCTCGGGGAGCCCGCCCACGTTGTGGTGGCTCTTGATGTTGGCCGTACCGGTTCCGCCCCCGGACTCGACCACGTCGGGGTAAAGCGTGCCCTGCACGAGGAAGCGCACCTGCTCGCCCTCGGCCTTGGCCTCGGCGACGAGGTCGGCCTGCACCTTCTCGAAAGCGCGGATGAACTCGCGGCCGATGATCTTGCGCTTCTGCTCGGGGTCGCTGACGCCGGCGAGGGCGTTCAGGAAGGTCTCGCGCGCGTCGACCGTGATGAGCTTCACCCCGGTCGAGGCGACGTAGTCGTTCTCGACCTGTTCGCGCTCGCCCTGGCGGAGCAGCCCGTGGTCGACGAACACCGCGATCAGCTGGTCGCCGACGGCCTCGTGCACGAGGGCGGTCGACACGGCGGAGTCGACGCCGCCCGACAGCGCCGAGATGACGCGCGACGTCCCGACCTGCTGGCGGATGCGCTCGACCTGCTCGGCGATCACGTTGCCGCTGTTCCAGTCGGCGGGGAGACCCGCCGCCTTGTGCAGGAAGTTCTCGAGCACGTGCTGGCCGTGGTCGGAGTGCTTGACCTCAGGATGCCACTGCACGCCGTACATGCGACGTGCGTCGCTCGCGAAGGCGGCGACGGGCGTGTGCGCGGTGCGGGCGAGCACCTCGAAGCCCTCGGGAGCCCGCGACACCTGGTCACCGTGGCTCATCCACACGTTCTGTTCGACCGGCTGCCCCTCGAGCAGCGTGCCCTCGGTCACGATCGTGGCATCCGTCGCCCCGTACTCGCGCAGGCCGGTGTTCGCGACCTCGCCGCCGAGGGCCTTGGCCATGACCTGGAAGCCGTAGCAGATGCCGAGCGTCGGCACGTCGAGATCGAAGACTCCGGCGTCGAGGCTCGGGGCGCCCTCTTCATACACCGACGAGGGCCCGCCCGAGAGGATGATGCCCACGGGGTTCTTGGCCGCGATCTCTTCTGCCGAGGCGGTGTGCGGCACGATCTCGCTGTAGACGCCCGCTTCGCGGACGCGGCGGGCGATCAGCTGCGCGTACTGGGCGCCGAAGTCGACGACGAGGACGGGGCGCTGGGACGTTTCGGTCTGTTCGGTCACCGGTTGCCTTCCGGGGCGGGAACGGGAGCGGATGCCAGGGCGGCTTCGCGCTCGGCGAGGTAGGCGCGCACGCCGCGGGCGGTACGCACCTCGAGGATGAAGGAGAGGAACGGGACGACGCCGCCGAGGGCCAGGAAGACGAACCGACGGAACGGCCAGCGCATCAGGCTCCACACGCGGAAGCACGAGATGAGGTACACGACGTAGAACCAGCCGTGGGCGACGAGGATGGCGAGCGAGACATTCACGCCGTCACCCGTGGAGATCATCTCGCACCCGTCACCGCCGGGGATGAAGAGCGAGAACCACTGGCATCCGGGGCCGGCGATGGCATCCGCGAACCACAGGAACCCGCCGGATCCGCCCAGGAACAGCTCCACGTGGATGGGCGTGTACTTCAGGATCATCTCGGTGACCAGCAGCAGAAGTCCGATACCGGTGATGATCGAGCAGATCTGGTAGAAGGTCAGGGCTCCGCGGATCGCCGGGAAAGAGGCGAGTTTCGGGGGACGCGGCATGCGCCAAGTCTAGTCGCGAGGAACCGGCGGCCCCGCCGCCTGCAGCTCTTCCTGGGCGTCTTCGAGGTCTTCGACCTCTTTCTCCCACGCGTCGCGGGCCAGGCGGTACCAGAGGTACAGGGCGAAGCCCGCGAAGATCGCCCACTCCGCCGCGTAGAAGATGTTCAACCAGTTGACGCGGGAACGCTCGTCCGGAGCCGGCGACGAGATCGCCTCGAGCGGCCCGATCGCCGTCTGCGACGCCACGTACTGGCGGTACACCGCCACACCGTCGATGTCGTGCCACCGACCGAGCAGCATCGCGGGCGACATGCGCGTCAGCGTCAGCGGGTCGACGCCCGAAGCCGGACGCGCCGGCCCCTCGTCGGAGATCAGGCGCCCCGTGACGTCGACCTGTGCGGTGGGATCGGCTTCGGCCGCGGCGCGGAGATCGTCGGCGGCGGCGTCGGCGGCGTCGAGGGTGGGCGCCCAGCCGAGCGCGACCGCGATCGATGCCGGCTTTCCGCCGTCATCGATCCGCAGCTGACCCGTGACCCAGTAGCCCTCGACGTCGTCGTTGAAGCGCGACGAGACGACGATGAAGTCCGAGGGGATCCACCGCCCGCTCGTCTCGACGCGTTGGCCGACGAGGGGCTCGGCGAGATAGGCGCCCGGCTGCACGACCTCGTCGAGGGGGCGCACCACCTCGGTCATGCCGGGCTCGGAGGGCGCGGTGTCGACCGCGCGCCCCAGTTGCCACTGCCCGAGCCACGCGAGGACCCCGGCGACCACCAGCGAGAACGCCAGCAGCGCGAGCCATCGCGGACGCAGCATCACCTCGCGCAGCGTCGGCGGGAAGACCTCGGGGATCTCCGGAGCGATGGCGGGCGACGAGGTCACGCGGACTCCGGCATCAGTGTCCGTAGGGGGCCACGACGACCTCGACGCGCTGGAACTCCTTGAGGTCGGAGTAGCCGGTCGTGGCCATCGACTTCTTCAGGGCGCCGATCAGGTTCGCGGTGCCGTCTGCGACGGGCGCAGGCCCGTAGAGCACCTGCTCGAGCGGACCGACACGGTCGACCGCGACGCGACGCCCGCGGGGCAGCTTGGCGTGGTGGGCCTCGGGTCCCCAGTGGAAACCGCGACCGGGAGCGTCGGTGGCGCGTGCGAGCGCGACGCCGAGCATGACGGCATCCGCGCCCATGGCGAGGGCCTTCACGATGTCACCGGAGGTGCCGACACCGCCGTCGGCGATGACGTGCACGTAGCGTCCGCCCGACTCGTCGAGGTAGTCGCGGCGAGCGCCGGCGACGTCGGCGACAGCGGTCGCCATCGGCGCGTGCAGGCCGAGCGTGGCGCGCGTCGTGGACGCGGCTCCCCCACCGAAGCCGACGAGTACGCCGGCGGCTCCCGTGCGCATGAGGTGCAGGGCCGCGGTGTAGGTGGCGGCGCCGCCGACGATGACGGGGACATCGAGGTCGTAGATGAACTTCTTGAGGTTGAGCGGCTCGGCCACGCTCGACACGTGCTCGGCCGACACCGTCGTCCCGCGGATGACGAAGAGGTCGACCCCCGCGGCCACGACCGTCTCGTACAGGTCGTGGGTACGCTGCGGCGTCAGGGCTCCGGCCACGGTCACGCCCGCGGCGCGGATCTCGGCGAGACGATCGCGCACGAGTTCGGGCTTGATCGGCTCGGAGTAGAGCTGCTGCATGCGGCGGGTGGCATCGGCATCCGGCAGCCCGGCGATCTCGGCGAGGAGCGGCTCGGGGTCGTCGTACCGCGTCCAGAGACCCTCGAGGTCGAGCACGCCCAGACCGCCCAGACGACCGAGCTCGATGGCTGTGCGGGGGCTGACGACCGAGTCCATGGGGGCGCCGAGCACCGGGATCTCGAACGAGAAGGCGTCGATCGTCCACGCCGTGGACACGTCTTCGGGGTTGCGCGTCCGTCGCGACGGCACGACGGCGATGTCGTCGAAGGTGTAGGCGCGGCGGGCGCGCTTGGCGCGGCCGAGGTCGATCTCCATGGTCACCCGCCCAGCCTACCCGCGACCTCCGACCTCGCCGCCGGTCGCCGGTGGACCGTCGACCGAAAGCGGGGCATCGGCTCCGCGCAGGAGGCGCGTCAACAGTCCGTCGACGGCGAAGAGGAGGAAGGCGAGCGATCCGATCCAGGGGCTGAGCGCCACGGCCGCGGCACTGATGATCACCGCGCTGAGGCCGGCCCTGCCCAGTCGCCGCGCGTCGTCCTCCGACAGATCGGCGACAGCCCCCGATCGCACGGCCCAGGCCCACTGCACCCAGCCGACCACGATCGCGAGGAAGAAGTTGATCGGCAGCAGGATCCGCCCGAGCAGCAGGCCGTCGTACGACGTGTTCAGCGAGGATGTGAAGGGCACCAGCACGACCAGGAGCAGACGGATGTTGTTCAGCCACATCCCCGTGTCGTCGATCCGAACGATCCACTCGAACTGCTTCACGTGCGTCATCCACATCACGCACAGGATGAGGAAGCTGATGACGAACGAGAACACCGGGTGCGCCAGCGCGAGAAGACCCTGAGCGAGGTCGTCGTTCGTGCGCACCGTACCGAGGGACTGGTCGGTGAGACCCAGGACGAGGAGCGTCGCCGCGATGGCGAACACCCCGTCGGTGAACGCCTCGGTGCGCCGGGCCGAGACGGATGCCTCGGGGTGAATCCTCCGCCGGATCATGCGCACAGCGTAGCCGCGACGATCACCGGCGCAACGGTCACCGCGCCCGCACGACGCGCTGCTCGTCCCAGACCGGCTCGGATGACTCGTACACCTCGCCGTCCGACCCGAACACGAGGAACCGGTCGAAGGACCGCGCGAACCACCGGTCGTGCGTCACTGCGAGCACCGTCCCCTCGAATCGCGCGAGGGCGTCTTCGAGAGCCTCGGCCGACGCGAGGTCGAGGTTGTCCGTGGGTTCGTCGAGCAGCAGCAGGGTCGTCCCCGACAGCTCGAGGAGGAGCACCTGGAACCGCGCCTGCTGCCCACCGCTCAGCGTGTCGAAGTCCTGCTCCGCCTGGGCGACGAGACCGTAGCGGTCGAGGGCCGAGCTCGCGGCATCCCGTGGCATCCCCCTTCTGTTGTCGTCACCGCGGTGAAGCAGATCGAGGAGCGTTCGCCCGACGAACTCCGGATGCCGATGCGTCTGGGCGAACCACCCGGGTACGACGCGCGCCCCGAGGATCGCTCTGCCGGTGTGGGCGACCCGGTCGAGTCCGGAGCCGACGGTGGTCACGTGTCCCAGACGTGCGTCGGGATCAGTGCCCCCCGCGGCCAACAGCCGCAGGAAGTGCGACTTGCCCGAGCCGTTGGATCCGAGGACCGCGACACGGTCGCCGAACCAGACCTCCAGGTCGAACGGCTTCATGAGCCCGGTCAGCTCGAGCTTCTCGGCGATGACCGCGCGCTTGCCCGTGCGGGCGCCCCGCAGGCGCAGCTGCAGATCCTGCTCGGGCGGGCGCTCCTGGGGCGGACCTGCCGTCTCGAACTTCGTCAGTCGGGTCACCGCGGCCTGGTAGCGCGAGGCGAAGCCGTCGTTGGCGGCGGCGGCGACCTTCATACGCGCGACGAGGGCCCGGAGCTTCTCATGCTCCTCATCCCAGCGACGGCGCAGCTCGTCGAGCCGCGCCATGCGGTCCTCGCGGGCCTCCGCGTACGTCGCGAAGCTGCCCCCGTGCACCCACGCGGTGCTGCCGGCGCTGCCCGTCTCGAGGGTCACGATGCGGTCGGCCGCGCGAGCGAGGAGCTCGCGATCGTGCGAGACGAGGAGAACGGTCTTCGCGGTGGCGCGCAACTGGTCCTCGAGCCAGCGCTTGCCGGGGACGTCGAGGTAGTTGTCGGGCTCGTCGAGCAGGAGCACGTCGTCGGGGCCGCGCAGCAGCGCCTCGAGGGCCAGCCTCTTCTGCTCCCCTCCCGACAGGGTGCCCAGCTCCCGGAACCGCGCTCGCTCGTACGGCACTCCGAGAGCGGCGATCGCGCACGTGTCCCAGACCGTCTCGTGCTCGTACCCGCCCGCGTCGGCGTAGTCGGCGAGCGCCGCGGCGTACCGCATCTGGGTGTCGAGGTCGTCGTGTTCGATGAGGGCGTTCTCGGATGCCTCGAGCTCGAGCGCCGCGCGACGGATGCGCGCGGGCGACACCGCGACGAGGAGGTCGTGGACGGTCTCGCCGGATTTCCCGTGGCCGATGAACTGATCCATCACCCCGAGGGAGCCGCCGATCGCGATCGCACCGCCGTGGGCCTTCTCCTCGCCGCGCACGATGCGAAGCAGCGTCGACTTGCCCGCCCCGTTCGGACCGACGAGCGCGGTCGTCACGCCCTCCCCCACGCGGAACGTCACCTCGTCGAGGAGGGGCCGCCCGTCGGGCAGGGTGAACGAGATGGCGGTGAGGTCGAGGTAGCCCATGGGGAGATTCCGGTCGACCGCTCGTGGCGGTGGCGTCGACCTCGAACGCGCGTGCGCCGTTCGCCGGTCGGCCCGCCGGGAAGCGAGCCGACCAGTCTAGCGGACCCTCGTTCGCCCCACGACCGCGCGTGAGAAGGGGCCGGGCAGTCACCTGCCCGGCCCCACTCTCATGACGCGTTACTTCTTGTAGTTCGGCGCCTCGACGACGATCTGCACGTCGTGCGGGTGCGATTCCTTCAGGCCCGCCGAGGTGATGCGGACGAACTTGCCCTTGGTCTTGAGCTCTTCGACGGTGCGCGCGCCGACGTAGAACATCGACTGACGCAGGCCACCGATGAGCTGGTAGGCGACCGCCGACACAGGGCCGCGGTAGGGCACCTGGCCCTCGATGCCCTCGGGGATGAGCTTGTCGTCGCTGGGAACGTCGGCCTGGAAGTAGCGGTCCTTCGAGTACGAGGTCTTCTTGCCGCGCGTCTGCAGTGCACCGAGCGAACCCATGCCGCGGTACTGCTTGAACTGCTTGCCACCCTGGAAGACGATCTCGCCCGGCGACTCGTCGGTCCCCGCGAGCAGCGAGCCGAGCATCACGGTGTCGGCACCCGCGACGAGCGCCTTGGCGATGTCGCCCGAGTACTGCAGACCGCCGTCCGCGATGACCGGCACGCCCGCGGGGATCGCGGCCTGAGCGGCCTCGTAGATCGCGGTGACCTGCGGCACGCCGACACCGGCCACGACGCGGGTGGTGCAGATCGAGCCCGGTCCGACGCCGACCTTGACGGCATCCACTCCCGCGTCGATGAGCGCCTGAGCGCCCTCGCGGGTGGCGACGTTGCCGCCGATGACGTCGATGTGGGCGAACGACTCGTCGGCCTTGAGGCGCGTCACGATGTCGATGACCCCCGCGGACTGCCCGTTCGCGGTGTCGACCACGAGGACGTCGACGCCCGCGTCACGCAGCGCCTCGGCGCGCTGCCACGCGTCGCCGAAGAAGCCGATGGCGGCACCGACGCGCAAGCGGCCCTGGTCGTCCTTGGTCGCGAGGGGGTACTTCTCGCTCTTGTCGAAGTCCTTGATGGTGATGAGGCCGGCGAGCTTGCCCTCGTCGTCGACCAGGGGCAGCTTCTCGACGCGGTGCTTGGCGAACGTCGCGATGACGTCGTTGGCGTGGATGCCGACGTGCCCGGTGATCAGTCCCTCTTTCGTCATCACGTCTTTGACGAGGGTCGTCTGGCGCTCGAAGCCCGAGACGAAGCGCATGTCGCGGTTGGTGATGATGCCCACCAGCACACCGTCGGGGTCGACGACGGGAAGACCCGAGATGCGGTACTGGGCGCACATCGCGTCGACCTCGGCGACGGTGGCATCCGGAGTCGTCGTGATGGGGTTCGACACCATGCCCGACTCGCTGCGCTTGACCTGGTCGACGATCGCCGCCTGGTCTTCGATCGAGAGGTTGCGGTGCACGATTCCGATGCCACCCTGACGCGCGATCGCGATCGCCATGCGCGCCTCGGTCACGGTGTCCATGGCGGACGAGAGAAGAGGGGTGGCGACGGTGATGCGACGGGTGAGGCGCGACGACGTGTCCGCTTCGCTCGGGATGACATCGGTGTGCCCGGGAAGGAGCAACACGTCGTCATACGTCAGTCCGATGAAACCGAAGGGGTCGTGCTGCTCCATGGATCCTCCTGCGCCGTAGCGCCTGTGTGAAAGGGACGTCCGATGGAATTCTAAGCGTCGGGAGCCTGGGAATTGTTCCCGAGAGGTCCGGCCGCGGTACGCACTCGTGATGACACGGTTCGCTAACGAGGCAGTCGGTGAAACACCCTCGACACATTACGCTCGTAGCGTCGACCGTCGAAGCTGACGGGACGACTTCGTCAGCGCTGCCGAACTGGAGACTCCGTGGGTTATCCCTCCCCCACCGCGATACGATCGCGCACCCTATCCCGCATGGCCATCCTCGTGGCGTTCCTCGCGAGCGCCGTCGCCGTCCTGAGCCTGTTCCTCGCGTCACCCGCGAGCGCCCAGACGACGACCGCCCCCACCCCGGCCGCTTCGGCCGGAACCGGCGACGTCTCCACCCAGTACACGATCGGCGGCATCATCCGCGCCGGCGACGACCCCGTCGAGGGCGTCGAGATCGCGGTCGAGGGGTCTGGTTTCTCCGAGGTGGGCACCACCGGCGCCGACGGCCGCTGGGCCGTCTCGGTTCCCGGGCCCGGCGAGTACACCGCCGAGCTCAAGGTCGACACGCTCCCGGACGGCGTCGTCCCGCGTGACCCCGACAACATCACCCGCGACGTGACGATCGGGACCACGAACACGGTCAACGTCCTCTTCCCCACGGGAGAAGGAACCGCGGCATCCGGATCCATCTGGGACACGCTGTTCTCGCGCTTCTTCTACGGCCTCAACTTCGGCCTCCTGCTGGCCCTGGCCGCGATCGGCATCTCGCTGATCTTCGGGACGACCGGCGTCAACAACTTCGCCCACGGCGAGATGCTCACCTTCGGCGCGATCATCTTCTACGTCTTCACCGCCATGGGGTGGAACCTCCTGTTGGCGGTGGTGCTGACGGTCGCCCTCTCGGCCGCGCTCGGCTGGACACAGGATGCCGTGCTCTTCAAACCCCTCCGCAAACGCGGGGTCGGACTGGTCCAGGTGCTCATCGTGACGATCGGTCTGTCGATCGTCCTGCGGTACCTCTACCTCTACTTCTTCGACGGTGGCACGCGGAACATCACGACGGGGATCACCGACAACGTCACCATCGGCCCCGTCACGGTGACCCTCACCTCGATCATCAGCATGGGCGTGAGCATCGTGATGCTCGCAGCCGTGGGCTACTTCCTCACCCGCACGCGGATCGGAAAGGCCACGCGCGCCGTGAGCGACAACGCCTCGCTCGCCGCAGCCTCCGGCATCAACGTCGACCGCGTGATCCGCATCGTGTGGGTCATGGCGGGTGCTCTCACGGGCCTGTCGGGCGTGCTCTACGGCCTCTACCGCGGTGTCACGTGGGACATGGGCTTCGCGATCCTGCTCCTCCTGTTCGCCGCCGTGACCCTCGGCGGTCTCGGCAGCGCCTTCGGTGCCCTCGTGGGATCGCTGATCATCGGCATCATCACGGAACTGTCCACCATCGTCATCCCACCCGACCTTCGGTACGCGGTGGCCCTGATCGTGCTCATCGGCGTGCTGCTGTTCCGGCCGCAAGGTGTGCTCGGTCGTAAAGAGCGGATCGGCTGAGGAAAGACGACATGGACTGGCTTTCGATCTTCAACAACGCCGCGGGCGAGCTCATCAGCCCGACCACCGCGGCCTACGCCCTCGCCGCCATCGGCCTCAGCGTGCACTTCGGCTACGCCGGACTGCTCAACTTCGGTCAGGCGGGCTTCATGGCCGTCGGCGCCTACGCCTTCGCCATCGCGACCCTCTCGCTCTCGGCTCCCGTGTGGCTCGCGATCCTGATCGCGATCGCCGCTTCCGTGCTGTTCGCTTTCATCCTCGGCATCCCGACCCTGCGCCTGCGCGCCGACTACCTCGCGATCGTCACGATCGCGGCGGCCGAGATCGTGCGCTACGTCGTCTCGACGGTCGGTCTGACCGACATCACGGGCGGCTCGCAGGGTCTGAACGGCTACAACCGCGAGTTCCAAGCACTGAACCCCCTGCCGGGCGGCACCTACGGCATCGGCCCGTGGACCTACTCGGCGAACGACTGGTGGGTGCGCCTGTTCGGGTGGGCCCTCGTCATCATCGCGACGCTCCTCGTCTTCCTCCTCATGCGCAGCCCGTGGGGTCGCGTCGTGAAGGGCATCCGTGAAGACGAGGATGCCGTGCGCAGCCTCGGCAAGAACGTCTACGCCTACAAGATGCAGGCGCTCGTGCTCGGCGGCGTCATGGGCGGCCTCGCGGGAGTGGTGTTCATCCTCCCCCGCGCGGTGCAGCCCGGTAACTACGGCACGGCGCTGACGTTCTTCATCTGGACGGCGCTCCTCCTCGGAGGCGCGGCCACCCTGCTCGGGCCGATCGTCGGCGCGATGCTGTTCTGGGTGCTCCTGTCGCTGTCCAACGGCATCATCGTGGGACTGCGGGATGTCGGCATCCTGGGCTTCATGTCCAGCACCCAGACAGGGCAGGTGCGTTTCATCCTCGTCGGCATCGGACTGATGCTCCTCGTGATCTTCCGACCACAGGGCATCTTCGGCAACAAGAAGGAGCTGTCGTTCAATGTCTGACACGACCGTCACCCACCCGCTCGTCAGGGGCGAGGTCGGACCCGGCTGCGCCAAGGTCGACCCGATCGTCGTCGCCGACAACGTCACGCGCCAGTTCGGCGGCCTCAAGGCCGTCGACGTCGACCACCTCGAGATCCCGCGCGGGCAGATCACCGCTCTCATCGGCCCCAACGGTGCCGGGAAGACCACCCTGTTCAACCTGCTCACGGGCTTCGACAAGCCCAACACGGGCAGTTGGAGCTTCGAGGGGTCGAACCTCGCCGGCGTCCCCGCGTTCAAGGTGTCGCGCAAGGGCATGGTCCGCACTTTCCAGCTCACCAAGTCGCTCGGGCGTCTCTCGGTGCTGCAGAACATGCTGCTCGGAGCCCGTGGGCAGAAGGGCGAGAACATCTTCCGCGCACTGATCCCGGCGATCTGGCGTTCGCAGGAGTCCGAGAACACCACGCGAGCCGACGACCTGCTGCGGCGGTTCAAGCTCGACGCCAAACGCGAGGACTTCGCCGCGTCGCTCTCGGGCGGCCAGCGCAAGCTCCTCGAGATGGCGCGCGCGCTCATGAGCGACCCCAAGCTCGTCATGCTCGACGAGCCCATGGCCGGCGTGAACCCGGCGCTCACGCAGAGCCTGCTCGGGCACATCCTCGACCTCAAGAAGGAGGGGATGAGCGTGCTGTTCGTCGAGCACGACATGCACATGGTCCGTCACATCTCGGACTGGGTCGTCGTCATGGCCGAGGGTCGCGTCGTGGCGGAAGGGCCGCCGGAGACCGTCATGAGCGACCAGGCCGTCATCGACGCCTACCTCGGCGCCCACCACGACACCGATCTCGGCGACATGACCACGTCGCAGCTCGAGACCATCCAGGCCGAGGCCGCCGCCGAGGCGGAAGCGGAGCTCATCGCCGACGAGAAGGACGGGAAGCTCTGATGACCGACACCGCCACCACCACCCGCACCGCGGTGCTGCGCACCGATGACCTCGTGGCCGGCTACCTGCCGGGCGTGAACATCCTGAACGGCTGCACGGTCGACGCGTACCAGGGCGACCTCATCGGGATCATCGGCCCGAACGGCGCCGGCAAGTCGACGCTGCTGAAGGCCATCTTCGGTCAGGTGAAGATCCGCGGCGGCGCCGTGCTGCTCAACGGCGAGGACATCACCTCGCTCAAGGCCGACAAGCTCGTCGGCAAGGGCGTCGGCATGGTCCCGCAGAACAACAACGTGTTCCCGAGCCTGTCGATCGAAGAGAACCTGCAGATGGGTCTCTTCCAGCGGCCCAAGGTCTTCGCCGAGCGGTTCGAGTTCGTCAGCGGACTGTTCCCCGAACTGGCCAAGCGACGCCGTCAGCGCGCGGGCTCGCTCTCGGGCGGTGAGCGCCAGATGGTCGCCATGGGGCGAGCGCTCATGATGGACCCGTCGGTGCTCCTGCTCGACGAGCCATCCGCGGGTCTGTCGCCCGTGCGTCAGGACGAGACGTTCCTCCGGGTCGCCGAGATCAACCGCGCCGGGGTGACGATCATCATGGTCGAGCAGAACGCCCGCCGCTGCCTGCAGATCTGCCACCGGGCCTATGTGCTCGACCAGGGCAAGGACGCGTACACCGGCACCGGTCGCGAACTGCTCACCGATCCCCGCGTCATCGAGCTGTACCTCGGTACCCTCGCGGCCGACGAGGACGCGAAGCGCGACAACCGGGAGTCACCCGCCTGATCCGACGCCGATATGCCGCGAGCGCGGCGCTCACCCTCGTGGGCGTCGCGCTCTCGTCATGCGCGAGCAGTACCCCGCCGCCGGCGGTGTCGGTCGCGCTGGTGCAGCAACGCGGCGACATCGCTCCGGGCCGCGTGCAGCTCCGGATGACGAACGACGGCGACTCCGCCGTCGTCGTGACGTCTGCGACGCTCACCTCTCCCGTGCTCGCGGAGTCGGGCGGCGGCGAGACGAAGCGACCCGTGACGCTGTCCCCGGGCCGGACGGTGGACCTCCCCGTGACGCTGCCCGCGCTGCGGTGCGTCACGGAGGATCCGTCCGCGCGGGCGGTACTGCGCCTCGAACAAGACGGGGACAGCCGTGACGCGACACTCGACGTCACCGACGAGCTCGGTGTGCTCACTCGTCTGGCTGAGACCGAATGCGGTCGGGAGGCCGTGGCATCCGTCGCCCGGATCTCGGCCGCGTCGGCGGCGGTGGGTGAAGGCGGAACCATCGATCTCGAGGTCTCGATCGAGCCGACGGGCGATGCCGGGGCGGGGACGGCCGAACTCCGCGCCCTGCGAGGCACTCCCCTGCTGCGCTTCCCCGCCGGCACCGAGACGCCGCTGGACGTCACCGTGCGCGCGGACGACCCTCCCTCGACGACGACGATCGCCCTGACGCCGCAGCGGTGCGATGCGCACGCGATCGCCGAAGACAAGGTCGGCACCCTGTTCGACCTCGTGGTCCGGGTCGAGGATCGCGACGTGGTTATCCCGCTCGAGCGGTCGCCGTCGGTCGCCGCCGCGATCCTGTCGGCCACGGCCGCCGTCTGCGGCCTCACGCCGTAGCGACGACATGCGAAAGGGGCCCGGATCCTCTCGGATCCGAGCCCCTCACGTGGTGTCAGGTCACTCGTTGAGCGAACCGAACTCCGTGTTCAGCAGGGTGTACTTGTTGTCGGCACCGTACTGGTAGATGCCGATGTACGCCTCGGTCGGGTCACCGTTCGCATCGAAGGTGATCGGGCCGGAGACACCGTCGTAGTCGATGTCCTTGCCCTCGTTGATGAGCTTCAGGCAGTCGGCGAAGGTCGTGCACTTCTCGCCGTCCTCGGAGACCGACTGCAGGTTGTCACGGATCGCCGTGCCCGAGTCGTCCTTGGCCTGCGCCGCGGCGAGAGCCGCGACGATGACGGCGTCGTAGGACTCCGGCGCGTAGCTGAAGTCGGTGAGGGCGGGGTCGACCTCCTTCAGGCGAGCCTGGAAGTCGGTGTCGGCCGGGTTGCCCGGGAGGGTTCCCTTGGCGCCCTGCAGCGTGCCCGCCGGGAACTCGTACGAGTTCGACAGGTTGCCGTCGACGAAGTAGACCTTCGAGGCCGGGTAGCCCTGGGTGCTGACGAGCTGCGGGATGATCGACGACGTCTCTTCGAACGCGATGACCGCGACAGCGTCGGGCTTGGCCTGCAGCAGCTGGTCGACCTGCGAGGTGAAGACCGTGTCACCCGGGTTGTAGGGGACCGCGACCGAGACCTCGCCACCGGCGGCCTCGATGGCCTTGGTCGCGTTGTCCTTGAGGCCGATGCCGTAGGGGTCGTTGATGTAGATGATGCCGACGTTGGCTGCGCCGTCGCCGACCATCAGGTTGCCGAGCACGCGGCCCTGCAGCACGTCGGAGGGAGCGGTACGCCAGTAGTACCCGTCGTCGGCGTACGTGGTGAAGTCGGGCGAGGTGTTCGCCGGCGAGATCTGCACGATGCCGGCGTTGACCAGCTGGTCGATGAAGGTGAACGACACACCCGAGGACGCGGCACCGATCACCACGTCCGCACCGGCGTCGACGAGCTCGGTGGCGGACTGGGTCGCGATGTCGGTCGTGGTGTCGCCCGAGTCGCGCTCGGTGAGCTCGACCTTGAAGGGGAACTCGGAGCCCGTGGCCTCGATGTCCTTGATCGCGAGCTTGACACCCGCGACCTCGGGCGGGCCGAGGAACGCGAGGTTACCCGTGGCGGGGAGGATGGTTCCGACGTGGAACGTGCCGTCGGCCGTGGACACGGCGCCGCCGCCGGAGGACGCACTGGGCGCCGCGGCGTCGTTGCCGCCGCCACCCGAACAACCGGCGAGGACGAGCGCGCTGGCACCGACCAGGGCGATACCGCCCAGGACCTTGCCCGCGCGGCTACGCGTGAAGACGTTCATAGTGCTCCTTGCTGTGAATGAACGTTGGGCGACACGTGAGGTCGCCTGGTGACCTAAACCTAACCGGGCGCACGTTTTCGTCGTGTTGCCGTTCGTTAACGATGTGCGTCGTCGTGGTCACAGCCCCATAACGACCCTGGCGCTCTCGTCCGCGATGGCGTAGGCGCCTCGTCGGTTCGGGCCGGATAGCGCAGAAAGTGGCCGGTCAGACCGGTTCTGCGACGTCGGAAACCGAGCGACGGTGGCGACGCGACATCACGATCGAGTCCACGCTCAGCACGATGAGGGCGACCCAGACGAGACCGAAGCCGATCCACCGCTCGAGCGTCATCGGCTCCCCCAGCACCCACACGCCGATCGCGAACTGGATGATGGGTGCCACGAATTGCAGCAGGCCGATCACCGTGAGCGGGACGCGCCGCGCGCCCGACGCGAAGAGCAGCAGGGGGACGGCGGTGACCGCTCCCGCGAGCAGCAGGAGGACGGTGTGCAGCGCGCCGGCCGTACCGAGCGTGATGCCGGTCAGGTTCGCGACGAACACCAGCTGGACCGCCGCGACCGGGAGGAGCCAGAGCGACTCGAGGGTCAGACCGCTCACGGCATCAACGGCCGGGCCGATCTGCTTCTTCACGAGCCCGTAGAAGCCGAAGGAGAAGGCGAGCGTCAGGGCGATCCAGGGGAACGCTCCGTACCCGATGACGATCACCGCGACGGCGACGACCGCGAGGCCGATGGCGATCCACGGCACGATCCGCAGGCGCTCGCGGAGCACGATGACCCCGAGCAACACCGTCACGATCGGGTTGATGAAGTACCCGAGGCTCGTCTCGATGACGTGGTTCGTCAGGGCGCCGTAGAGGTACGTCTGCCAGTTGATGTAGATGAGGACGCCCGCGACAGCGGTGAGGCCCATCAGGCGGGGCTGCCGGACGATCGCGAGGAACGGTCGCCACGCGCGGAGGACGGTCAGCAGGATCAGGCAGAAGAGGAAGGCGAGGATGATCCGCCAAGCGACGACCTCGAACGGGCCGGTGGGCTTGAGCTGCAGGAAGTAGATCGGGAGGACGCCCCAGAGCAGGTAGGCACTCAGGGCGTACACGGCACCGCGGGTGCTCCCCCCGGTCGGGGCGGAAGGAGCGGCAGTCACAGATCCAGCCTACGCGGGCGGTCGCGCATCGGAGCGTCGGTGCTCTCTTTCCTGCCAGATCACGCGACCGGGAACGACGAAGGCCCCGGATGCCATGGCATCCGGGACCTTCGTACGATCTCGCTCGGGATCAGCGGACGACGACCGCCAGCACGTCGCGAGCCGAGAGCACGAGGTACTCCTCAGCGCCGAACTTGACCTCGGTGCCGCCGTACTTGCTGTAGAGCACGCGGTCGCCGACGGCGACGTCGAGGGGGACGCGGTTGCCGTTGTCGTCGATGCGGCCGGGGCCGACGGCGACGACTTCGCCCTCCTGCGGCTTCTCCTTGGCGGTGTCGGGGATGACGAGACCACTCGCGGTGGTCTGCTCAGCCTCGACCTGCTTGATGACGATGCGGTCCTCGAGCGGCTTGATGGAAACCGACACGGTCTACCTCTTCTTTCTCGTTACAGAAGACTTGTCAGCACTCACGCGGGGAGAGTGCTAATCCGAGTGTAGAGAAGCGCTGGCACTCACGCAACGCGAGTGCCAACACAATCGCGCACCTAGGCTGAATCGGTGGATACCCGCGAGCTGACCGCCCTCCTCACGCCCGACGGCCTGCGCCTGCTCGACGAGGTGGGCCGGATCGAGTCCACCGACGACGCGGCGCGGACGGTGTCGCGACTGCGTGCCGCCGGCCACTCCCCCGACCTCGTCTCGGCGGTCGTCGGTCAGGCGCGGTTGAGGGTCCGCGCGACGACGAAGTTCGGCCCCTTCGCCGAGCGGATGCTCTTCACCCGAGCGGGCCTCGAACAAGCCACGCGCCTGTCGATCGCCGCGCGGCATGCCGGGCGGTTCCGTGCCGCGGGGATCACGCACGTCGCCGACCTCGGTTGCGGCATCGGCGGCGATGCCCTCGGGATGGCGGGTCTCGGCGTCCGGGTCCGGGCCGTCGACGCCGATGAGGTGACGGCAGCGATCGCCGCGTACAACCTCGCTCCCTTCGACGACGCCGTCACCGTCGAGCACGCGCGTGCCGAGGACGTCGACCTCGAGGGAACGGATGCCGTGTGGCTCGATCCCGCGCGACGGACCGCCGGGCATTCCGAGACGCGACAGGTGTCGTCGGCCGAGTGGTCGCCCTCCCTGGACTGGGTCTTCGCGCTGCTGAAGGAACGGCCCGGCGGAGTGAAGCTCGGACCGGGCTTCGATCGCGACCAGATCCCCGACGACCTCGAGGCGCAGTGGATCAGCGCGGACGGCTCGACCATCGAGCTCGTCCTCTGGTCGGGAGCACTCGCCCGCGAGGACGTGCGTCGCGCCGCCCTTGTCGTGCGCGGCGACGAGGCATGGGAGCTCACGGCTCCGGCCGACTCCCCCGACGTCGAGCCGCGCGAGCTCGGGGCGTTCGTGCACGAGCCGGACGGAGCGGTCATCCGCGCGCGGCTCATCGGCGAGGTCGCTCGCGCGCTCGACGCGGGGATGCTGGCCCCGGGTATCGCCTACCTGACCTCGGACGCGGCGCTCACGAGCCCGTTCGTGTCATCGTTCCGGGTGCGCGAGCAGCTCCCGGCGGACCCGAAGAAACTCGCGCAGGCGCTGCGTGCTCGCGGCATCGGGACGCTCGAGATCAAGAAGCGCGGCGTCGACGTCGATCCCGCGATGCTGCGCAAGAAGCTGTCCCTACGCGGCGACGAGGCGGCGACGCTCATCCTCACGCGTATGGGCTCGAAGCGGCTCGCCCTCCTGGCCGATCGCGTCTGAGCCCGTCACGCGGCGAGCTGCGAGAAGCCCCAGATCAGCCACCCGGCGCTGAAGACGGCGGACAGCAGCGCCAGCACGAGCGCCCATGTCGCCGCGCGTCGACCGTCGTGCGCGCGACGCAACGACATCGTCGCGACGATCGCGGCCACCGCGCTGAGCGGGAGCAGCCACCCCCAGAAGAACGACGACGCCAACGAGGCGATCGCGAGCAGCAGGGCCCACGGCGCGAGCGAGGGCGGCGGCTTCGGTGCCGGGGGGACATACGGGATGACGTGGTCGCCGAAGGCCGCCATCTCGAGTTGCGCTGTCGCGAGGCGGCCCTCCTCCGCGTCCGAATCGACGGGGTCGGTCTTCGCGGGCTCGGGGAGGACGGTCTGGCCCTCGACCTCTTTGCGCGCGCGCCGGGTCGGCGGGGACGCCTCGCTCACGCGGCGGCTCCGAAGTGCGGCGCAGGAGGCTCGGCATCCGGATCCTCCGCCACCTGGATCTCGGTGACGGGGAGCGTCGAGTCGGCGCCGAACGCGAGGGTCGACGGACGACGACCCGAGGCGATGAGCTCGGCTGCGAGCGCCGCGATCATCGCACCGTTGTCGGTGCAGAGCCGCAGCGGCGGGATGCGGACGGCCACGCCCGCGGCGGCGGCCCGTTCGAGGGCGACATCGCGCAGGCGCTTGTTGGCGATCACGCCGCCGCCGAGGAGCAGCCGAGGCACGCCATGGCGCTCGCACGCGTCGAGGGCCTTGGTGACGAGCACGTCGACCACGGCCTCGCGGAACGAGGCTGCGACGTCGGCGACCGGGACGGGCTCGCCCGCCGCCTCGTGCTGCTCGACCCACCGGGCGACGGCTGTCTTCAGACCCGAGAACGAGAAGTCGTAGCGGTGGGATGCCATGTCGGAGGCGCGCGACAGCCCCCGCGGGAAGCGGATCGCGGTCGGATCGCCGGAAGCCGCAGCGCGATCGATCTCGGGGCCGCCGGGGTACGGCAGCTTCAACAGTCGCGCGACCTTGTCGAAGGCCTCACCCGCGGCGTCATCCATGGTCTCGCCCAGCAGCTCGACGTCGCTGGTCAGATCGCGCACGAGGAGGAGAGACGTGTGCCCGCCGCTCACGAGGAGGGCGACCGTGGGGTACTCCAGCTCGCCGGCGTCGGCGTCGAGGATGTCGGCGGCGATGTGACCGACGAGATGGTTGACGGCGTAAAGCGGCTTGTCGAGGGCCACGGCGAGCCCCTTGGCCGCGCCGACACCGACCATCAGGGCACCGGCGAGCCCGGGGCCGCTCGTGACGGCGACGGCGTCGAGGTCGGCGAGGGTCACGCCCGCTTCGGCGAGCGCGGCATCGATCGAGGGCTGGAGGGCCTCCAGGTGCGCGCGGGCGGCGACCTCGGGGACGACGCCGCCATAGCGCGCGTGCTCGTCCATGCTCGAGGCGATCGTGTTGCTCAGGAGCTGTCGACCGCGGACGATCCCGATCCCGGTCTCGTCGCAGCTGGTCTCGATGCCGAGTACGAGGGGGGCGTGCATCAGCACCAACCCTTTCCGGTCGTCGGGGCGTTCACGGATCCGGAAGACGGCGCCGGATCCGGATCCCGTTGCGGTTCTGCTCCGGATCCGGTGCCCTTTTCCGATTCTGCGAACGCGGATGCCACGCCCTCGGCGCGGCGTCCGAGCCAACCCCGGAGGTCGAGCTGCATCACGATCGCGTCGACGTCGTCGGGCTGGTAGTACCGCGGGCGGCGCCCCACCTCGACGAACCCCTCCGAGGCGTACAGCGTCTGAGCGACGGGATTGTCCGCGCGCACCTCGAGGAAGACGTCGTGCACGCCGCGACGCGCCGCCTCCTCGAGCAGTGCGGTGAGCAACGCACGCCCCCGCCCCCGGCCGCGCGCCGTCTCGGAGATCGTGATGGTCTGGACGTCGGCATCCCGAGCCCCGCGCACCGCGCGCAGACCCGCGTACCCGATCACACGGCCCGCTTCTTCGACGACGACGTACCAGCCGTGGGGCGAGGCGAGCTCCTCGCGCATCATCGCCGCGCTCCAGGCGTCGGTCGGGAACGAGGCGTGCTCGAGTGCCATGATCGCGTCGAGGTCGTCGAGGGTGGCGCCGCGCGTCGTCATCCGCTCACCCTCTTCGGGGCGTGTGCGGCGACGACGTCGGGGCTGCGCAGGTAGAGCGGTTCGGGACCCGCGAGGGTGCGCCCGGCGTCGAGGGCGCGGGCTGCGGCGAGGGAGATCATCGCGGCCGACACGCTCGTCGCGTCGACGCGGGCCGCGCCGAGCTCGGCCAGGCGGCCATCGAGGTCGTCGCGCGGGCTGAGCGCGGCATCCGAGACGCGGACGGGAAGGCCGTCGTCGTCGATACCGTCGTAGACGCTGTAGGCGAACTCCCGTCGGCGTGCGTCGGTCACGACCGCGAAGCGCGGGGTCTCGACGTCGATCAGCGCATCGGCGAGCAGGATTCCCAGCGCGATGCCGTCGTGGCTGGGCACGGGCACGACCGGGACACCGCGCCCCAGCGCGTACACCCGAGCGGTCGCGATCCCGACCCGCAGTCCCGTGAAGGGGCCCGGTCCCATCCCGATCGCCACGTGCGTCGGCGCCGGGGCCGCGGACGTCGCGCGCCGCAACAGATCGCCGATGACCTCCGCGTGACCGAGGGGGTTCGCGCTCTGTTCGTCCGCGAGCACTTCACCGTCGCGCGTGATCGCCGCGACGGCGGTGCCGAGCGAGGTGTCGATGCCGAGGATCACCGTTCCAGGTTATCCGCCGCGGGTCGTGGCATCCGATCGGGGTCCGTGTGCCGAAGAAGGATCATGGATGCCACCGACCTCGGCCTGCGACGGCTCGTCGTTCCCACCGCGGTGGGGACGATCGTCGTCCACGCGGGCCGAGCGTCGGGGAGTCCGGTCGCCACCGTGCTGCTGCACGGCGCAGCCGGATCGTGGCGGACGTGGATTCCGCTGATCGCGGCGTCGGACGGGATGCGGCGGCCCCTGTCGGACATCATCGCGATCGACCTGCCCGGTTGGGGCGAGTCGGCCGGCCCCGTTCCCGACGCGGGAGACCTCGCCGTGGCTGTGGCGGCCGTCGCGCGCGCACTCGGGTATCCGCGCTGGCGCGTGGTCGGGCACTCGCTCGGGGCGGTGGTCGCGCTGGATGTCGCCGCGCGCTTCCCCGGCGCGACGGTCGCCGTCGGCGTGGTCTCGCCGAGCGGACGGGGAGCGCGGATGGTGGCACAGCACCCGGTCCGCGGCATCCTGACCCTGCCCGGACTCAGCGGCATGGTCCTGGCGATGCGCCTGCTGCGCGGCCTCGGGCCCCTGTCACGACCGCTGCTCTCCCTGCTGGCGCGAACGGGCCTGCTGCGCCTGCTGGCACGGCCGCTGTTCCGGCATCCCGCGCGCGTCGACCGTACGGTCAGCGACGCCCTCGCGTCCGAGATCCGACCCGCCTCGTTCCTCGCCGCCGCTCGCGCGGCGCGCACCCACGACGACGCCGTCTGGCGGCGTGTCGCGTGCCCGGTCCGCGTGGTCCGGGGGCGCCACGACGTGTTCGTCGCGGCGCGCGATGGTCAGCGGTGGGGGCGGCTGATCCGCGATCTCGACGAGATCGTCCTCGACGACAGCGGTCATTTCGCACACGTCGAGCAGCCGGTCCCCACGCTTCTCGCGCTCCGCGAGGTCTGGGCGGCCGACCGCGTGCCGGCTCCGGTCAGGCGGTCGGCAACCGCAGCGTGACGACGGTTCCCGCGCCCTCGCGCGAGCGCAGTTCGACGTCCCCGCCGTGACGGTGGAGGATCGTCCGCACGAGAGAGAGGCCAATACCCGAGCCGGGCACATCACGGGCGTTCGCCGCGCGCGCAAGGTCGTCGAACACGACGGCCTGGGCGTCGGCCGGGACCCCGCGTCCCGTGTCGGCGACCTCGATGACGGCCCCGCCGCCGTCCTCCCGCAGGCGGACCTCGATCGGACCGGATGCCGAGAACTTGACCGCGTTGGCGAGGACGTTGTCGAGGGCCAGGGCGAGTAGATCGGGGTCTGCCGGGAGCACCGGGACCGACCACGGCACCCGCTCGGCGATGACGCTGATGCGCCCCCTCGCCTCGGGGCGCTGCTGTTCGAGCGCGTGCACCGCGTCGCGAGCGAGCGCCTCGAGGTCGACCGGCTCGGTCTCGAGCGGCCTCGTCTCGATCTCGGACAGTTTGCGGAGGTCTCCCACGAGCGCTGCGAGTCGTCGCGCCTGCGCGTCGATCACCTCGACGTGAGCGGGAGCCGCGGCAGGATCGATTCCCGCCAGGGTCGCCCGGATGGCCGTGATCGGATTCTTCAGCTCGTGGTCGAGCCGCGCGAGGAAGCGTCGATGCGCCTCGCGCTCTTCACCGCGCCCCGCGCGGTATCCCTCGTCCCGCGCGACGGCGCGCGCTGCTTCTGCCCGGCCCCGCCGTGCCACGACGGTCACGATGACGGCAGCGATGATCGAGAGAACCACGCCGATGTACACCGCGACGAGAGGCAGGGCCGTGCTCACGGTGAGCGCCCTCCGCTCCCCGGCGACGAACAGCGAGAGAGCCACGATCGCGCCGACCGCCACGGGCAGCACGATCGCGAGAACCGCCGCCCGCCGGCTCATGCGGCACCGACCGGGTGCACGAAGCGGTATCCCGCACTCTGCACGGTCTCGATGTAGCGCGGGGCGCCGGGGTCGTCGCCGATCACGCGCCGCAGCTCGGCGATGCGGTGGTCGATGGCGCGGGTCGAGGTGACAAAGTCGAAGCCCCACAGCGCGGTCAGTAGACGGTCGCGCGTGTGCACCTCCCCGGGGTGCGCCATGAGGTAGTCCAGCAGCATCACGGCCTTGGGCGTCAGGGTCACCTCGGCGCCGTCGCGCCAGACGCGCCGCGCGGACCGGTCGAGCTCGAGGGCTCCCGCCCTCAGTCGCGGTGCCGCGCTCAACGGGCGCTCCCCCGGCACGCTGCGCCGCAGCACCGCCCGGACGCGCGAGAGCAGCTCCTGCGGGTCGAACGGTTTGTTGAGGTAGTCGTCGGCACCCTCGTCGAGGGCGGCGCTGCGCTCGTACGACTCGCCCACCTGGGTCAGCAGGATGATGGGCAGCCAGCGCCCCTCCGCGCGCACGCGGCGGACGAACTCGCGCCCGTCGACACGCGGCATGATGACGTCGCACACGGCGAGCGCGATGTCGCCGGTGGGGAGCACGTCGAGCGCCTCCTGCCCGTCGGCTGCGACCACGACGCGGTAGCCGCTGCGCTCGAGGAAAGCCCCGAGACCGGCGCGGATCGTCTCGTCGTCGTCGACGAGCAGGATGCCTGGGCGTTCGTCGCTCACGACGACACCCACGTGGCGAACACGGGAACACCGACCGCGACGGCGATGAGCACGCCGACCCCGATGATCGTGGCGGCCAGGACGAGATACCCGAGGACGAGACCGACGATGGCGAGGGTCGCCCCGCGGTCGCCGGTGCGACGGATCTGTCCGAGAGCGACGTGCCCGAAGACGACGGGCAGGATGCCGAATCCGCACAGCCCCAGCACGAAGGCGGCGATCGCGAGACCGTTCGTCCGCGGCGGAGCCGGGGCCCAGACGGGGACCGGCGCGCTCATCGCTCGTCCCGGACGGACGTCGTCGCGACGCCCGTGTCGTCGAGGCGTGGGGCGCTCCCCCGCCAGAGGATCGTGTTCACGTCGCCGCTGACGGCGAGATCGCCCACCTGCTGGGCGTACACGACGATCCCGTCCCCCTTCACGGTGAGCCTCGAGACGTCGTCGAGCACCACCACCGTCGCGAAGCCCGAGACGGTGACGTCGTCGCACGCCCCCTCGACCCGGACGACCTTGCCGTCGTCGGCGATGACGAGACCGGGAGTGCAGGCGACGGTGGTGTCCGCGAGCGAGATCGCCTCGTCGCGGGTACGGAGGTTCGACGGGGCCTCGGCCGCATCGGAGGCGTCGGGGGCGGGCGGCGCGATCACCTCGGGCCGCGGATCGTCCGTGACCGCCTCGACACTCGTGGCGTCGGTCGGCGAGGGCAGGGGGCCGGCGGCATCCTTCTCGTCCGTGATGCTCACGGCGCAGCCGGTGAGAGCGGCGAGGCCGAGCCCCAGGGCCAGGGCGGATGCGGTGATTCTGTGCATGTCAGCCTCCGAAAGTGGGGACGAGGATCTCGACCCGGCGGTTGAGTTGGCGACCCGCGGGGTTGTCGGCCCCGTCGATCTCGTTCGCGGCGACGGGCCGGGATTCTCCGTACCCTTCCGCCGTCCAGTCGGTGGGTGTCCCCCGTTGGCGGAGCGCCTCGACGACGGCCTGCGCCCGGCGCTCCGACAGCACCTGGTTCTCGGCATCGGTGCCGATGGCATCCGTGTGTCCGGAAACGGTCGCCGCCGGGACGGCCGCCTGGGTGAGGACGGTCGCGAGCGCGTCGAGCACGGATACCGCATCCGGGCGGATCTCCGCCGAGTCGAAGTCGAACAGCACCGCGTCGGACAGGGTCAGGGTGGTGCCGCAACTCGTCACGGGGGCCAGCGCCGTCAGCGGTGGGAACACGCCGAGCCGCGGCACGGGCGCCAGCGGGGCGACGGATACGGTCACCCCGTCGACGCGGCCGGTACCGTCGCCGAAGTTCTGGATCTCGACGGTGCCGTCGCGGTACGACCCGGAACCGTCGCCGGAGTTCTGAATCTCGACCGCTCCGGCGCGGTAGGTCCCCGAACCGTCGCCGAAGTTCTGGATGCTCTCGTCGCCGCGGGTGCTCGTGCCCGACCCGTCGCCGAAGATCTGCACGTCGCGGGTCGCATCGCGGTACGTTCCCGAGCCGTCACCGAAGTTCTGGATCGACACGTCGCCCGAGGTGTACGACCCCGATCCGTCGCCGAAGTTCTGGATCTCGACGCCGCCGATCGTCGTCGACCCCGACCCGTCACCGAAGTTGCGGACGGCGCCGTCGGGCCCGGTATAGCTACCCGAGCCGTCGCCGTACAGCACCGCCGTACCGGCTCCGGCGCTCACGCTCTGCCCGGCGTCGCACGGCGCGGAGCTGACCGTCACCCCCGGCAGCGAGGCGAGCGACGACGACGCCTCGATCGTGAAGGCCGAGGCCGAGTCGTCCAGCACCGCCAGGTCGGGCAGGGTGAACAGGGGCACCGGCGGGAACTCGCCCACGTCGTATCCGGCGACCCGGGCGACGTCCGGCTCCGGGGTCGACGTCCCCGGATCGATGGACGGCGAGGGGGCGGAGACGGATGCCACCGGCTCCGCGCTGCACCCGACGAGAACCAGCGCGGCGAGAGCGGCGGAGACACCGAGGGTCCGGCGGGCCGAGAGAGAGCGGGGGGGATCGACTCATGGCATCCACCGTATTGACCCGATGTCGCACCCGTGTCGCCGCGATGTCGCTGTTTCGCGACAACCGTGGCGCGCACAGGTCACGGTCGACGCGAGATCGTCACCGTCCGCGGAGCGTCCGCATCGAGGTCGAGCGTGTGCGGAGCGATCTCACCACAGGCGTTGTCGACACCGCGACCGCCCACCTCGCGGTCGATCTCGATCTCCCACCAGGAGTCGGCGAGGTACTCGGCGACTCCGCGCCCCCACTCGACGATCACCGCGGATCCCGCCACATCGATGTCGAGATCGTCGAGCTCGACGGCAGCCCCCAGACGGTAGGCGTCGACGTGCACGAGAGGCGTCCCCCCGACCAGCGAGGGGTGCGTGCGCGCGATCACGAAGGTCGGGCTCTGGACGGGACCCCGGATGCCGAGCCCCTCGCCGATCCCGCGGGTCAGGGTCGTCTTCCCGGCGCCGAGCGGGCCCGTCAGCACGACGACGTCGCCCGGCTCCAGCGCGCGCCCGAGAGCGCGCCCCAGCTCCTCCATGTCGCCCGGGCCGTCGACGCGGCGTTCGCCGAGCATCTCTTCGGGCACGCTCATGCGCCGACCTCCCGACGCGGCACCCGGGCGCCGATGCGCGTGACGATCTCGTAGTCGATCGTGTCGGCGGCGTCGGCCCAGTCGCGCGCCGCGGGGACCCCGAGGGTCGGATCACCGAACAGCACGACCTCGTCGCCGACCGACACGGGGTGGTCGCCGACATCGACGACGAACTGGTCCATCGCGATGCGCCCGGCGACCGTGAACCGGCGCCCTCCGATCACGACGGGCCCACGGTCCGAGGCCTGTCGGGGCACGCCGTCCGCATACCCGAGGGGCACGAGCGCGAGGGTCGTGTCGCGCTCGGTGCGGTAGGCGTAGCCGTACGACACCCCTGTCCCCGCCGGCACGCGGCGAACGGCCGACACCGCGCCGCGCAGGGTCATGGCCGGGCGCAGGCCCAGATCCGCCGACGTCCGATCGTGGAACGGGGAGATGCCGTAGATGCCGATGCCGATGCGCACGGCGTTCAGACGCGTCTGCGGGAGCGCGATGGCCGCGTGCGTCGCGGCGATGTGCCGAAGCGGCGGATGAAGACCCGCGGATGCCGCGAGAACGACGCCCTCCTCGAAGCGAGCGAGCGCAGCGAGGTCCTCCGCCTCGCTCGTGTTCGACAGGTGCGAGAACAGTCCGACCACGCGCAGCCGTCCGATGCGCTCGAGGCGCGCAGCCTCGGCGAACACGGTTCGCCAGTCGGCGGGCGCGACACCGTTACGCGAGAGGCCCGTCTCGATCTTGAGGTGCACCGCCGCGGGGCGATCGCCCTGAGCCGAGTCCGCCGCGCGCAGCAACTGGTCGATGTCGGAGATTCCGAGCTCGATGTCGTGGCGCACCGCCTCGACGAACGACGCCCCGGGCGCGTGCAACCACGCGAACAGCGGCGCATGGATGCCCGACCGGCGCAGCGCGAGAGCTTCGTCGATGTCGGACACGCCGATCCGGGTCGCCCCTCCGCGCAGGGCGGCCACCGCCGCGCGATGCGCGCCGTGACCGTACCCCGCGGCTTTGACGACCGCGATGACCTCGACCCCCGTGAGGCGTCGGAGGTGTCGGACGTTCTCCGCGATCGCATCCACGTCGACGAGGGCTTCGCGGAGCACTCCCGGTGCCATTCTCATGCGGTGTCTCCTGGAGGGGTCGGCGTTCCGGCTTCGGCGATCACGTACGCGGTGGCGAGCCCCGCGTCGTGCGACATCGAGAGGTGCAACACCGTGATGCCGCGGGCCGCGATCGTGTCGGCGGTCTCACCGCTCAGGGCGAAGACCGGGCGGCCCGAGGGCTCGGACGCGACCTCGATGTCGGTCCAGTACACGCCGTCCGAGCCGCCGAGGGCCTTGATGAGCGCTTCTTTCGCGGCATATCGTGCGGCGAGGGAGCGGGGTTTGAGCACGCGCTCCGCGGGCGCGAAGAGGCGGGGCAGCAGCCGCGGGGTCCGCGCGAGCTGCTCCTCGAAACGGGGCACGTCGACCAGGTCGACGCCGATTCCGACGATCATGCACCCTCCCCTCCTGGCATCCTGTCCATTCTGCCCGGTCGCCGGGACGAGGAAGGGGCCGGATGCCACGGCATCCGGCCCCTTCCTCGTCCCGGCTTACTCGACCGTGACCGACTTCGCGAGGTTGCGCGGCTGGTCGACATCGAGGCCCTTGGCCTCGGCCAGACCCATGGCGAAGATGTGGAGGGGCACCACGGCCAGCAGCGGCTCGAAGAGGGGAGCCGCGAGCGGGATGCGCAGCACCTCGTCCGCCGCGGGGAGAACGGCGACGTCGCCCTCCTCGGCGATCGCGATGACGCGGGCACCGCGGGCGCGGATCTCCTCGATGTTCGAGACGACCTTCTTGTGCATCTCTCCCGAACCGCGCGGCGAGGGCACCACGACGAACACCGGCTGGCCGGGCTCGATCAGGGCGATGGGGCCGTGCTTGAGCTCACCGGCGGCGAAACCCTCGGCGTGGATGTACGCCAGTTCCTTGAGCTTGAGCGCGCCTTCGAGCGCGATCGGGTACCCGACGTTGCGGCCGAGGAACAGCACCGAGCGGGTGTCGGCCATCCAGTGCGCGAGCTGCTCGATGCGCGCCTGCTCAGTCTCGAGCACGCGGGCGATCTTGCCGGGGACCGCCTCGAGCTCGGTGACCGCCTCGACGGCGACCATCGCGTCGACGGCGCCGCGGACACGACCCACGTGCAGGGCGAGGAGGTAGAGCGCGGTGATCTGCGCGACGAACGCCTTCGTCGAGGCCACGGCGACCTCGGGGCCCGCGTGCGTGTAGACGATGGCATCCGATTCGCGCGGGATGGTGGCGCCCTGCGTGTTGCAGATCGACAGGGTCTTCGCGCCGCGCGACCGGGCGTACTTGACGGCCATGAGCGTGTCCATCGTCTCGCCCGACTGGCTGATCGAGACGACGAGGGTGCGAGGGGAGAGCACCGGGTCGCGATAGCGGAACTCGTGCGCGAGCTCGACGTCGACGGGGACGCGCGTCCAGGTCTCGAGCGCGTACTTGCCGACCATGCCGGCGTAAGCGGCGGTTCCGCAGGCGATGACGAGGATGCGGTCGATGTCGGCGAGGAACTCGTCCAGCCCCTCCAGCTCGGGAATCTCCACCCGGCCCTCGTGGATCCGGCCGCGCAGCGTGTTGGCGACGGCCTCGGGCTCCTCCGAGACCTCCTTGGCCATGAACGACGACCAGCCGCCCTTCTCGGCGGCGGACGCGTCCCAGGTGACCTCGAAGGCCTCGACCTCGACGGGAGCGCCCGAGAAGTCGGTCACCTCGACGCCGTCCGGGGTGATGGCCACGATCTCGTCCTGCCCGATCGCGAGAGCGTTGCGCGTGTGCTCGACGAAAGCAGCGACATCGGAGCCGAGGAAGTTCTCGCCCTCACCGAGGCCGATCACGAGCGGCGAGTTGCGACGCGCGCCGACGACGAGGCCGGGGTGGTCCTCGTGCATCGCGAGCAGCGTGTAGGCGCCCTCGAGGCGCGACACGACGGAGCGGAAAGCCTGCACGAGGTCCTTGGTGCGGGCGTATTCCCGACCGATCATGACCGCGGCGACCTCGGTGTCGGTCTCGCTGCGGAAGGCGAAGCCGTCGCCCACGAGCTCGCTCTTGAGCTCGGCGAAGTTCTCGATGATGCCGTTGTGGATGACGGCGAGCTTGTCGTCGTCGGCCAGGTGCGGGTGCGCGTTGGCGTCGGTGGGGCCGCCGTGCGTGGCCCAGCGGGTGTGCCCGATGCCCGTCGTCCCGTTGGGCATCGGCGACGACTCGAGGTCCTCGCGAAGGACCGCCAGCTTGCCGGCGCGCTTGCGCATGCCCAGCCCGCCGTCACCGTCGATCACGGCGATGCCCGCGGAGTCGTAACCCCGGTACTCCAGCCGCGACAGGCCCGCGAGAAGGATGTCCTGGCTCTGCCGAGGACCCACGTAACCGATGATTCCGCACATAGCTTCCGAGTCTACGGGGCCGCGCCTGAACGAACTCCCGTTCGATGCGAGGGCTCAGAGCTTGCGCAGCAGCACCGATTCGACGGTGTGATCGGCGCCCTTCTGCAGCACGAGCTTCGCGCGGTGCCGCGTGGGCAGAACGTTCTCCTCGAGGTTGGGGAGGTTGATCTCACGCCAGAAGCCCAGTGCCCGCTCGACCGCCTCCTCGTCGCTGATGTCCGCGAAGACGCGGAAGAACGACGACGGGTTCGTGAAGGCGTTGTCGCGCAGCGCCAGGAAGCGATCGACGTACCAGCGCTCGATGTGGGCAGCATCGGCATCCACGTAGATCGAGAAGTCGAACAGGTCGCTGACCGCGACCTCGTTCGGCGAGGGCGGCGGCTGCAGCACGTTGAGCCCCTCCACGATGACGACGTCCGGCCGGTGCACGGTGACGTGCGCATCGGGCATGATGTCGTACCGCACGTGGGAGTAGAACGGAGCGCGCGCCTCCTCTGCCCCCGACTTCACCTCGCTGAGGAACTCGACGAGAGCTCGCCGGTCGTAGGACTCCGGGAAGCCCTTCCGGTCCATGAGGCCCCGCCGCTCGAGCTCGGCGTTCGGATAGAGGAATCCGTCCGTGGTCACCAGCTCGACCCGCGGGGTGTCGGGCCAGCGACTCATCAGCTCGCGCAGCAGGCGCGCAATGGTGGACTTGCCCACCGCCACGGATCCGGCGACCCCGATGACGAAGGGGGTCGTGGCATCCGGTTCTCCCAGGAAGGCGCTCGTGTCGGCCCCCAGTCGCCGCGTGGCGCGCGCGTAAAGGCTCAGCAGGCGACTCAACGGCAGATAGACCTCGGCGACCTCGCGCTGGTCGAGCCGGTCGCCGATGCCGCGCAACTGCACGACCTCGGTCTCGGTGAGCGGCTGTTCGATCCCCCCGGCCATGCGGGCCCACTCGGCTCGATCGATCTGTCGATAGGGGCTCAGCGACGGTGCGGCGGCGGTCTCGGACACGCGGCAATGCTACTCGCGGGCCGATCCGCGCCTTCCCACTACGCTCGGACCGTGCGTCTCGGAGTCCTCGACATCGGCTCGAACACGGTCCACCTGCTCGTCGCCAACGCGCGAGCCGGGGGCCGCCCCACAGCCACCACGTCCCACCGCTCGGTGCTGCGCCTCATGCGCTACCTCCAGCCCGACGGGTCGATCTCGCCCGAGGGAGTGAAGGGACTCGTGGATGCCGTCACCGCGGCCCGCGCGACGGCCGAGGCCGAAGGGGTCGACGAACTCCTCGCGACGGCGACGTCGGCGGTCCGCGAGGCGACGAACGGCGACGCCGTGATCGCGCGGATCGAGGAAGCCCTCGGCCAGCCGCTGCAGGTGCTCGGCGGGGAGACCGAGGCGCGCTTCACCTATCTCGCGGTGCGGCGGTGGTTCGGCTGGTCGGCGGGACAGATCCTGCTGTTCGACATCGGCGGCGGATCGCTCGAGATCGCCGGCGGCGCCGACGAGCTACCCGATCTCGCGGAATCGGTCCCGCTCGGCGCGGGACGCTCGACCGTGCAGTTCCTCCCTCACGACCCGCCCAGCGCCGACGAGATCGACGCGCTGCGCCAGCACGCCATGTCCGTCCTGGCGCCGGTGGCCGAACGCTTCGCCGCCCTCCCCCGCCCCGACCACGTGGTGGGGTCGTCGAAGGCGATCCGCTCTCTCGCGAAGCTCGCGGGGTACCCGGTGCCGGGCTGGTCGGGGATCGACCGCATGGTCCTGCCCCGGCGGCAGCTGAAGGACTGGATCCCGCGTCTCGCGCAGATCCCCGCCGACGCGCGCGAGGCACTGCCCGGCATCACCGCGGATCGGACGTTCCAGATCGTCGCCGCCGCGATCGTGGTCGAGCGCGCGATGAAAGCGATGGACGTCGAAGAGCTCGAGGTCTCCCCCTGGGCTCTGCGCGAGGGTGTGCTGCTGCGCTACATCGAGTCGCTGGAGTACTGAACGACGAAGGCTCGAAGGGACCGGACGCCCGCGGACGTTCTCGAACTCGTCGAGGGGACGAGCGGCTACAGCGCGAGTCGCTCCCGCACGACGTCGGCGAGCCGGTCGGCGTGGGCCCGCGCGACATCCTCCGACGCCGCCTCCACCATCACGCGGACGAGCGGTTCGGTGCCGGAGGCGCGTAGCAGCACGCGCCCGGAGTCGCCGAGCTCGGCCGTCGATGCGGCGACCGCCGCTTGCACGCCCTCATCGTCGACACCGTCGCGATCGACCCCGCGGACGTTCACGAGCACCTGCGGGTACACGGTCATCAGCGACGCCAGCTCGGCCAGGGTCTTGCCCTGCCGCGCCATCTCGGCGACGACGTGCAGACCCGTCAGCAGACCGTCGCCGGTCGTGGCGAAGTCGCTCATGATGACGTGCCCCGACTGCTCGCCGCCGAGGGAGTATCCGCCCTCGTTCATGGCCTCGAGCACGTAGCGGTCTCCGACGCCGGTCTGGAGGACCCGGATGCCATGGGCTTCCATCGCTCGGTGCAGACCGAGGTTGCTCATGACGGTGGCGACGAGCGTGTCGTCGACGAGCGTCCCGCGCTCCTTCATCGCGACGGCGAGGATCGCCATGATCTGGTCGCCGTCGACGACGTTGCCCTGCGCGTCCACGGCGAGGCACCGGTCGGCATCTCCGTCGTGGGCGATGCCGACGTCGGCTCCAAGGCGCACGACGGTCTCGGCGAGCACGTCCAGGTGCGTCGAGCCCACGCCGTCGTTGATGTTCAGCCCGTCGGGGTCGGCACCGATCACGGTGACCGTGGCGCCCGCGTCTTTGAACGTCTCGGGCGACACACCGGCGGCGGCGCCGTGCGCGCAGTCGAGAACGACGTGGATGCCGTCGAGCCGGTGCGGCAGAGAACCGAGAAGATGCAGCACGTAGCGGTCTTCCGCGTCGGCGAAACGCCGGATACGGCCGACGTCGGCACCGGTGGGCTGGAGTCGCTGCCCTTCGAGGGCGCGCTCGATCCGCCGCTCCACGATGTCGGGGAGCTTCGTGCCGCCGCGGGCGAAGATCTTGATCCCGTTGTCGGGAGCGGGGTTGTGCGAGGCCGAGACCATCACGCCGAAATCGGCGTCACGGTCGGCGATGAGGAACGCGGTGGCGGGGGTCGGGATCACGCCGGCGTCGAGGACGTCGACACCGGAGGAAGCCAGGCCCGCGGAGACGGCGGCCGCGAGGAACTCCCCCGAGACGCGAGGATCGCGGGCGACGACGGCCGTGAGGCGACGCCCCTCGGCCTTGCGCGCCTCCGCAGAACGGCCCTGGCCCAGGACGACGGCAGTCGCCTGGGCCAGGTGCAACGCGAGCTCGGCGGTGAGGAGGCCGTTGGCCAGCCCCCGCACCCCGTCCGTGCCAAAAAGAGGCATACGGAGTTTCGAACTCAGCGCTTGGAGTACTGAGGCGCCTTGCGGGCCTTCTTGAGACCGGCCTTCTTGCGCTCCTTGACGCGAGCGTCGCGCGAGAGGAAGCCGGCCTTCTTCAGGGTCGGGCGGTTGTTCTCGGCGTCGATCTCGTTGAGCGCACGGGCGATGCCCAGGCGCAGCGCGCCGGCCTGGCCCGACGGGCCGCCACCGGAGATGCGCGCGATCACGTCGTACGAGCCCGCGAGCTCGAGCACCGTGAACGGGTCGTTGATCAGCTGCTGGTGCAGCTTGTTCGGGAAGTAGTCCTCGATCGTGCGGCCGTTGACCGTGATCGTGCCCGAGCCGGGAACCAGGCGCACGCGGGCGATGGCCTGCTTGCGGCGGCCCACGGCTGCGCCGGGAACCGAGAGCACGGGGCGCTCGGCGGCGACGACGGACTGCTCGGCCGGCGTCTCGGTGCTGTAGTTGCTGGAGTCGATGTTCGACACTGTTTCGTCCTTATCCGGCGGCGCTTACTGGGCGACCTGGTCGAAGGTGTATGCCGTGGGCTGCTGGGCACCGTGGGGGTGCTCCGCGCCGCGGTAGACCTTGAGCTTCTTGAGCTGCGCCGCGCCGAGGCTGTTCTTGGGCAGCATGCCGCGGATGGCCTTCTCGACCGCGCGGACGGGGTTCTTCTCGAGGAGTTCGTCGTAGGTGACGGACTTCAGACCGCCCGGGTAGCCCGAGTGGCGGTACGCCTTCTTGTTCTGGAGCTTCTGACCCGTGAGCGCCACCTTCTCGGCGTTGATCACGATGACGAAGTCGCCGGAGTCGATGTGGTTGGCGAAGGTCGGCTTGTGCTTGCCGCGGAGGAGGACCGCCGCGTGCGAGGCCAGGCGGCCGAGAACGACGTCGGTGGCGTCGATAACGACCCACTCGCGCGTGACCTCAGCGGCCTTGGGGGTGAAAGTGCGCGTCACAGTAGTGCTGCTTTCTTGATCGAACGGAGGAGTTCGTGAATCCCGCTCCGGTGGTCCGTTCCCGTGTCGAAGACCGGGGAACAGGGCCGGTGGAGGGCTCACGTTCGGGCAACCTGCTCGCAGAGAGGCAGGCACCAAAGATCAAGACTACGACATTCGGATGCCGACGCCAAACGGAGCGCGCACCGTCAGCCCGCGAGAGACGAGGGAGTCATCGCCAGAGAGTGCCCACCGCGACGAGGGCGATCCCCGTGGCATTGAACACGACGTGCGTGGCGACCGACGCCCACAGCCGGCCGGTCCCGAGCACGAGGGCAGCCGTGACAACCCCCAGGAGCGCGAGTGCCCACACATCCGACACGGACGACGACGCGACGAGGAGGTGCGCGGCGACGAAGAGCACGGTCGACATGGCCGTCGCGGCCACCGCTCCCGCGAGGCGCCCCGACCACCGGCGGACGACCGTGTACGCGCACACCAGCACGACGCCCCGGAAGAAGGATTCCTCGAGGACGGGCGCGACCGCGACACCGGAGATCGCGTCGACGACGAAGCCATCCGGGAGCGCCCCGTCGACCGTCGTCGTGGAGGGCCACGGCACCGGGCCGCCCCCGGCTTGCGCCAGGGCGCCCTGGACGAATCGCACGACGACACCGAGGACGACGCCGTACAGGAGATCGACGACGCGGAAGTCCAGGAGACCGCGAGGGCGGGACCGGCTCCACGCCCAGACCACCGGCACCGCGAATCCGAGCCAGATGATCGCTTGCGCGGCGGTCGCGGCGATCGGAGCGGGCAGGACGAGGGAGAGCTCCCTTGCGACGAGGGCGCCGGCACCCCCGGTGGCCGTCGCCCACCCCAGCAGGCCCAGCCCCCACGGCGCCGTCGTCGCCCCGCCCTCGCGCCACTGGCG
>NZ_LDRU01000102.1 GCF_001476285.1 Microbacterium testaceum | reverse complement strand
GGGGCGGGCGCTTTCTCGTGGACGCAGACCGTCAGAACGGCAGCAGCGGATCCACGGCGATCGCGACGAACAGGAGCGTGAGATACGTGATCGAGGCGTGGAACACGCGCATCGGCCGGGGCTCGCCACCCCGTACGGCACGGGAGTACAGGCGGTGCGATTCGTAGATGAACCACCCACCGAAGACGACCGCCGAGACCGTGTAGACGAGACCCATGGATGCCACGGGGATGAGCAGCAACGAGCAGGCGACGGTGGCCCACGCGTACAGGATGACCTGGAGGCCCACCTGCGATCCACTACGGGTCGCGCCGAGCATGGGCACATCGACCTCGTCGTACTGATCGGCGTACTTCATCGACAGCGGCCAGTAGTGCGGGGGTGTCCACAGGAACACCAGCGCGAAGAGGATGAACGGCGCCCAGGAAAGGGATCCGGTCACGGCCGACCACCCGATGAGCACGGGGAAGCAGCCGGCGATCCCGCCCCACACGATGTTCTGTTCGGTGCGGCGCTTGAGGATCATCGTGTAGATCACGACGTAGAAGAAGATGGCCGCGGCCGACAGACCCGCAGCGAGCGTGTTGGTGAAGGCCCACAGCCACACGGTCGAGAACACCGCGAGCGTCCACGCGAAGACGAGCGCTCCCCGCGGCGACACCTCGCCGGTGACGAGCGGCCGGTTCTCGGTGCGCTGCATGTGCGCGTCGATGTCTCGATCGAGGTACATGTTGAACGCCGCGGCGGATCCGGCACTCAACGAACCGCCGATGACGGTCGCGAAGATGAGCCACAGGTTCGGCAGGCCGCCCTGCGCGAGGATCATGACCGGCACCGTCGTGACGAGCAGAAGCTCGAGCACACGCGGCTTCGTCAGAGCGACGTAAGCGCGAATGGTTCGTCCGACGGAGCGGCGATCGGTCGTCGCAATGACGTGCGACGTCGTCGAGATGTCCATCGTCCCCCGGGGTAGCGCGTATGAAACCTCCACGATTCTACGCCATGCCCACCACACGACCGGCCGCCTGTCGACCCCCGTCACGGACCGCAACGGTCGCGGTCGATCTCGCTATGCTGGCCGTGAACGCGCGCCCCGCGCCGACACCCCACCCCTCTCCCACTCCTACGGTGGTGAGTGCGGCGTCGGAAGTGATCCGGGCGCAAAGTATCGAGAAAGGCGACCCTGTTGTCGGACTTCGAATGGGACGAGATCGATCGGCGCGCGGTGGACACCGCTCGCATCCTCGCGGCGGATGCCGTTGAGAAGGTGGGCAACGGCCACCCCGGAACGGCGATGTCGCTGGCTCCCGCCGCGTACCTGCTGTACCAGCGCGTGATGCGGCACGACCCGGCCGACACGCACTGGCCGGGCCGCGACCGTTTCATCCTCTCCGCCGGTCACTCCTCGCTCACGCAGTACGTGCAGCTCTACCTCGGTGGTTTCGGCCTCGAGCTGAAAGACCTCGAGGCGCTGCGCACCTGGGGTTCGCTCACCCCGGGCCACCCCGAGTACGGCCACACCGACGGCGTCGAGATCACCACCGGCCCGCTCGGCCAGGGCCTCGCCTCCTCGGTCGGCTTCGCCTACGCGGCGCGCTACGAGCGCGGCCTCTTCGACCCGGAGTCCCCCGCCGGCGAGAGCCCCTTCGACCACTACGTCTACGTCATCGCCGGTGACGGCGACCTCCAGGAGGGCGTGACCAGCGAGGCGTCCTCGCTGGCCGGCCACCAGGAGCTCGGCAACCTCATCGCGATCTACGACTCCAACCAGATCTCGATCGAGGACGACACGAACGTCGCCTTCACCGAGGACGTGCAGAAGCGCTACGAGGCCTACGGCTGGCACGTCCAGACCGTCGACTGGAAGAAGACCGGTCAGTACGTCGAAGACGTCGCCGAGCTCTACTCCGCGATCGAGGCCGCCAAGGGCGAGACCAGCAAGCCGTCGCTCATCATCCTCAAGACGATCATCGGCTGGCCCTCGCCCGGCAAGCAGAACTCCGGCAAGATCCACGGCTCGGCGCTCGGCGCCGACGAGCTGCGGGCCACCAAGGAGGTGCTCGGCTTCGACCCCGAGCAGAACTTCGCCGTCGCCGACGAGGTGATCGCCCACACGCGCGAGCTCGTCGAGCGCGGCGAGGCCGAGAAGGCCGCCTGGCAGCAGAAGTTCGACGCCTGGGCCGCCGCCCACCCCGAGCGCAAGCAGCTGTGGGACCGCCTCCAGGCCCGCGAGCTCCCCGCCGACATCGCCGACGCGCTTCCCGCCTTCGAGGCGGGCAAGGACGTGTCCACCCGCGCCGCCTCGGGCACCGTGATCAACGCGCTGGCCGCCGAGCTCCCCGAGCTCTGGGGAGGCTCGGCCGACCTCGCCGAGTCGAACCTGACGACGATCAAGGATGCCAAGTCCTTCATCCCCACCTCGTGGTCGACGCACGAATGGTCCGGCGATCCGTACGGCCGCGTGCTGCACTTCGGCATCCGCGAGCACGCCATGGGCGCGATCCTCAACGGAATCGTCCTCCACGGGCCCACCCGGCCCTTCGGCGGCACGTTCCTCATCTTCAGCGACTACATGCGCCCGCCGGTGCGTCTGGCCGCCCTGATGAACATCCCGACGATCTTCGTCTGGACGCACGACTCGGTCGCCCTCGGCGAGGACGGCCCGACGCACCAGCCGATCGAGCAGCTCGCGACGCTCCGCGCGATCCCCAACTTCGCTCTCGTGCGTCCCGCGGACGCCAACGAGACGAGCGTCGTGTGGCTCGAGATGCTTCGCCGCACCGCCGGCCCCGCCGGTATCGCCCTGACCCGCCAGAACATCCCCGTGTTCGCGCGCGGCGAGGGCGAGGCATCCGGTGACGAGTTCGCGTCGGCCGCGGGTGCCGTCAAGGGTGCGTACGTCCTGGCCGAGGCGGCGAACGGCGAGCCCGACGTCATCCTCATCGCCACCGGCTCCGAGGTGCAGCTCGCCGTCCAGGCGCGCGAGACGCTCGCCGCTGAGGGCGTGCACGCCCGCGTGGTGTCGGCTCCGTCGCTCGAGTGGTTCGCCGAGCAGGACGAGGCGTACCGCGAGTCGGTGCTCCCCTCCTCGGTCAAGGCGCGCGTGTCGGTCGAGGCCGGTTCCGCGCTCAGCTGGCACGGCATCGTCGGCGACGCCGGTCGTTCGGTCGCGATCGAGCACTTCGGTGCGTCGGCCGACTACAAGACCCTTTTCCAGAAGTTCGGCATCACGGCCGAGGCCGTCGTCGAGGCCGCGCGCGACTCGATCGCCGCCGCCAAGAAGTAATACGAGGAGACAACGACAATGAGCACTCCCACCGAAGACCTGTCCGCCGCGGGTGTCAGCATCTGGCTCGACGACCTCTCGCGTCAGCGCATCCAGTCCGGCAACCTCGCCGAGCTGATCGACTCGCGCAACGTCGTGGGCGTCACCACCAACCCCACGATCTTCGCCGGCGCGCTGTCGAAGGGCGAGGCCTACGAGGGCCAGGTCAAGGAGCTGGCCGCCGCCGGAGCCGACGTCGACGAGGCGATCTTCTCGATCACCACCGACGACGTGCGCGACGCGTGCGACATCTTCCTGCCCGTCTTCGAGGCCACCGACGGGGTCGACGGCCGCGTGTCGATCGAGGTCTCACCCGATCTCGCGCACGACACCGAGGGCACCATCGCCCAGGCGAAAGACCTCTCGGCCAGGGTCGACCGCAAGAACGTCCTCATCAAGATCCCCGCGACCAAGGCGGGCCTGCCGGCCATCACCGAGGTCATCGGTGCCGGCATCTCGGTCAACGTCACGCTGATCTTCAGCCTCGAGCGGTACGCCGAGGTCATCGACGCCTACCTTGCCGGCGTCGAGAAGGCTCAGGCCGCCGGTCACGACATCTCGACCCTCCAGTCGGTCGCGTCGTTCTTCGTCTCGCGCGTCGACACCGAGATCGACAAGCGTCTGGCCGCGATCGGCACCGATGAGGCCGCGGCGCTCAAGGGCAAGGCCGGCATCGCCAATGCCCGCCTCGCGTACGAGCTCTACGAGAAGAAGTTCGCCGAGGACCGCGCGAAGGCCCTCCTGGCCGCCGGCGCCACCGTCCAGCGCCCGCTGTGGGCCTCGACCGGCGTCAAGGACCCGGCCCTGCCCGACACGCTCTACGTGACCGAGCTGGTCGCTCCCGGCACCGTCAACACGATGCCCGAGAAGACGCTCGAGGCGACCTTCGACCACGGCGTCATCACCGGCGACACGGTCACCGGCGCGTACGCAGAGGCGCACGAGGTCTTCGACCGTCTCGCGGCCGTGGGCGTCGACGTCGCCGATGCGACGCAGACGCTCGAGGACGAGGGCGTCGAGAAGTTCATCGCTTCCTGGCACGAGCTGCAGGACACGGTGAAGACCGCTCTCGACGCCGGAAGCGCCCAGGCCGCGCAGTGACGTTCGAGGTCAAGGTCACCGGCCACGTCAAGTCGGTCGTCGACGCCGAGCTCCCCGGCTTGGTCGGGTCGCTCGTGGCATCCGGCATCACCGCCGGCGACGCGAGCCTGTGGGGCCCGGCTGCCGAGGACGAGGCCTCTCGCCGGCTCGGATGGGTGCAGGCGGTCTCCGTCTCGCGCCCGCTCGTCCCCGAGATCACCGCCCTGCGCGACGAGTTCGTCGCGCAGGGCGTGACCCGCGTCGTGCTGGCCGGCATGGGCGGCTCGTCGCTTGCGCCGGAGGTCATCGCCCAGTCCGCCGGCGTCCCGCTGGTGATCCTCGACTCGACCGCCCCCGGACAGGTGCTCGCCGCGATCGACGGCGACGCTGAAGCGGGCGGGCTCGCGCAGACGCTCCTCGTGGTCTCGAGCAAGTCGGGGTCCACGATCGAGACCGACTCCGCCAAGCGGGCATTCGAGGCCGCCTACCGCGACCTCGGCATCGACCCCGCCGAGCGCATCGTCGTGGTCACCGACCCCGGCTCCCCGCTCGAGCAGGCCGCTCGTGCCGACGGCTACCGTGTCTTCACGGCAGACCCCACGGTGGGCGGTCGCTATTCGGCCCTCACGGCCTTCGGTCTGGTCCCGGCGGGTCTCGCGGGCGTCGACATCGAAGATCTCCTGAACGAGGCGGATGCCACCCTCCTCGAGGTCGCGATCGACTCCCCCGAGAACCCGGCGCTCGTGCTGGCCGCGGCGATCGCGGGCGGCGGCGAGCACCGCCGCGACAAGCTCGGCCTCGTGATGGACGACGCTCACCTCCCCGGCCTGCCGGACTGGATCGAGCAGCTGATCGCCGAGTCCACCGGCAAGCAGGGAACCGGCATCCTTCCGGTCGTGCTGCTCCCGGTGTCTCCCGAGGTCGAGTCGACTCCCGAAGACCTGCAGGTCGCGCGTTTCGTCGACGACGCCCACAAGCTGCACCTGTTCGAGCATCATCACGGCGAGATCCTCGTCAGCGGTTCGCTCGGCGCGCAGTTCGTCGTGTGGGAGTACGCGACGGCGATCGCCGGCCGCATGCTCGGCATCGACCCGTTCGACCAGCCCGACGTCGAGTCGGCGAAGGTCGCCACGCGCGGTCTGCTCGACGCGCGACCCGCACCCACTCCCCCGGCGTTCGTCGTCGACGGTGTCGAGGTGCGCGTCTCCGACCCCGCGTTGGCCGCGAGCGGAACCGTCGCGGGCGTCCTCGAGGCGCTGTGGGCCACGGTTCCCGCCGACGGCTATGTCAGCATCCAGGCGTACGTGAACCGACTCGACGTTCCGCAGCTCCACGGACTGCGCGAACTGGTCGCCGCCGATGCGGGACGCCCGACGACCTTCGGGTGGGGGCCGCGGTTCCTGCATTCGACGGGGCAGTACCACAAGGGAGGGCCGGCCAACGGCGTCTTCCTCCAGATCACCGAACGCACCGACGTCGACCTCGAGATCCCGGGGCGCCCGTTCACGTTCAGTGAGCTCATCCAGGCACAGGCTGCGGGTGACGCGAGCGTGCTGGCGGAGGGCCACGGCCGCCCCGTCGTCACGCTGACGCTGACAGACCCGCAGATCGACGTTCTTTCACTCTTCGAGGCGGCACAGTAGAGCATGGTCGTAGAGATCACCCCGGGCCATAACCCCCTTCGCGATCCTGAGGATCGCCGGCTGAGCCGGATCGCCGGCCCCAGCGCACTCGTCATCTTCGGCGTGACGGGAGACCTGTCGCGCAAGAAGCTCATGCCGGCGGTCTACGACCTCGCCAACCGCGGGCTTCTGCCGCCGGGCTTCGCTCTCGTGGGCTTCGCGCGCCGGGACTGGGAAGACCAGGACTTCGCGAAGGTCGTCTACGAGTCGGTCAAACAGTACGCCCGCACCGAATTCCGCGAAGAGACCTGGAAGGAGCTCCTCGAGGGCATCCGGTTCGTCCAGGGCGAGTTCGACGATCCGGCGGCGTTCCAGCGCCTGCGCGAGACCGTCGATCGTCTCGACGTGGAGCGCGGGACGATGGGCAACCACGCCTACTACCTGTCGATCCCCCCGAAGGCGTTCCCGCTCGTCACCACGCAGCTCAAGGCCTCGGGCCTCGTCGGCGGAGACGCCGACAAGACGAGCGGGTGGCGACGTGTCGTCATCGAGAAGCCCTTCGGCCACGACCTCGCCTCGGCACGCGCGCTGAACGAAGTCGTCGAGAGCGCTTTCCCGGCGGACTCGATCTTCCGGATCGACCACTACCTCGGCAAGGAGACGGTCCAGAACATCCTCGCGCTGCGCTTCGCGAACGAGCTCTACGAGCCCATCTGGAACCGCAACTACGTCGATCACGTGCAGATCACCATGGCCGAAGACATCGGCGTGGGTGGGCGTGCCGGCTATTACGACGGGATCGGCGCCGCTCGCGACGTCATCCAGAACCACCTCCTGCAGCTGCTCGCCCTCACGGCGATGGAGGAGCCCATCAGCTTCAACGCCGCCGACCTGCGTGCCGAGAAGGAGAAGGTGCTCGCCGCCGTCCGCCTCCCGGAGAACCTCGCCGAGGCGACCGCTCGCGGCCAGTACGCGGGTGGCTGGCAGGGCGGCGAAGAGGTTCTCGGCTTCCTCGAGGAAGACGGTATGAACCCCGAGTCCGTGACCGAGACGTACGCCGCGATCAAGCTCGAGATCAACACCCGCCGTTGGTCGGGCGTGCCGTTCTACGTCCGAAGCGGGAAGCGTCTCGGCCGCCGCGTCACCGAGGTCGCCGTCGTCTTCAAGCGCGCGCCGCAGCAGCTGTTCTCGCGCAGTCAGACGCAGGAACTGGGGCAGAACGCGCTCGTCATCCGCGTCCAGCCCGACGAGGGCGTCACGATCCGGTTCGGCTCCAAGGTCCCCGGCGACGGCACCCAGGTGCGCGACGTCACGATGGACTTCGGCTACGGCCACGCCTTCACCGAGGCGAGCCCCGAAGCGTACGAGCGACTCATCCTCGACGTCCTTCTGGGTGACCCGCCGCTCTTCCCCCGCCACGAGGAGGTCGAGCTCAGCTGGAAGATCCTCGACCCGATCGAGGAGTTCTGGGCCGCCCAGGGCGGTCCGCTGGAACAGTATTCGCCCGGATCGTGGGGCCCGGCATCCGCCGACGAGCTCCTCGCCCGCGACGGCCGCACCTGGAGGCGCCCGTGATCATCGACCTGCCCGACACCACCGTCAGCGCGATCTCGAAGAAGCTCGTCAGCGTCCGCGAAGAAGGCGGAGCCGTCGCTCTCGGTCGCGTCCTGACCCTTATCATCGTCACGCACCACGGCGCCGAGGAAGAGGTCATCGAGGCCGCGAACGACGCCTCGCGCGAGCACCCGATGCGCGTCATCGCCGTGCTCTTCGGCGACGAAGACGAGGCTCCCCGTCTGGACGCCCAGATCCGCGTCGGCGGGGACGCCGGGGCGAGCGAGGTCGTGGTGCTGCGCGCCCACGGCGCCGCGGGCTCCAACGCCGAGAGCCTGGTCACGGGTCTCCTCCTCCCGGATGCGCCCGTGGTCGCCTGGTGGCCGGCCGACGCGCCCGAGAACCCCTCGAAGTCGGCGATCGGCCGGATCGCTCAGCGCCGCATCACGGACGCGTCCTCTCAGGAGGACCCGGCCGCGTGGGTCGCCCGCTTGGGCGAGCATTACGCCCCCGGAGACACCGATTTCGCCTGGACGCGCCTTACGCGCTGGCGCGAGCAGCTCGCGGCGGTCCTCGATCAGCCGCCGTACGAGCCGGTCACGGCCATTGAGGTCAAGGGCGCGACGGACTCCCCGTCGACGGCCCTGCTCGCCGCGTGGCTCGGCCTCAAGCTGGAAGCGCCCGTCGACTACACCTACCTGTCGCCGGATGAGTGGGCCACCGGCATCAAGTCGGTGCGCCTGACCCGTGAGAGCGGCGACACCCTCCTCGAACGGCCCGAGCCTGCGGTCGCGGTGCTGACCCAGCCGGGACAGCCCACGCACGACCTCGCGTTCCCCCGCCGGACGCTGCGCGAGTGCCTCGCCGAGGAGCTTCGTCGCCTCGACCCCGACGTACTCTACGGCCGCGTCATCACCGAGTGCGCGCACCTTCTGCGCACCGCGGACGAGCGGAGCGACGCATGAGCGAGAACGGTGCGTCGAAGCGCGTCATCATCAAGCGCGACCCCGACACCCTGGCCGAGTACGTCGCGACGCGGTTCGTGAACCGCATCGTCAAGCGTGTCGCCGAGGGGAAGCGCATGCACGTGTGCCTCACGGGCGGAACGATGGGCGGCGCGGTCCTGCGCACCGCCGCGCGCGACCCCCGCATCGCCGAGATCGACTGGTCGCTCGTTCACTTCTGGTTCGGTGACGAGCGCTTCGTGCCGCGCGACTCCGACGACCGCAACGAGAAGCAGGCGCGCGAGGCGTTCCTCGACGGGCTCGACATCCCCGCCGCGAACATCCACGCCGTCGCGTCGTCGGACGAGGGTCTCGACCTGGATGCCGCCGCCATCGCGTACGCGGACGAGCTCGCGCAGTTCGCGCCCTCCGACCGCAGCGAGACGGGTCCGTGGCCGTCGTTCGACATCTGCTTCCTCGGTGTGGGGCCGGACGCGCACATCGCGTCGCTCTTCCCCGACCGCTCCGAGATCTCGGTGACCGATCGCGCAACGGTCCCCGTGCGGGACTCCCCCAAGCCCCCGAGCGACCGCGTGTCCCTCACGCGACCGGTCATCAACTCGTCGAAGCGCGTGTGGATGGTCATCGCCGGAGCCGACAAGGCCGCCGCGCTCGGTCTCGCCCTCGCCGGTGCGAGCTACCAGAGCGTTCCCGCCGCGGGAGCCAAGGGTCGTCGTCGCACCGCGTTCTTCGTCGACGAGTCGGCCGCCGATCAGGTTCCCCCGCAGCTCATCGACCGCGAGTACTGAGACCCGCAAACGAGAAGAGACCGGATGC
>NZ_LDRU01000101.1 GCF_001476285.1 Microbacterium testaceum | reverse complement strand
GTGCTGCCCTGGGCGGCGTTGGCGCTGCCCGCAGCGGCGCGCGAGCCCGCGATCGCCGTCGTGGTCCTCGCCGGGATCGCCGCGCTGATCGGCTTCTCGGTGCGCGCGGGCGTCGTGGGGCAGCGCGCCGCGCGCGCCGTCAGCGAACCGCTCTGAGACACGTTCCCTCCGCGGCCGGCGCCGCATCCGAGTCCTGCCGCCGGAGGGCGAATCCGGCACCTGCCGCGCCACTGCCAGAATGAGCGCATGAACGACCTCGCGCCCCGCCGCTCGGACGCCCTCCGCCCGACGGTCGGCGCCCGAGCGTTCGATGCGCTCGACATCGCGGCGACGGCGCTGTTCGGTCTGGAGGGTGCCGCGGCCGCCGCGCACGCGGGTTTCGATCTGTTGGGCGTCGTCGTGGTGGGTCTCATCGTGGCGCTCGCGGGCGGAGTGCTCCGGGACGTCCTCCTCGGCGACCTTCCGCCCGCCGCGCTGCGTACTCCCAGTCGCATCGTCGCGGGCCTGACCGGTGCGCTGGTCGCGTTCGTGTTCATCGAGGTCGTCGACGCGTTCCCGGTTCTGCCCCTGCAGATCCTGGATGCCATCGGCCTCGCCCTCTTCGCCGTCACCGGGGCGCAGAAGGCCTCGGCATCCGGAGCGAACCTCTGGGTCGTGACGATCCTCGGAACCCTCGCGGCGACCGGTGGAGGCGTCATCCGCGACGTGCTGCTGGCGAGGACCCCGTACGTTCTGTCGGAGAGCATCTACGGCACCGCCGCCGCCGCGGGCGCCGTCGTCACCGGCATCCTGCTCAGGGCGACCCGACGTCCCCGGCTCTCGCTGGCGATCGGCTTCGCGGTGGCTCTCGCGCTCCGGCTGGGCGCGGTCATCTGGGGCTGGTCCCTCCCGAGGATCACGTGACGTCGGTTCGCCCCCTTTCCGGACGGCCCTCGCTCGGTGCCCGAGCGTTCGCGACTCTCGACCTCCTCGCGACGGCCGTGCGCGGCGTCGAGGGGGCCGCTCTCGCCGCGCACGCGGGTTTCGACCTTCTCGGCGTGCTCGTCGTCGGTTTCGTGACCGCGGTGGTCGGTGGCATCCTGCGCGACGTGCTCCTGGGAGATCTTCCGCCGGCCGCCCTTCGATCGTCGAGCCGCATCGTCGTCGCTCTCGGCGCGTCCGTCGCCACCTTCGTGCTTCTGGCGCTTGTCGACGAAGTCCCGTCGACGGTGATCCTCACCCTCGACGGCGTCGGCCTCGCCCTGTTCGCCGTGATCGGGGCGCAGAAGGCCTCGGCTCACGGGGCGAGCCTCTGGGTGGTCGTAGCGGTCGGAGTGGTCGCGGCGACCGGCGGCGGGGTCGTGCGTGACGTGCTCCTCGGGCACACGCCCGTGCTTCTCACCCAGAGCGTGTACGGCGTCGCCGCCGCGCTCGGGGCCCTGGCCACCGGCATCCTGCTCCTCGCGACGCGCCGCGCGCACCTGTCGATCGCGGTCGGGTTCGTCCTCGCGTTCGGCCTCCGCGAGGCCGTCCTGCTGATCGGCTGACGTCCGCCGCCCGCGGGTCTACGCTGACCGCATGCGCTTCGCTCACCTCGGGGCCGAGCCCCGCATCCATCCCGACGCGGTGGTCGCGCCCACGGCCGTCATCAGCGGTGACGTCACGATCGGCGCCGGATGCCAGGTGCTCCACGGCGCTGTTCTCACGTCCGAGGGCAGTCCCATCGTGCTGGGCGAGAACGTCATCGTGATGGAGAACGCCCTCGTGCGGGCCAGTTCGACCCATCCCGTGCACGTGGGGGCGCACTCCCTGGTCGGCCCGATGGCGAGCGTCGCCGGCGCCGATGTGGGCGAGGAGGTGTTCCTCGCGACGGGGACGCGCGTGTTCAACGGTGCGGAGATCGGCGACCGCAGCGAGGTGCGCATCAACGCGGTGGTCCACCTGCGCACCGTCCTCCCCGCCGAGACGGTGGTGCCGATCGGATGGGTCGCCGTTGGTGATCCGCTCCAGATCCTGTCGCCGGACCGGCACGACGAGATCTGGGCGGCGCAGAAAGAGCTCGACTTCCCCGGCTACGTCTTCGGCCTCGACCGCGAGACCCCCGACCTGATGGTGCAACTGACCGAGCGGTACGGCCGCAGCCTCGCGCGCCACCTCGGCGACCGTCGCCTCGACTGAGGCCGACCTGCCCGGGTGTGCCGTCGTGCGGAGTTGGCGGGCGACACGCCGGTTCGGTGGTGGTCGTGGCGGTGTGTCGGGGCCGATCTCCGCGTGACGGTACGGGGACCCCGGGGTGTGCCGTCCCGCGGAGTTCAGGGGCGACACGCCGGTGCGAGAATGGTCGTGGCGGTGTGTCGGGGCCGACCTCCGCCTGACGGCACGATGCCCACCCCGCACAGCGGCGCGCCGACCCCCACGAGGGGAGCCGGCGCGCCGAGGATCGAGCGGATGCCGCTCAGCCGGTGTTCTGCAGACCCGCCGCCACACCGCTCACCGACAGCAGCAGGAGGCGCTGGTGCTCGGCATCCGGGGTCTCGGACTCGGTCGAGGCGTCGCGGAGCGCGCGCAGCGCGCGCAACTGCAGCAGAGACAGGGCGTCGACGTAGGGGCTGCGCATCTTCACCGCGCGCTGCAGCACGGGCTTGTTGCCGAGCAGACCACCGCCGGTGATGCGCTCGACCCACGAGCGGGTGAGGAGCATCTCGTCCATCACGAGCTGCGCCAGGTCGTCGCGGTCGCCGAGCGCGAGGTAGCGGCGGGCGATGCGCTCGTCGGCCTTCGCGAGGCTCATCGCGACGTTGTCGATCATCGTGCGGAACAGCGGCCACTGCTCGTACGCGTCGCGCAGGCGCTGCTGGTCGCCCACGGCGTCGAGCGCGGTGCCCAGGCCGAACCACCCGGCGAGGTTGATGCGGGCCTGCGTCCACGAGAAGACCCACGGGATCGCGCGAAGGTCCTCGAGCGACTCGACCGACAGGCCCCGACGCGCGGGGCGGGAGCCGAGCGCGAGGTGACCCAGCTCTTCCATCGGGGTGACCGTGGCGAACCACGGCGCGAAGCCCGGCGCCTTCACGAGCGCGAAGAAGCGCTCCCGCGAGGCGACGTCCATGGTCTTCGCGACATCGGCGAATGCCTCGGCGGCCCCGCGGTTGCGGCGCTCGATCGAGGGAGAGGATGCCGTGAGCACGGCCGCCGCGACCTGGTCGATGTGGCGCATCGCGATGTCGGGGTCGCCGTAGCGGGCGAAGATGACCTCGCCCTGCTCGGTGAGCTTGAAGCGGCCGTCGACCGAGTGCGGCGGCTGCGCGAGGATCGCCGAGTTGGCGGGTCCACCGCCGCGACCGAGCGCGCCACCGCGGCCGTGGAAGAGCGTGAGCTCGATGCCCTCGGCCTCGGCCCACGTCGAGATCTTCGCCTGCGCCTCGTACAGGGCGAGGTTCGCGGCGACCGGCCCGACGTCCTTCGACGAGTCGGAGTAGCCCAGCATGACCTCGAGGCGTCGGCCGGTGGCATCCAGTCGGCTGACGAAGGAGGGGTGCGTGACGATCTCGGCGAGGATGCCGGGCGCCGCCTGCAGGTCGGCGAACGTCTCGAACAGCGGGATGACGTCGAGCACGGGCAGTGCCTCGCCCGGGCCCATCGCGTAGGAGGCCAGCTCGTGGACGTTCGCGAGGTCTTCGGCCGACTGCGTGAACGACACGATGTAGCGACCGGCCGCGCGGGGGCCGAAGCGCTCCTGCACGTAGGCGATCGAGCGGAAGACCTCGAGCACCTCGTCGGTCTGCTCGCTGCGCTCGCCGCCCGCGCGCAGTTCGTCGAGCACCTTGCGGTGAACGGCGGAGTGCTGGCGCACCTCGAGCTCGGTCAGGTGGAAGCCGTACGTCTCGACCTGCCAGACCAGACGCTGAAGCGCCCCGTACGCCTGACGTGCGGCGCCCGCGGCGACGAGCGAGTCCTGCACGACGCGCAGGTCGGCGAGGAGGTGCTCGGGGTCACGGTACGCGAGGTCGGCGTTGCGCGTGCGGGTCGCGGCGATCTTGCGCGCCAGGAGCAGCATGATGCGCCGGTGCGGTTCGTCCGGCGACCGCTCGGCGATCTCCTTCGCCGCGTCCTCGTCGGCGGCGCGCAGGCGGTGCCACAGGGCGACCAGCGCGTCGCTGGGCGGCGTGGTCTCGGCATCCAGGGTCAGACCGCGCCCCACGCGCTGCGTCGTGCGCTCGAGGCCGAGGAGCACGTGCTCGCTCGCGATCGCGGCAGCTTTGCGGGTGACGGATGCCGTGACGAACGGGTTGCCGTCACGGTCGCCGCCGACCCACGATCCGACGCGCACGAACGGCTTCACGATCGGCGCGCGCGATCCGGCGTTCTCGCCCTGCAGGATGTCGTCGATGCGGCGGTACACGCGCGGGACCGCGGTGTAGAGGGTCTCGTCGAACACCGACATGACCGAGCGGACCTCATCGACCGGTGACGGTTTCTCGCGGCGCAGGGGAGCGGTGCGCCAGAGCGTGTCGATCTCTTCGAGCATGCGCCGCTCGGCACGGCGGCTCTCGGTGCCGCCCTCGGCGGCGGCGTCGTGCTCGGACAGCAGCTCCGAGAGGCGACGGATGCTGGTCGAGATCGCGCGGCGGCGGGCCTCGGTGGGGTGCGCCGTGAAGACCGGGTGGAAGCGCAGGGCCTGCAGGCGAGCGAGGGCGGTGTCCGCCCCGACCTCTTCCGACAGGCGTTCGAACGCTGTCGCGATCGTGTCGGGCGTGCCCGAGCGCGAGGGACGGTCGCCGCGCTCGCGCAGGATGCGCACGCGCTGGTGCTCCTCGACGAGGTTGACGAGGTGGAAGTACGCCGTGAAGGCACGGGCCACCTCGTCGGCCCGCTCGATCGAGAAGCCGTCGGCGATCGCCGCGGCCCGCTCGAACGCCTCGGGCGTCTCGTCCGTGTAGGCCTGGATCGTCGCCGTGCGCAGCCGCTCGACGTCGTCGTACAGTCCGGGGGAGCCGCTCTCCTGAAGCACACGGCCCAAGAGCGATCCGAGCAGGCGCACGTCGGCGCGCATCTGTTCGGGCAGCTCCTGGCCGGCTTCGAAGCGGCCCACGAGGTCGATGGCCTCGGTCGGGGTCAGTTCTCGCACACGCCCCAGATTATCGGCGTCCCGTGTCGAGCAGATGACGCGCGGACACAGTGGTACACGTCCGGTTCATCGCCGCCGTGTCGAACTCCGGACTTTTCGCCGCTCGACGCACGGATGCCGCGGGTTTTTGCGGTCGCCGTCGCGTGGCATCCGAGATCTTCCGGAGTTCGGTCCGTTGTCGGTCCGCCGCATGCTCGAGCGGGGCATACTCGGGACAGCGGCGTTCTCGCCGCCGGGGAGGGAGACGCCGTGACCGACGACGCGCTGCGCCAGGCCGCCGACACCATGCGAACCGTGCGCGAGCGCTGCGCATGGACGCGGACGATCGACCACCGCGATCTCGTCCCGTATCTCGTGGAGGAGAGCGCCGAGGTCATCGACGCCGTCGAGTCGGGCACGCGCGCCGACCTGCGTGAGGAGCTCGGGGACCTGCTCTGGCAGGTGCTCTTCCACGCCGAGATCGCCGCGGGCGACCCCGACGATCCGTTCGACATCGACGACGTCGCTCGCGGGCTGACCGAGAAGATGGTGCGACGGCATCCTCACGTGTTCGCGGATGCCGTGGCCTCCACCCCCGAAGAGGTGCTCGTGCACTGGAACGCGGCGAAGGCCGCCGAGAAGAGCGACCGCACCAGCGTGCTGGACGGCGTCAGCGACCACATGCCGTCGCTCGCCCTGGCGCAGAAGATGATGGGCAAGGCGGAGCAGGTGGGCGTGTCCGCTCCGCACCACCGTCTCGCCGATCCGGCCTCCGAAGCCGAGCTGGGTGATGCCCTGCTGGCTCTGGTGCAGCTCGGGCGTGAGCGCGGGTGGGATGCCGAGCGTGCCCTGCGCGAACGTCTGCGCGCGCTGCGCGCCGACGTGCGCGCCGCCGAGTAGCCCTGATCGCCCCCGCGTGGACGAGCCTGAGCCGGGCCACCGGCGGGAGCCTGGAACAATGGACCCGTGGCATCCGTGAACCCGCCGCGCGGCATGCGCGACTTCCTCCCCGCCGACAAGGCCCGTCGCGAGCGCGTGCTCGCCGTCATCCGTGAGCGTTACCGCGCTCACGGCTTCGACGAGATCGAGACCCCCGTCATGGAGGAGTACTCGCGTTTGCACGCGGGGCTCGGCGGCGACAACGAGAAGCTGTCGTTCAGCATCCTCAAACGGGGAATGAATGCCGAGGCGATCCGCGCCGCGGCCGACGACCCCGCAGCCCTCACCGACCTCGGCCTGCGCTACGACCTGACCGTCCCGCTCGCGCGGTTCTACGCCACGAACCGCGCTCAGCTGCCGACGGTGTTCCGCGCGATCCAGATGGCGCCCGTCTGGCGGGCCGAGCGGCCGCAGAAGGGGCGCTACCGCCAGTTCATGCAGTGCGACATCGACATCATCGGCGACGCTTCGGCACGCGCCGAAGCCGAGCTGATGACCGCGAGCCTCGACGTGCTCGACGCCCTGGGACTCGAGGGCGGGTCGATCCGCGTGAACGACCGCCGCGTGCTCGACGCGATGCTCGACGTGTTCGGCTTCGTCGTCGAGGAGCGTCCGGGCGTGCTCATCACGATCGACAAGCTCGACAAGATCGGGCCGTCCGGCGTCGTCGCCGAGCTGCGCGATCGAGGTGCGACCACGGGCGCCGTCGATGCTCTCGCGGCCTACCTCGACCGCCCTTCGAGCGCCCCGTCATTCGACGAGGCCGGCATCCGCGCGGCCCTGCCGACGGGCATCCCGGACGAGGTCATCGCGCACCTCGTCGCCCTCGGCGAGACGGTTGCTGCCGCCCGGGGCGCCGACGCCCCTCTCGTGTTCGACCCCTTCCTCGTTCGCGGCATGGGCTACTACACCGGCACGATCTTCGAGCTCGCCCACCCGAGCGTCGACTACTCGCTCGGCGGCGGCGGTCGCTATGACGGCATGATCGGGCGCTTCCTCGGTCAGGACGTCCCGGCGGTCGGGTTCTCGATCGGCTTCGAGCGCATCGTCGATCTGCTTCAGGATGCCGCGGACACCGGCGAGCGATCCGTCGTCCTCGTGCACGACCGAGACGTGCCGCTCTCCACCCTGCTCGCGCTCAAGACGGCGCTGATCGCCCAGGGCGTGCGCGTGCGCGTCGAGCAGCGGGCGAAGAACATGAAGGCGCTGCTCGAGCGCTCCGCCGCCGACGGGTATGCGTCGTTCGCGAGCGTCGGGGTGGACACCACGGCCGAGTCTCTGGAGCTTCGCCCGCTGAACTGAGAGCACGCGCGGACGGGGCTAAGCGACCGCGCTGATCAACGCCTCCGTCGGGTTCTCGGCCGCGAGGCGTTCCAGACGCGCCGCCGTATCGGCATCCCGGGGTGAGAACCAGACCACCCGAGAGCCGAGGCCGTCGTCGATCCACAGGCTCGACATCTCGAGGTTCAGCTCGCCGACACGCGCGTGCACGAGGTGCTTGACGGCATTGCGCTCGCCGCCCACGTCGCCCAGACGCCAGAGCTCGGCGAACCGCGGTGACTCCTCTTCGAGCTCGGCGACGAAGCGCTGCCAGGACGGCTCCTCGTGGTGCCGTCCGTACGCTGCGCGCAGGCGCGCGGCGATCCGCCGTTGGGCGTGGTCGAGGTCGACGTGCGCGCGTTGCCACACGGAGTCGGTGAACAGCAACACGGCGCAATTGCGTCGCTCCGCGGGCATCTCGTCGAGGTCGTCGAACAGGTAGCGGTACGAGCGGTTGTACGCGCGGATGTCGAAGCGCGCGGTCTGGACTGCCGCGGGGTAGGGGAGCAGCTTCTCGAGCAGGTCGAGGTGCGTCGCTCCCACGCACAGGCGCGCCCCTCGGTCGGGTACAGGGAGATCGGCGAGGGCGAACAGGTGGTCGCGCTCGTCGTCGCTCAGGCGGAGTGCGCGCGCGATGGCTGCGACGACCTGGCTGGATGCCGCGATCGGCCGGCCCTGCTCGAGCCAGGTGTACCAGGTGAGCCCGACACCGGCGAGCTGGGCGACCTCTTCACGGCGGAGCCCTGCGACACGGCGCCGCGTGCCCTCGGGCAGCCCCACGTCTGCGGGGCGAAGACGCGCGCGCCTACTGCGCAGGAACCCCGCGAACTCGGCGCGGGCGTCATCGGATCGGGTCACGGCATCCTCCTTCTCCGGTGATCATAGGGCGGTCCGCCGGCGCCGAATCGCCGCAGGGGAGTGGTGCCAGTACCAGGATGAGTGCACTCCTGGTACCAGGATGCCGCGGTCTCCATGCTGGCACCATGACCACTTCCGCACACCCCGCCACCGGCACGGCTCCCGTGCCGATCCGTCCGGGAGCCTTCGCCGACGTTCCCACCTGGCGCTACCTCGGGTTCCTCCTCGGGCCGGGCGTGGGAACGTTCGCCTTCAACGCGGTCACCGTGATCCTGCCGACGCTGCGCGAGCGCTTCGGGGCGGGCGACGTCGCTCTCGAGCTCGTCATCGCGGGATACGGCATCCCTTTCGCGGTGCTCCTCATCCTCGGGGGCCGGCTCGGCGACCGATTCGGGCGCCACCGCCTGTACGTCGTCGGCATGGGACTCTTCCTCGTCTCGGCGATCGCGTGCGCCCTCGCGCCCTCGATCGAGACGCTCATCGCTGCCCGCATCGTGCAGGGTGTGGGCGCGGCCCTGTGCACACCCCAGGTGCTCGCCACGATCCAGGCCACGTCGCAAGGACCCGCCCGAACCCGCGCGATCGCCGCGTTCGGGGCGAGCGGCGGAATTGGTGCCGCCGTCGGCCAGGTCGCCGGCGGGGCGCTCGCCGCGCTCTCCTTCGGCCCGGTCGAGGGGTGGCGCGCGGTGTTCGTCGTCGTCGCGCTCATCGCCGTCGCGGCGATCGCGTTCGCGCCGCTGGCGCCGCGGTCCCGCGCACACGAGGTCGTCGCGATCGACCTGGTCGGCACCGCGGCGCTGGGACTCGGCATCCTGGCCGCCTCCCTCGCCCTGACCTTCGGTCCGGCGTGGAACTGGTCGTGGCCGGTCGGTGTCGCCCTCGTCATCGCGGCGGTGTCGCTCGTGGCGATGTGGAAGCACCAGAACGCGATCGAACGCTCCGGGCGGGTGCCGCTCCTGCCGCCGAGTGTCCTGCGCCTCCGGCCCCTGCAGCTCGGCCTGATCGCGGCCGGCCTCTTCTTCGCCGGGTACTCCGCTCTGCTCTACGTCTTCCCGCGCGCGGTCGAGACGGGCGGACTGACTTCCCTCCAGGCCGGCCTGGCGCTGCTGCCGTTCGCGGTCGTCTTCGCGGGCGTCTCGCTGGCCGTCGCGCGTATCCAGAGCCGACTCGGCGACTCCACGCTGATCCTCGGCGTCTCGCTGCAGATCGTCGCCCTGGTGGCGATGGCCGTGACCCTCGCGCTCGCGTGGGGCAGTGAGATCGGGCTGTGGCTGCAGCCCGCGCTCCTCGTGCTCGGCGCTGGTCAAGCGCTCATCTTCTCGCCCCTCACGCAGCTCGTGGTGCGCGAGGTCCCCGTCGAGGCCGCCGGGCTGTCGGGCGGAATGTTCAGCACCGCCCAGCAACTGGCCCTGTCGTTCGGCGTCATCGTGATCGGGGGTGTCATCACCCTGACCGGGGTCGCCGGCAGGGCTGAGCTGCTCGCGGGCCTCGCCCTCGACATCGCGCTCGCCGTGGCGGTCCTCGCCCTGGCGGTCGCCCTCCGTGCGCGGAGCCGCCGCGCGGAGGTGTGAGCCGTCCGGATGCCGGGAGCCCGTCGGTCACGGTGGGGCATCCGGCGGCCGGCCGCCGCAGCACGGCGGTGCGAGCCCCGCGGATGCCGGGAGCCCGTTCGTCACGGCGCCGCCGCACGGGCCCGAGCCCCGCGGCTGCCGGGAGTCCACCGTCGCCCTCCCGTCACGGCGCGGCCACCCGCCGTTCACCGCAGGCCGGTGTCATCGGAGGATGCGCACGCGTCGACCGGTGACCCTGGCCGCGGCCTCCGTCGTGGCGCTCGCCGGGGCGGGTGCCGTCGGTCTGCGGACGCTCCTCATCCGCCAGGCGGCGGTCGCCCGACGCCGCATCGGCAAACCGCTCGGTGAGCAGGCTCTCGATGCCGATCGCGTGTGGCGCCGGAAGAAGCACCCCGGCGAGCCGGTCGAGCTGTTGCTGCTCGGCGACTCGATCGCCGCGGGTCTCGGAGCCGCCCACCGGCGCGACACGCTCGGTGCGCGCCTCGCGAAGGGGATCGCGCGGCAGGCGGGTCGGCCGGTGCGGCTGCGCACGGCGGCGGTGGTGGGGTCGGAGACGTCCGCCCTCTCCGCCCAGGTCGCGTCGCTCCCCGCTGAGTACGTGCCGGACGCGGCGGTCATCGTTGTCGGCGGCAACGACGTCACCCACCGCATCCCCGCGGCACGCTCGGCAGATCAGCTGGCCGACATCGTCCGCGAGCTGCGGGAGCGCGGCGTGCCCGTGATCGTCGGTACGTGCCCCGACCTGGGGACGCTGCGAGCGATCCCGCAACCCCTGCGTGCGCTCGCCGCGCGCTCGTCGAGACAGTTGGCGTCGGCGCAGGCGGCGGCGGTCCACGGCGCCGGAGGGCGCGTCGTCGCGCTCGCGCAGGCCGTGGGGCCGATGTTCGCCGAGCGTCCCGACGAGATGTTCAGCATCGACCGCTTCCACCCCAGCGCCCTCGGCTACCGCCGCACGGCCGACGCGTTGCTCCCCGCCGTGCTCGCCGCGCTCGCCGAACCGGCGCGCCCCGGGCGAAACTCCTGATCGTCCCGCGCTCGCGCCGTTCCGACCCCCGATTTCACGCGGCGAGGCGTCGCATGAGCTCGCGAAACTCAGGAGTTTCGCACGGCCCCGGGTCGGTCCGCTCCTCGGCCGATCCATAGGTCGCGGCCCTACTTTTTCCCCACGCCTCCCATCGATGTCTTCCTCACCACCTGGCGCGCCGATCCGATCACGCTCGGCGTGCTCTTCGTGGCATCCGTCGCCTATCTCCTCGGCGTCCGTCGCGTGCGTCGCGGGGGCGAGCCGTGGCCGGTCCGCCGCACGATCGGCTTCTTCGCGCTCGGGCTGCTTCCCTACGCGGTCATCGAGCTCGGCTTCCTGGGCGTGTACTCCTCGGAGCTGCGCTGGGCGTTCTCGACGCGCATCGCCCTGCTGATCTTCGCCGTGCCCGCGGGAATCGCCGCCGGTCGTCCCCTCGACCTCGTCCCTTCCGCCCTCCGCGAGCGTGTTCTCGCCTCCCGCGTCACCCGCATCTTCGGCAACGCGATGGTCGCCACCGTCGTCATCGCGGCGGTGTTCTGCCTCTTCCTCACGCCGGTGGCCGGCATCCTGCGCGTGAATCCCGTGGTCGAGGCCTCGCTCGGCATCGTCGTGCCGCTCGTCGGGCTCGCGATGGTGCTGCCGATGATGGCCCTGGGCGCTGTGCACACGGGCACCTTCATCGCGATCGAGTTCCTTCTCGCGTTCGTCGAGCTGCTGATCGACTCGGTTCCGGGCTTGCTCATGCGGCTCAACGACAACGTGCTCGACCTGATCCCGGATGCCACGCGTGCGGTGTCGTGGTGGCCCTCGACGCTGCACGACCAGCACCTCGCCGGAGACTGGATCTGGTTCATCGCCGAGTTCGCCGACGTCCCGATCCTCGTGATCCTCATGATCCGGTGGATGCGCAGCGACCGCGTCGAGGCGAAGAGCTTCGACGACCTCTCCGACGAGGAGTACGACGAGATGACCCGCGCTCACCTGCGCGGGGAGCGTTGACCCGCCGCCGGCGCGCCGACAGGCTGGGGGAGTGCCCACTCACGACGACGTCGACGCGTTCCTGACCGACACCCTGGTCGGTGACGACCCCGTTCTGGATGCCGTGCTCCAGACGCAGCACGACGGTGGCCTCCCATCGATCGAGGTCGCGCCCGTCAACGCCAAGTTCCTTCACCTCCTGACCCGCATCGCGGGCGCGCGTCGGGTCCTCGAGGTCGGCACGCTGGGCGGCTACTCGAGCATCTGGTTCGCCCGGGCGGTCGGAGCGGGAGGACGCGTGATCACGATCGAGGCCGAGCCCGCCAACGCGGAGATCGCGCGCGCGAACCTCGATCGCGCCGGGGTCTCCGACCGGGTCGAGGTCCGCGTCGGTCGCGGGGCCGACGTCCTCCCCACCTTGGAGGGCGAGGAGCCCTTCGACCTCGTCTTCATCGACGCCGACAAGGAGTCGAACACCGTCTACCTCGACTGGGCGGCGCGTCTCGGGCGCCCCGGCACGGTCGTCGTGCTCGACAACGTCGTGCGCGGTGGAGAGGCGGCCGACGCCGCCACCACCGATCCCAAGGTGCGTGGCGCCCGCGCCGGCCTGGTGATGCTGGGGCAGGATCCCCGATTCGACGCCACGGCGTTGCAGACCCTCGACCGCAAGGGCTGGGACGGCGTGGCCGTGGCGATCGTGGTGGATCCCGTGGCAGGGTCCGGAGCCTGAGGGGGTCCCCGAGCGCGGTGAGGTCCCTGTGCTCGAGAGGTCCCTGAGCGCGCACAGGTCCCTGAGCCTGTCGGAGGGACCGGAACCCGCGTGCACCGGCGGCTGCGACGAGCTCAGCCACCTCGCGCTCGCGGGCCGGCCCAACCCGACCCAACGCCCGCCGAACGACATCACTAGACTCGACTGCGGACCGACGACGCTCCGCCCTCTTCCACCCAAGAACCAACGAGGAGTCCTTCGTGGCACTTATCGAGGCTGTCAACGCGCGCGAGATCCTGGATTCGCGCGGTAACCCGACCGTCGAGGTGGAGGTGCTCCTCGACGACGGCATCGTCCAGCGTGCGGCCGTCCCCTCCGGCGCGTCCACCGGCGCGTTCGAGGCCTACGAGCTGCGCGACGGCGACAAGAGCCGTTACGGCGGCAAGGGCGTGCTCAAGGCCGTCGCTGCGGTCGTCGACGAGCTCGGCCCCGCCATCGAGGGCGTCGAAGCCAGCGAGCAGCGCATCATCGACGAGATCCTCATCGAGACCGACGGCACCGAGAACAAGTCGCGTACCGGCGCCAACGCCATCCTCGGCGTCTCGCTCGCGGTCGCCAAGGCCGCCGCCGACAGCGCCGACCTGCCCCTGTTCCGCTACCTCGGCGGCCCGAACGCGCACCTTCTGCCCGTGCCGCTGTTCAACGTCATCAACGGTGGCGAGCACGCCGACAACGGCATCGACTTCCAGGAGTTCTTCCTGGCCCCCATCGGCGCCGACACCTACGGCGAGTCCCTCCGCTGGGGCACCGAGGTCTACCACGTCCTCAAGGGCGAGCTGAAGTCGGCCGGCTACAACACCGGCCTGGGCGACGAGGGCGGCTTCGCCCCCGACCTGCCGAGCAACCGCGAGGGCCTCGATTTCCTCATCCGCGCGATCGAGAAGGCCGGCTTCACCCCCGGCAAGGACATCGCGGTCGGCCTCGACGTCGCCGCCACCGAGTTCTACAAGGACGGCGTCTACACCGTCGAGGGCAAGGAGTGGAGCGTTGACACCCTGGTCGACTACTTCGCCGACCTCGTCGCGAACTTCCCGATCGTCACGATCGAGGACGCGCTCGCCGAAGACGACTGGGACGGCTGGAAGAAGCTGACGGATGCCATCGGCTCCAAGGTCCAGCTCGTCGGTGACGACCTCTTCGTCACGAACCCCAAGCGCCTGAAGCAGGGCATCGACCTCGGTGTCGCGAACTCGCTCCTGGTGAAGGTCAACCAGATCGGCACCCTGTCCGAGACCCTGGATGCCATCGCCCTGGCCACCCGCTCCGGCTACACCTCGATGCTGTCGCACCGCTCGGGTGAGACCGAGGACACCACGATCGCCGACCTCGCGGTCGCCGTGAACGCCGGCCAGATCAAGACCGGTGCTCCCGCGCGTAGCGAGCGCGTCGCGAAGTACAACCAGCTGCTCCGCATCGAGGAAGACCTCGGCGACGCCGCCGTCTTCGCCGGCCGCTCGGCGTTCCCCCGCTTCAAGGGTTGAGCGTCTGACATCGTGAGGAGGGGGAGCCGCGAGGCTCCCCCTCCTTCGCCGTTTCCGCGATCCTCACGCGTTCGCTGAGACCCTCGACCGTCCGCGGCGCGTCCCCGGGGCACCGTGAACCGGCGACGTAGACTCGGCTCGGCCCGTTGAAGGAACACGCGGGCGAGAACGAGAGGGGATGCCGTGGACCGACCGACACTGCCTCCCCGGGGCTCGGCATCCGAAGGCCCTTCGGGTGCGAAGGGCAAGGCGGCTTCGGGCAAAGCTGCGAAGCCCAAGGGCGCGAAGACGCCCACCTCGAAGACCGCCGCGGCGAAGCCCGCTCGGACCAAAGCCCCGGCCGCGAGACCGCAGGCCGTCTCGCCGAAGCGTCCGGTCGCCGCGCAGCGCCGGGTCGACGTGCGGGGGTGGCTCGGCGGCATCCGCGTGTCGGGGTTCGTCGTCATCATGCTCGGCCTCGTCGTTCTCGGGACGTTCGTGCTCGTCCCCACGGTCGGGACGTACATGGATCAGCGTCAGCAGATCCAGGCGCTGAAGAGCGCGGTGGCTCTGAGCCAGTCCCAGGTCGCCGACCTGCAGGCCCAGCGCGAGCGGTGGTCGGACCCGGCCTACATCACGACCCAAGCGCGCGAGCGCTTGTACTACACGATGCCCGGCGAGGTCGTGTACCTCATCGACGACGATCTGCCCGCCTCGACCGCTCTGCAGGAGCAGCCCGACGTGAGCGAGGACGTCGGTCAGACCCGTACCGACTGGATGTCGCAGTTCATGCGCTCGCTCACGTCCGCGGGTGCCGCTCAGGTGGTCGTTCCGACCGTCGGTGTTCCCGACCCGACGCCCGCCCCCGACTCGACGCCCGCGCCCTGATCGGGCCTGCCGCCGCCCCCGCGCTCGTGGCGTGACGCTCGGACGCGGTACTCCGCCCACGTCCCGTGATTGCCCGCGCGGGCGGCATCGTCGCGCATAAACGCTCTCTGCTCACGGAAACGCGAGCACAGCGTGTTTCCGTGAGCGGATGGCGTTTATGCGAGGGCCCAGGCGCGCGGCGTCGCGCCCCGCGCCGCCGCGACCACGCGAAACCACAGCCCGCACCGCTATCCCGCAGGCCGGCAACACCGCCGGGTACCCTGGAAGCGATGACTTCTCCGCAGCTTCCCCCCGCCTCCGACGCCGACCTCGCCGTTCTGCAGACGCAGCTCGGCCGTGTGCCGCGCGGCGTCGTGGGCATTGCGGCGCGCTGCGTCTGCGGCAACCCCACCGTGGTTGCGACGTCTCCACGGCTCGACGACGGCAGCCCGTTCCCCACGTTCTACTACCTGACGCATCCAGCGGCGACGGCCGCGATGTCGGTGCTCGAGGCCGGGCACGTCATGAAGGAGTTCCAGGACGAGCTCGCCGAGAACGACGACCTGCGCGCCGCGTACCTCGCCGCGCACGAGGCTTATCTGCGCGACCGAGCGGCGTACGGCGAGCCCGACGAGATCGCGGGGATCTCCGCCGGGGGGATGCCGACGCGCGTCAAGTGCCTGCACGCTCTGGCCGGCCATTCCCTCGCCGCCGGTCCCGGCGTCAACCCGATCGGCGACCGCGCCCTCGCCCGGGGAACCTGGTCGCCCGAGCGGTGCGTCTGCGAGACGCCCGGAGCCGGAGGATGAGACGCGTCGTCGCCGCGGCGGCATCCCTCGTCCTCGCGGTGATGCTCAGCGGGGCGACGACTGCTCCCGTGCCCGAAGACCCCACCGACAGCGTCCGCGCTTCCGAGTACTGGCTCGATCAGTACGGCATCCGGGATGCGTGGAAGACCACCCGCGGTGCGGGGCAGACGATCGCCATCATCGACACGGGAATCGGACGCGGGCCGACCGAGTTCAACGGCGCCGTCGCCGGCGGAACGGACGTGTCGGGCGCCGGCTCGTCCGATGGCCGCACTCCGGTGGGCGCGGTGGACTCCAACCACGGAAGCTGGGTCGCCTCTCTCGCGGCTTCTCGCGGCACCGGGAACGGCCGCGGGATGATCGGTGTCGCCCCAGAAGCGGAACTGCTGTCGATCTCGATCGGGTTCGGGGCCTCGGCATCCGTTCCCTTCACCGAACAGATCGCGAAGGCCATGCGGTGGGCCGTCGACAATGGAGCGACCGTCATCAACCTCTCGCTCACGACGAACACGCTCGACTGGGATCCCAGCTGGGACGACGCTTTCATGTACGCGTTCGACCATGACGTGGTCGTCGTCGTCGCCGCCGGCAACCGGGGGAGTGGCACCGACCGTGTGGGCGCACCCGCGACCATCCCCGGTGTGCTCGCGGTGGGCGGCGTCGACCCGTCCGGACGCGCGAGCAGCGACGCGTCCACCCAGGGCATCACGATCGGCATCTCGGCTCCGAGCGAGCGCCTCCTGGGCGTGTCGGCCGACGGCACGCTCGCGCAATGGAACGGCACGAGCGGCGCAGCGCCGATCGTGGCGGGCATCGCCGCGCTCGTGCGTGCCGCGCATCCGGGAATGGATGCCGACAACGTGCTGAACCGTCTCATCTCCACCGCGAAGCCGGCCCCGGGCACCTCACCCGGGCTCGACCTCCTCTACGGATACGGCCTCGTCGACGCATCGCGTGCCGTCACGGCGGATGTCGACTCGGTGTCGGAGAACCCGCTCGGCAGTCTCGAGGACTGGATCCGCGTCTACCGCCGCGCCGACAGCGAGCCGAGCCCGACACCCACTTCCGCGCCCGTCTCGATCCCGCCGCTCCCTCCGGTCGAGGGGCCGCCCTCCGCGAGTTCGCCTCTGCTGCCGTCCCGCGATAGCGTGCTGTACGGGTCGCTGCCGCTCGCGGGTGCCACGCTCGCCGCTATAATGATTGCGCTCGGCGTCAGTGCTGCTGCCCGGCGAATTCGAAAGGCGCGCATTCATCGCGAGCCGAGCCGCACCACAAACCAGGAGTCTCTCCCATCGTGACCAGCACCGTGCCCAGGATCCTCATTGTCGGCGGAGGCTACGCGGGTTTCTACACCGCGTGGAAGCTCGAGAAGCTGCTCAGCCGCGGCGAGGCCGAGGTCACCATCGTCGACCCGCTGCCCTACATGACCTACCAGCCGTTCCTCCCCGAGGTCGCGGCCGGTGAGATCGAGCCGCGCCACGTCGTCGTCGGCCTCCGTCGCCACCTCAAGCGCACCACGGTCATCGCGGGCAAGGTCACGGGCATCAACCACGCGACCAAGACCGCGACGATCACCCCCATCGCGGGCGACGAGACCTGGCAGCACGAGTACGACCAGATCGTCGTGACCGCCGGGGCCGTCTCGCGCACCTTCCCGATCCCCGGCATCGCCGAGAACGCGATCGGCCTCAAGACGATCGAAGAAGCCGTCGCGATCCGCGACCGCCTGACCTCGAACTTCGACAAGGCGTCGGTGCTTCCCGCCGGTCCCGAGCGTGACCGTCTGCTGACCGTCGTGGTCGTCGGCGGCGGCTTCGCCGGCATCGAGGTCTTCGCCGAGCTGCGTGCCTACGCGTCGTCGCTGCTGAAGTCCTACCCCCAGCTGTCGTTCGACGACACGCACTTCCACCTCATCGAGGCCATGGGCCGCATCATGCCCGAGGTGTCGCAGAAGACGAGCGAGTGGGTGCTCGCCGACCTCGCGAAGAAGGGTGCCTTCGTGCACCTCGATACGCAGGTCAAGGGTGCCGTCGACGGCGTCATCGAGCTCTCCACGGGTGAGCAGCTGCCGACCGACCTCATCATCTGGACCGCCGGTGTCATGGCCAATCCCACCGTCGTTCGCGGCAGCGACCTCCCCGTCGAGGAGCGTGGTCGCATCCGCACGCGCCCCGACCTGCGCGTTGGCACCGACGAAGAGTTCGTCGAGGGCGCCTGGGCCGCTGGTGACGTTTCGGCCGTTCCCGACCTCTCGGGTGGCGGCGTCGGCGGCTTCTGCGTGCCGAACGCTCAGCATGCCGTCCGCCAGGGCAAGCTCATGGCGAAGAACATCGTGGCGGTGCTGCGCGGCGAGGAGCCCAAGCAGTACTTCCACAAGAACCTCGGTGCCGTCGCCGGTCTCGGCCTCTACAACGGCGCCTTCCAGTCGGGCAAGATCGCGCTGACCGGCTTCATCGCCTGGCTCGCCCACCGCGGTTACCACGGCCTGGCCATGCCGACGTGGGAGCGCAAGTTCCGCGTGATCGGCGATTGGGTGCAGAACTTCGTCCACGGTCGCGAGACCGTCAACCTCGAGGCCGTGCAGAACCCGCGCGCGACCTTCGAGGAGTTCGCGGCTCGCCCCCGCCCGGCGGCCCCGGCCGCCGAGGCGCCCGCGGCCGAGAAGAAGCCCGAGCCCGTCTCCGCGAAGTAGTCGTCGCCTCCCGAGACCCCCGTGCCCTTTCCGGGTGCGGGGGTCTCGTCGTTTCCGGATGCCGCCGTCCCCGGCGTTCCGGCATCCGGTGCCGTCGTGCGGAGTTCATGGCCGACGCGCCGCTCCGGCACGCCCGTCGCCGGCGTGTCGTCGCCCGTTTCCGCCTGACGGTCCGCTGTGGCGGCGTCGGAATCTTCGGGTCGATGCCACTGTCGGGTCTCGTCGTTTCCGGATGCCACGCCCCGGCTCCGCGGCATCCGGTGCCGTCGTGCGGAGTTCATGGCCGACGCGCCGCTCGGCCTCGTCGTGCGCCGGCGTGTCGCGACCGAAGTCCGCCTAACGGCCCGCCGTGCGCATGCCCGAACCCCGCGGCGTTCCTCATGCCGGTACCCGGGGCCACCCGCGATACGGTTGAGACTCGGGCCCCCGTAGCCCAATGGCAGAGGCAGGCGACTTAAAATCGCTTCAGTGTGGGTTCGAGTCCCACCGGGGGTACTGGCCCTGATCCACATCCGCTGAGAGTCCCCGCCACACCCCGGTTCCGTGCCCCGGGCCACGGTTACACTGAAGGGCAATCTTCCGAACGGAGTGTGGGGACTTATGTGGGAGTGGCTCGTACCGGTCTTGGTGATCGTCGGCATCGTGGTGATCGCCGGCATCTACCTGTGGGCCACCTACAACTCGCTTGTCGCGCTGAACGTGCGCGTCGACGAGGCGTGGAGTGACATCACGGTCCAGCTGAAGCGCCGCGCCGACCTGCTCCCGAATCTCATCGAGACGGTGAAGGGGTACGCGGCCCACGAGAAGGCCGTGTTCGAGAACGTCACGCGCGCTCGTGCCGAGACGCTCTCGGCCGAGAGTCCCGCGGCGGCCGGCGTCGCCGAGGGCCACATGCAACAGGCCCTGAAGTCGCTGTTCGCCGTCGCCGAGGCGTACCCGCAGTTGCAGGCGAGCCAGAATTTCCTGCAGTTGCAGCACTCGATCGTCGACACCGAAGACAAGATCCAGGCCTCGCGTCGCTTCTACAACGGGGGTGTCCGCGAGCTCAACACGAAGATCAAGGTCTTCCCGAACAACCTGTTCGCCCGGCAGCTCGGCTTCAGCGAGCGGGAGTTCTTCGAGGTCGTCGACGGCGCGGCCATCGCCGAACCACCTCGCGTCCAGTTCTGACCGAACGCGCCCTCTCCGGATCGGAGGGGGCGCGTTTCAGGTGGAGCGCCCGTCGGGATGCTCATGGCGTTCTGCGCGGAGCGCGCCCGCCAGGGCATCCGCGGCGTCGCCCCATCGGGAAACGGTCACGCGATCGAGACCCTGCCAGCGCGCAGCCGTGAGCAACTCGGCCGCGAGTCGCTCGGCGGCATCCGGGGGCGCGCCGTGCTCCCACCACGCCGACTGCACGCGGAGGGCGCTGGACATGCGGTCGGCCTTGAGGTCGACGCGACCCACGACGTCGTCGCCGACGATCACCGGGAGCGAGTAGTAGCCGAACCGACGCTGGGGAGCCGGCGTGTAGATCTCAATGCGATAGTCGAAATCGAACAGCCGCTCCGCGCGGTCGCGGAACCAGACCACCGGGTCGAAGGGCGTGAGGATCGCCGCCGCATCGAGGCGGCGCGGGCGCGCGGCATCCCGGTGCAGCCATGCTTTCGCGGGTCGCCCAGCCACCTGCCACCCCTCCACCTGCACGGGGATCAGCTCGCCGGCGTCGACCAGGTCGTGCACGGCGGCCATCACCGCCGGCCGGTCGCGGACGCGCCAGTAGTCGGCGAGGTCGGCGGCCGTCGCCACGCCGTACGCCACCGCAGCCCGCCGCACGAGCTCGGCGATGGCCATCTGACGCGGCACGGTGGTCTCGAGCGCGGACGGAGGGAGGACATCGGATGCCAGCGCATACCGCCGCTCGAACCCCCGTCGCCCCGCGATCGCGACGTCGCCGAAGAGCCACAGCCGCTCGAGGCCGTTCTTGACGTCGTCCCAGCCCCACCACGACCCCCGTGAGCCGCTGCGAGCATCGTGCTCGATCTCGGCCGGACGCAGCGGGCCGCGCGCGGCGAGCTCGTCGCGCAGCCACTGCAACAGCGGCTGGTTGGCAGCCGCCCAGTCGTCGTTGCCGTACTTGTCGCGCAGGGCGTCGCGACGGAACTGCAGCAGCGGCCAGTCGTCGACGGGGACGAGGGATGCCACGTGCGCCCACGATTCCGCCCATTTCGGCCGGCGCGAGAACGCGAGCTTGTCGAGAAGGGTTGTGTCGTACGCACCGAGGCGCGCGAAGAGCGGCATGTAGTGCGAGCGCGAGAAGACGTTGACCGAGTCGATCTGCAGGATGCGCATGCGGTGCAGCGCACCCGTGATCTGACGCGTGCCGACCGTCTCGGGGCGAGGGCGGGCAAAGCCCTGGGCGGCCAGGGCGATGCGGCGTGCGTCGGCGCGGCGGAGCGTCGTGATCATGCGTCTCACCGTAGCCACAGCCTCCGACATCACGGCGATCCCGCAGGGAGCGCGGCGGTAGGCTGACAGGATGACCGGACCCGATCCCGAGCCTCGCGGATCGTTCTTCGACGCCCTCCGACGGCGCACGGTTTCGAGCGATCTTCAGCCTGCGATACCCCCGGCGCTCCGGCAGACCACGGCGTACGCGTGGCGGCTGCTCGTGATCGCCGCCGCCGTCGGCGTGGTCATCTGGGTCGTCATCCAGCTGAAGCTGCTGGTGATCCCTCTCCTGGTCGCGATCCTCATCACGGCGCTCGTCTGGCCGGCGTTCTCGTTCCTTCAGCGTCACCGCTGGCCCAAGTGGCTCGCCATCGTCGTGACGGTGCTCGGGACCATCGCGATCATCTCGGGCCTCGTCTGGCTCGCGGTCTGGCAGATCTCGCGCGAGTTCGCCTCGGTCCAGAACCGCACGGTGCTCGCGGTCGAACAGTTCCGCCAGTACCTCATCGACGGCCCCCTGCACCTCAGTGCGCAGCAGATCGACGACGGACTGACCCAGGCCGGGACCTTCCTGCAACAGCAGGCGGAGCTCCTGTGGACGGGTGCCCTCGCCATCGGAACGACTCTCGGCCACGTCGGCACCGGGGTGCTGCTGACGCTCTTCATCCTGCTGTGCCTGCTCGCCGACGGTGGCGGCATCTGGCGCTGGACCACGCGCCTGTTCCCGCGCGTCGCGCGCCCGGCCGTCGACGGCGCCGGTCGTGCGGGCTGGCGCACGGTCAAGAGCTACGCGCGGACGCAGCTGCTCGTCGCGACGATCGACGCGATCGGTATCGGCCTCGGCGCTTTCCTTCTCGGAGTGCCGCTGTCCATCCCGATCGGGGTATTGGTCTTCCTCGGGGCGTTCATCCCGTTCGTCGGAGCCGTGGCCACCGGCGCTCTTGCCGTCTTCATCGCGCTCGTCTACAACGGCCCGCTCATTGCGCTGTTCATGCTCATCGTCGTCCTGGGTGTGCAGCAGGTCGAGAGTCACATCCTCCAGCCGATCCTGATGGGGTCGGCGGTCAAGGTGCACCCGCTCGCCGTCGTCCTGGTCGTCGCCGGAGGCGCCATGATCGGTGGGATCGCCGGTGCGCTGTTCGCCGTGCCGCTCGCGGCGTTCGTCAACGTGGTCGCGGTGTACCTCAGTTCCAAGGCCTGGGAGCACGAGGGGCAGCCGCTGGCGTCCCGCGATCTCATCTGGCAGACCGTCCCGCGCGAGCGCGGAAGGAGATCATGAACGACACTCCCACCCTGGCCGAGTTCGAGGATGCCGCGCAGGCTCTGCGCGGCATCATCACGCGGACCCCGCTCGACGAGTCGCTGCACCTCACCGAGCTGCTCGGCGTTCCCGTCAACCTCAAACTCGAGAACCTGCAACGGACCGGCTCGTTCAAGATCCGCGGCGCCACCTACCGTCTGTCGCGCCTGACGGCGGAGGAGCGCGCGCGGGGAGTTGTCGCCGCCTCCGCCGGCAACCACGCGCAGGGCGTCGCGCTGGCGGCTCAGCAGCTCGGCATCCCGGCCACGATCTTTATGCCGCTCGGCGTCCCCGTGCCGAAGCTCTTGGCCACGCGTGGGTACGGTGCCGAGGTGATCCTCGAGGGCGCCACCGTCGAGACGCCGCTGCGCCTCGCCGCCGAGTTCGCCGAGCGCACGGGGGCCGTACTGATCCACCCGTTCGACCACCGCGACATCGTCGTGGGGCAGGGGACGCTCGGGCTCGAGCTCGTCGAAGACATGCCCGACCTCGAGACGATCATCGTGGGCATCGGTGGAGGCGGTCTGGCCGCCGGCGTCGCCGCCGCCGTCAAGGCCCGCGCCGCGGCCGAAGGCCGTCACGTGCGCATCATCGGCGTGCAGGCGCACAACTCCGCCGCCTACCCGTCGTCGCTCGCCGCCGGGTACCCGATGCAGGTCGAGACGACCCCGACGATCGCCGACGGCATCGCGGTCGCCCGCCCCGGCGATCTGCCGTTCGAACTCATCCGGCAGTACATCGACGAGGTCGTCACCGTCACCGAGGACGACATCGCGCGCGCTCTGCTCGTGCTCCTCGAGCGGGCGAAGCAGGTCGTCGAGCCCGCCGGTGCCGTGGGCGTCGCCGCGATCCTCGCGGGCAAGATCCAGGCGACCGGCCCCACCGTGACGATCCTGTCCGGCGGGAACATCGACCCCCTGCTGCTGCAGCGCGTCGTGGCGCACGGTCTCTCGGCATCCGGTCGATACATGTCGCTGCGTATCCCGCTGCCCGACCGTCCCGGCCAGCTCGCGCGCGTCTCGGAGCTTCTCGCGCAGGTGGGCGCGAACGTCATCGAGGTGCTCCACACGCGTCACGGGCAGGGCTTGCAGATCAGCGAGGTGATCCTGCAGCTGAGCGTCGAGACCCGCGGTGCCGAGCACCGCGCGCTAGTGATCAAGACGCTCGAGGACGCGGGCTTCATCGCGACCGTCGTCCCCGACTGACTCGCCGGTCCCCGAGCCGCCCCGTCGGCTCGGGGTCGTGTACGCACCCAGTCTCGAACGGTGGGCGCGCAGGCGCCCCTGACGCGCAGCACGGCCCGGAGCCGTGGCATCCTGACCCCGAAACGCCACGAGCCGCTCACCCCGAACGGGGGAGCGGCTCGTGATCGTGGGGCTTACTGGCCGGAGTAGGTCTCGACCTTGAGGATCTCGACCGAGATCTCCTTGCCGTTGGGGGCGGTGTAGGAGCCCTTCTCGCCCTCCTTGAGGCCGATGATCGCCGCACCCAGCGGGGAGGCCTCGCTGTAGACGTCGAGCTCGGAGTTCGCCGCGATCTCGCGGTTGCCGAGCAGGAACTTCTCTTCGCCGCCAGCGACGACGGCGGTCACGACCGTGCCCGACTCGACCACGCCGTGGCTCTCGGGCGCCTCGCCGACCTTGGCGTCCTTCAGGAGCTGCTGCAGCGTGCGGATACGCGCCTCCTGCTTGCCCTGCTCGTCCTTCGCGGCGTGGTAGCCGCCGTTCTCTTTCAGGTCGCCCTCTTCGCGGGCGGCTTCGATGCGCTTCGCGATCTCTTCACGGCCGGTGGTCGAGAGGTGCTCGAGCTCCTGAGCCAGACGGTCGTAGGCGTCCTGGGTGAGGAACGTCACCTGAGCGTCGTTGGACACGGTTACTCCTTCGTCGAGGGCGAGCGGCGTTCATCGCGTGTGCCGCCGGGGTATATGTCGAACGCCCCGGCATCGAGCCGGGGCGCGTCATCTGAGGCTATTTTACGGCACCCAGCAGGAGTTGACAAAACCCGTGGTCGCCAGCGCGAGGGTCGGAATCTCTTCGGTGAACGCCCGGCTGTGATCTTCGGATGCCGGGTATTCGACCACCCGCCATCCGACGGTTCCGTGGTCCTCGTCCTGCGCCTCGATCGCGCACGCCACGGGTTCACCGACGGGGGCCGTGAACTGGAAGGAGATCGTGACGGCGCTCGCATCCGTGACGGTGAAGCCCGTGTCGGTCGCTGTGACCGACCGCAGGGTGTTCGACACGGTGGTCCACCCGAGCAGCGCGGTGAGCGTCAGCGCGACGACGCCGACGATGCTCCACAGCACGATCCGGCGGCGGGGCGACGTGCGCCGACCGTAGCGCTCATCGAGCATCTCCTGCGTCGTCATGGTCTCTCCGGGCTTTAGGCTGGAGTTCCAGGCTACGCGCTTCCGCCCGGACCGAAGGACTCCATGCTTCCCGTGCTCGTCGCTCTCGCGACCACGCCCACCCCGGCCAACACCCCCGACGACTCCCTCGTCACGCCCGGACCGTTCGGCTTCGGCGCGATCGCGTTCATCGGTGTCGCGGTGTTCCTCCTCGTCTGGGACATGCTGCGTCGCATCCGTCGCGGGCGCTACCGCGAAGAGGTCAACGCCGAGCTCGACGCCGAGGAGCAGGCGCGCGCCGCTCGGACGGCCGCCGTACCGGACGACGACGACACCGACCCCGCCGCTCCCCGCCGCTGAGCGCGGCCTCGAGGCCGCGGCATCCGTAATCCGGAGCGTCGCAGAATCGGAGAGGTCGACCGAATTCGGAAAGCCTGGGGCATGCCGTCCGATTCTGGCGCTCTGGTCCGAATCTGCGCGACCAGGCGGGTCGCTCAGCCGCCGTGGTACGCCGGAGCGAGAGCGATCAGCAGGCACGCCGTCCAGTGGCACAGGAACGCCAGCACGGTGCACACGTGGAAGATCTCGTGGAAACCGAAGTGCCCCGGCCACGGGTTCGGCCGCTTGAGCGCGTAGACGATCGCTCCGGCGGTGTAGAGCAGGCCGCCCACGACGACGAGCACCATCATCGCGGGATTCGCCTTGAAGAGGTCGACGATGTACATCACCGCGGCCCAGCCCAGGGCGAGGTACAGCGCCACGTACAGCCAGCGCGGGGCGTTGATCCAGAACACGCGGAACAGGATGCCGAGCAGCGCACCGCCCCACACGATCGAGAGCAGCAGGACCGTCTGCGGGGTATCGAGGGCCAGGACCGCGAGAGGCGTGTACGTGCCCGCGATCAACAGCAGGATGTTGGCGTGGTCGATGCGCTTGAGGACGGCCTTGGTCTTCGGCTTCCAGTGGAAGCGGTGATAGAGCGCTGAGTTGCCGAAGAGGAGGAGCGAGGATGCCGCGAACACGGCGGATGCCCACTTGGCCGGGGCGCCGTGCGCGAGGACGATTAGAACGATGCCGGCCGCGATTGCGACGGGAAAGGTGCCCGCGTGGATCCATCCGCGCCAGGTCGGCTTGACCTCGTCTTGGGCGCTGACGGCGGATGCCTCGAGCAGGGGAAGCTGGGGCATCTCCACACCGTCATCAGGGATCGTCGGGGTCACGGGAAAACCCTACGCGTCCGCCCATGCCGCAGATGGAACGCGGAGAGATGCTCACCTTTTCCGCAGGTGGAAGCCGCCCACGCGAAACGGCGAACCGCCCTGCGCGCGGTAGCGTAGGCGGGTGGCGCGGAGGCGAAGGAACGAGGGGCGTGGCCCCCTGTATCGTCTGTACGCCTCGCGATTGCGTCGACGGATGCCCGCGACCGTTCCGCACCACGTCGCCATGATGATCGACGGCAACCGCCGATGGGCGCGTCAGCTCGGCTACGACAGCGCGGCGCACGGGCACCGCGCGGGCGCGGCGAAGATGCACGAGTTCCTGCGGTGGTGCGACGACCTGGGCATCGGCGTCGTGTCGCTGTACCTGCTGTCGAACGACAACCTGCTCAAGCGTGACAGCCGCGAACTGGGTGACCTGCTCGAGATCATCGCCGAGCTCGCCCGTGAACTGTCGCTTGAACCCGACTGGCGCGTCCAGCACGTGGGTCGGGCCGAAGGGCTCCCGCCCGAGCTCGCCGAGGTTCTGCGCGAGGTCACCGAGCGGACGCGCTCGCACACCGGCCTGCACGTCAACCTCGCGGTGGGGTACGGGGGTCGGAGCGAGATCGTGGACGCCGTGCGCAGCATCATCGCGAAGCACGACGCGTCGGGCGGTTCTCTCGAGGAGCTCGCAGCCAGTCTGACGCCCGAGCAGATCGGCGAGCATCTGTACACGGGCGGCCAGGCGGACCCCGACCTCGTCATCCGCACCTCGGGCGAGCAGCGCCTCAGCGATTTCCTCCTGTGGCAGTCCGCTCATTCCGAGTTCTACTTCGTGGAGGCGCTGGGTCCGGATCTGCGAGAGGTCGACTTCCTCCGGGCCATCCGCGACTTCTCCGCCCGGGATCGGCGTTTCGGTCAGTAAGGCTCACGGGCCGACAACCCTCACCACGAGAGTGAAACTTGTTCACACACTTGTCATTTTGGTGGTGTGTTAACGACCCTCGGATGCCGCTGGGCATCGTACGGTGATCACATCGGGCACGGAGCCCGATCGAGTCGGCCTTCGGATTGCGACTCGTGACCCACAGGTCGACTCGTGACAGCCGGGTGAGACACCCGGGTCGGGAGTGGGTTGTGACTGCACGAGCACCATTCGACCAGCGTCACGTCGACGAGAGCAGCGTCTCCGAACAGGATCTGCGCACCTATGTTCTGGACACGTCTGTCCTTCTGAGCGATCCGCGGGCATTCTTCCGCTTCGCGGAGCATTCGGTCGTGATACCCGTGGTGGTGATCACCGAGCTCGAGGGCAAGCGCCACGACCCCGAAATCGGGTACTTCGCTCGGCAGGCGCTCCGTCATCTCGACGAGCTCCGGATCGAGCACGGCCGCCTCGACTTCCCCGTCCCCGTCGGCAACGACGGGACTCTCCGTGTGGAGCTGAACAACACCGACCAGATGGTCCTGCCCTCGGGCATGCGCACGGGCGGCAACGACAGCCGCATCCTCGCTGTCGCGATGAACATCGCGAAGGACGGCGCCGAGGTCACCGTCGTGTCGAAGGATCTGCCGATGCGCGTGAAGGCCGCGTCCCTCGGCCTGACGGCGGAGGAGTACCTGGCCGAGCAGGCGATGGACTCGGGATGGACGGGAATCGCGTCTCTCGACATCTCGGGCGACGATCTCAGCGACCTGTATGAGAGCGAAGTGGCCACGAGCGACGAGGTCGTCGGTCTGCCGGTGAACACGGGGCTGATCATCCACTCCGAGCGCGGTTCGGCGCTCGGCCGTGTCACGGGCGACGGCGAGTTCCGGCTCGTCCGCGGAGACCGCGACGCCTTCGGGTTGCACGGTCGATCGGCCGAGCAACGCATCGCCCTCGATCTGCTGCTCGACCCCGAGGTGGGCATCGTGTCGCTCGGCGGGCGGGCGGGCACCGGCAAGTCAGCGCTGGCGCTGTGCGCCGCGCTCGAGTCGGTACTCGAACGGCAGCAGCAGAAGAAGATCATCGTCTTCCGGCCGCTGTTCGCCGTCGGCGGGCAGGAGCTGGGGTATCTGCCCGGCGACCAGGCCGAGAAGATGGGGCCCTGGGGGCAGGCGGTCTTCGACACGCTGGGCTCGGTCGTCTCGGGCAACGTCCTCGAGGAAGTGCTGGCACGTGGTCTTCTGGAGGTGCTGCCGCTCACGCACATCCGCGGTCGTTCCCTCCACGATGCCTTCGTGATCGTCGACGAAGCCCAGTCTCTCGAGCGGAATGTGCTGCTCACGGTGCTGAGCCGCATCGGGCAGAACTCCCGCGTCGTGCTCACGCACGACGTGGCGCAGCGTGACAATCTGCGCGTGGGGCGCCACGACGGCGTCGCCTCGGTGATCGAGACGCTGAAGGGCCACGCGCTCTTCGGCCATGTCACCCTGACGCGTTCGGAGCGTTCGGCGATCGCCGCTCTCGTGACCGATCTCCTGGAGGCCGGCGAACTTTCCTGACCGAATCTCCGACGAGGGCTCGAGCGGACCGCTCGAGCCCTCTGTCGTTGCGCAGATGAGAGCATTCTCATCCTCGGCTCCTGTGGCTTTCATATGCAGGCGGCAGACTGGAGCCATCGACGAGGGAACAGTCTCGTCACCGCCCCCGGCGGTTCCCCCTGAGAAATGAACATGAGATCCGCTCTCAACGGGCTGGTCGCTGCATTTCGGGTAAGTCAGCAGACCCCCGGAGCAGGATCTCCCCACAGCCCCCGGTTTCCCCCCGCCGGGGGCTTTCGGGTTAACGGCGACTACTCCCAGCGGTAGCCGGCTCCGCGCACGGTCGCGATGCGGCTGGCGCCGAACTTCGCGCGAAGGTATCTCACGTACACGTCGACGACGTTGGAGCCGGGGTCGAAGTCCATGCCCCAGACGCGGCTGAGGAGCTGCTCGCGGCTGAGGACCTGCCCCGCGTGGCGGAGGAACTCCTCGGCGAGGGCGAACTCGCGCGCGCTCAGGTCGACGTCGCGCCCGTCGATGCTCGCCCGTCGCCCGCGCACGTCGAGCGTGATGTCGCCGTGCGAGATCGAGATGGTGTGCGCCGTGAGCGGTTCACGCAGTCTCGACCTGACGCGCGCGAGCAGCTCATCGAACTTGAAGGGCTTCGCCATGTAGTCGTTCGCTCCCGCGTCGAGACCGTCCACGGTGTCGCGCGTGCTGGTCCGCGCGGTGAGCATGATCACGGGGATCGCGGACCCCTGTCCCCGGAGGGTGCGAAGCACCTCGAAGCCATCGAGTGTGGGCAGTCCGACGTCGAGCAGCACCAGGTCGATGTCGCCGGACAAAGCGGCGCTCAGGGCTTCGGCACCGTCGTCGACGGTCGCGGTCTGGTAGCCGGCCGCCTCCAATCCTTTCGCGACGAACGCGGCGATGCGCTCTTCGTCCTCGGCGATGAGGATGCGAGTCATCCGGTGGCCTCTCTCTGCATCACGACGTCTCCGGCGCGCACGGGGGTGGGGAGGTCGGCGGCGGAGTGCGACCGACCGAGAGGGAGATGCAACGTGACGGTCGCGCCGCCACCGGGCGTGTCGCTGACGCTGCAGTAGCCCTCGTGGGCTTTGGCGATGGCATCCACGATCGACAGTCCGAGTCCGGATCCCTCGACCCCGCGACGCGTCGAGATGCGGTCGAACCGGCGGAAGACGCGGTGGCGCGCAGCGGGAGGGATGCCGGGACCGTGGTCGCGCACCCACAGATCGGCGCTGCTGTCACCGACGCTGCTGCCGATCTCGATCGGCGTCCCCGGTGGGGTGTACTTCGCGGCGTTGTCCGCGAGCTGCAGCCATGCTTGAACGAGGCGGTCGTGGTCGCCGTGGATCGCTCCGCGACCGCGGGACTCGACCGTCCAGGTGTGGTGGGGGATCGCGCTGACCAGCTCGCCGACGCGGTCCGTCAGAGCCGCGACCTGGATGACCTCGGTGGTCAGAGAACCGGCCTCGACCACGGCCAGGGCATCGATGTCGTCGACCAGACGCGAAAGGCGGTCCAGTTCGGCGATTCCGAGGTCGCGCGTCTCGGAGACGTCGTGCGGGTCGACGGGGTCCATCATCTCGAGGTGCCCACGCACGATCGTGATCGGCGTCTTGAGCTCATGACGCACGTCGTCGAGCAGCTGTCGCTGGGCTTCGACGGACATCGCGAGACGATCCAGCATCGAGTTGACGGAGGAGGTGAGGTCGGCGATCTCATCGTTGCCCTGCGGCGGCAGACGCGTGCCCAGATCCGCCAGGGTGATGGCATCCGTCGTGTCGCGGAGCCGCCGCAGGGGCGAGAAGAGCAGGCCGGTCACGAACCAGCCCGCGACGGCCACCGCGAGCAGGACCACGGTGCCCGCGATGGCGAACGTGGTGGTCGAGAGGGTGACCAGCTCCATCCGTTGGTCGATCGAGATCGCCTGGACGACCGAAGCCCCGTCGAGCGGGACGGCGGCGTACAGAACCGGTCCGTGCTCGCTGTCGACGCGCCCGCGCAGTTCTCCGCGCGCGATCGCGTCGCTGACGGCCGAGACGAAGCGCGTGTCGTCCGAGAGGGAGAGCCCCGGCGGCGACGGTGTACCCGCGAGCACCGTCGTGCCCGACAGGGCGACGGTGCCGTCGGTGCGTCCGGGGATGGTCGCACCGACGAGCTCGACGGCATCCGTTCCGCTGGATGGGGCCGTGCTCGAGAAGCCGTCGAGCTGACGTTCCGCGTTGGCGATGACACGCTCGCTCTGCACGAGGAAGGTGACCCCTCCCGCGATGATGAGTCCCAACAGCAGAACGCCGAGGATCGCGCCGAGGAGTCGCGCGCGCACCGAGACGGGTCTCGGTGCGCGGCTCATCCTTCGATTATGGCGCGCCTCGGCGTTCGATCTTGCGGGGCTCAGCCCGGGTGAGTCATCGAGAGCAGGTCGAGCTTGGCGTCCAGCACCTCTTCGGTGATCTCGCCGCGCTCGACGTAGCCCAGGTCGATGACGGCCTCGCGCACGGTGATGCCCTTGGCGACGGCGTGCTTCGCGATCTTCGCAGCCGCCTCGTAGCCGATGACCTTGTTCAGGGGTGTGACGATCGACGGGGACATGCCGGCGAAGGCCTCGGCGCGAGCAACGTTGGCTTCGAGACCGTCGATGGTCTTGTCGGCGAGCACGCGCACGGCATTGGAGAGCAGGCGGATCGACTCCAGCAGGGCCGTCCCCATGACGGGGATGGCGACGTTCAGCTCGAACGATCCCGATGCGCCGGCCCAGGCGACCGTGGCGTCGTTGCCGATGACGCGCGCGCAGACCATGAGGGTGGCCTCGGGGACGACGGGGTTGACCTTGCCGGGCATGATCGACGAGCCGGGCTGCAGGTCGGGGATGTGGAGTTCGCCGAGACCCGTGTTCGGGCCCGAACCCATCCAGCGGATGTCGTTGTTGATCTTGGTGAGCGAGACCGCGATCGTGCGGAGGGCCCCGGATGCCTCGACGAGACCGTCGCGGTTGGCCTGAGCCTCGAAGTGGTCCTTGGCCTCGGTGATCGGGAGCTGCGTCTCGGCGGCGAGGATCTCGATGACCTTCTGCGGGAAGCCGAGCGGCGTGTTGATGCCGGTGCCGACGGCCGTCCCGCCGAGGGGGACCTCGGCGACGCGGGGGAGGACGGCCTCCACGCGCTCGATGCCGAGGCGCATCTGGCGGGCGTAGCCGCCGAATTCCTGACCGAGCGTGACGGGCGTCGCGTCCATGAGGTGCGTGCGGCCCGACTTCACGATGCCCTTCCAGGCATCGGCCTTGGCCTCGAGGGCGACCGCGAGGTGGTCGAGCGCGGGGATGAGGTCGGTGATGAGCGCCTGGGTCACGGCGATGTGCACGGACGTCGGGAAGACGTCGTTCGACGACTGCGAGGCGTTGACGTGGTCGTTGGGGTGCACCGTCGAACCGAGGATGCGCGTCGCGAGGGTCGCGAGCACTTCGTTCATGTTCATGTTCGACGACGTGCCGCTGCCGGTCTGGTACGTGTCGACGGGGAAGTGGGCGTCGTGCACCCCGGTGACGACCTCATCCGCAGCCTGGGCGATGGCATCCGCGATCCGACCGTCGAGAGTGCCGAGATCCTTGTTCGCGAGGGCCGCGGCCTTCTTGATCCGGGCCAGTGCCGCGATCTGCGTCGACTCGAGACCCGAGCCCGAGATCGGGAAGTTCTCGACCGCGCGCTGCGTCTGCGCCGCGTACAGGGCGTCCTTCGGCACGCGCACTTCACCCATGGTGTCGTGCTCGATGCGGTACTCGGTGTCGGTCACGTCGTCGTTCCTCCAGGTCGTTCGTTCGGTTCTCAGATGCGGGTGTCCGCGAAGCGGGGGTCGTCGACCCGGGGGTCGTCGACGTCGCCCACGATGACGACGGGGAACGCTTCCCCCTCGTCGAGTCGGTAGTTGGCCCCGACGACTGCGGTGCGGCCCTCGGCGACGGCTTCGCTGATGAGCTCGGATGCGCGGAGCAGCTCGCCCACGGTGTGGCGCAGATGCTCGCGCCCGACGAGTTCGGGGTCGACATGGTCGGGCAGGTGTCCGTCCACCGCGGTCTGGCGCTGCACGCGACGCACCGCGGGCACGATCGGCGCGATCTGACGCCAGATGTACGCGGGGAGGGTCGGCGCGTCGACGCCGGTGCTCTCGATCGCGGCACCGACAGCGCCGCACGCGTCGTGGGCGAGGACGACGATGAGGGGCACTTCGAGGACGCCGACGGCGTACTCGAGGCTGCCGATCACTGAATCCGAGATGACCTGGCCGGCGTTACGGACCACGAAGAGGTCGCCGAGTCCCTCGTCGAAGATGATCTCGGCGGCCAGGCGCGAGTCGGAGCACCCGAACAGGGCGGCGGTCGGATGTTGCGAACCGGCGAGCTCGGCGCGGCGCTCGACGTCTTGACGCGGGTGCGCGGGTGCTCCGGTCACGAACCGGCGGTTGCCTTCGACCATCTGCTGCCAGACCTGGCCGGGGGTCAGGGGTGCGCTCACGGGATCTCTTTCAGCTGCTTCACCTGCGCGGACACCGACGCCGCCGCGAGTGCCGCGGTCTCGGGCGCGGCGTCACCGTAGACGAGCACGTAGTCGGGGCCGGCGGGGGTCGCCAGCGCATAGTCGATGTTGCCGGTGCCGGACGGGTTGGCCGGGCGGTAGACGTTCCAGGTGATCCCGTCGATCTCGGTGGTCTCGGTGCTCCGTGTTCCGTCGAGGACCTGAGCGACCCAGGCCTCGTCGGTGTCGAAGCCCTGGGCGACACGGAGGAATCCGGACTCGCCCGACCGGACGTAGACCATCGTCCAGGCCTCGGTGCCTCCGACGCCTTCGACCGTGGCCTGGTTGACCCGCCAGCCCTCGCCGAGCGAGGGTGTCAGCACGGGGCGGCCGCGATCGGTCTCGAGGTCGGCGGCCAGTGCGGGGACATCCGGCTCGGGGCGGGGGACCGGCTCGCCGCGCGGGACCGCGGCGACGACGACGAAGACGACCGCGACGGTCACCAGCAGCGCCGCGATCAGGTTGCGGAAGGTCTTGCTCGAGCGATAGCGGCGGGACGACTCGGCCTTGCGGGCTGCGGTCTCCTCCGGAGTCTCGGGACGGCCGAGCTCGGCGACGACGCGGGCCATCAGGCGTCCTCGCCCTCGCCGCGGGCGGCGTCGAGACGGCGCTTGGCCCCGAGGAGCCACTCTTCGCAGCGCGCGTAGAGCTGTTCGCCGCGCTCCCAGAGGGCCAGCGACTCCTCGAGCGTGGGTGCGCCCTGCTCGAGCTCGGACACGACACGCACGAGTTCATCGCGTGCCTGTTCGAAAGAGAGGGTCGCGACGTCTGCCGAGGGTCCGGGAGTCGTCGCGGTCATGGCATCCATCTTAGGCGGGACCCACCGACACGCCGTCGCCCGATGCCTCGCCGTCGAGCGGAGCGACGGGCGTCTCATCGATCTCGCCTTCCGAGCGGGCCGTCAGCGATCCGCGCGCGACCGTGACGGTGAGCGCGGTTCCGGCGGGGGCTTGGCTCGCGTCGCGGACGATCGCACCGCCCTCGACCTGGGCGATCGCATAACCGCGTGCGAGTGTCGCGAGAGGCGAGAGCGCGCGCAGGGACGCGCTCAGCTCGCGTGTCCGGCGCTGTTCACTCTCGAGTCGGCGATCGACGATGTCACGGCCGCGGTTCGAGAGCATCCACAGCTCCTGCGCCCGTGAGGTGAGCATGGCGTGCGGGGTGCGCAGCGACGGACGCGAACGGATCTGCTCGAGCTGGGCGATGTCGTGCAGCACGCGCTGCGTGAGGCGTCCGGTCAGCCGTGCGCGCAGCTGCGCGACGAGAGCCCGCTGTTCGGCGACGTCGGGAACCACGCGTTTTGCGGCGTCGGTGGGAGTGGAGGCGCGGAGGTCGGCGACCTCGTCGAGCAGGGGTCGGTCGTTCTCGTGGCCGATCGCGCTGACGACCGGCGTGGATGCCGCGGCCACCGCGCGCAATAGGCGCTCGTCGCTGAAGCCGAGAAGGGTCTGCGGATCGCCGCCCCCACGGGCGATGATGATGACGTCGACCTCGGGGTCGGCATCCAGAGCCTTCAACGCGGCCAGGGTCTCCGGGACGCAGCGGTCGCCCTGGACCGCGGCGTACTTCGTGCGGAAGTTCACCCGCGGCCAACGCAGCTCGGCGTTGCGGTGCACGTCTTTCTCGGCGTCCGAGTTCTCACCCGTGATGAGGCCGATGCAGTGGGGGAGGAAGGGCAGCTTCTTCTTGCGCACGGGGTCGAACAGACCCTCGGAACGCAGCTGCACGCGCAGTCGCTCGAGCCGCTCGAGCTGTTCGCCGAGGCCGACGTGACGCATGGCGGAGATCGCGAACGAGAAGTCGCCCGTGCGGGGGAAGTAGTCCGCCTTGACGCACGCCACGACGTGGTCGCCCACCTGGAAGTCCTTGGGGAGGCGCGCGAGCGTGCTCGACCAGATGCGGAACGCCACCGTGGACTCGGTGTTGAGGTCTTTCAAGCGACCGAAGACGTTGCCACCCCGGCGGTTGAACGAGGTGATCTCGCCCTCGACCCAGACCGAGCCCCAGCGTTCGATGAAGCCGCGGATCGTGTCGTTCAGGCGCGACACCGACGTGGGGGTGTCGGTTCGCGAGTCGCGAGGGTGGACCGAGTCGGCGGGGGGCGCCTCGCCGGGTACCGTCTCGGGATGGAACGAGGTCATGGGCTCCAGTCTGCGGGGTTCGGCCGTCGTCCAGGGGCGCCCCGGTAGAATCGAGGGGTGAGCACACCTGTCGTCCAACTGCCCGTTCCCCGGATTCCGGGTCGACGTGGGCGGCTCCAGGATATCCCGGTCAAAGGCCAGAAGAAGGTGCTGCTGGCGGCACCGCGCGGATACTGCGCCGGTGTGGACCGCGCCGTCGTCGCCGTCGAGAAGGCCCTCGACCGCTACGGTGCCCCCGTGTACGTGCGCAAGCAGATCGTGCACAACATCCACGTGGTGACCGAGCTCGAGAAGAAGGGCGCGATCTTCGTCGAAGAGGTCGACGAGGTCCCCGAGGGCTCGCACGTCGTCTTCAGCGCGCACGGCGTTTCTCCCGCCGTCGTCTCCGCGGCGTCCGACCGCGGCCTGCAGGCCATCGACGCCACGTGCCCCCTCGTCACCAAGGTGCACCGCGAGGCCGTGCGCTTCGCGCGCGATGACTACGAGATCCTGCTGATCGGCCACGACGGCCATGAAGAGGTCGAGGGGACCGCCGGCGAGGCTCCCGAGCACGTCACCGTCGTCAACTCGCCCGAGCACGCCGACACCGTCGAGGTGCGCGACCCGTCGAAGGTGGTGTGGCTCTCGCAGACGACGCTGTCGGTCGACGAGACGATGGAGACGGTTCGCCGACTCCGCCTGCGCTTCCCGCACCTGCAGGACCCGCCCTCCGACGACATCTGCTACGCCACCCAGAACCGTCAGGTCGCGATCAAGAAGGTCGCCGTCGGCGCCGACCTCGTCATCGTCGTGGGCTCCGCGAACTCCTCCAATAGCGTGCGCCTCGTCGAGGTCGCGCTCGAGCACGGTGCCAAGGCCGCCTACCGGGTCGACTACGTCGACGAGGTCAAGCAGGAGTGGCTCGACGGCGTCGAGACGGTCGGCGTCACCAGCGGCGCGTCGGTGCCCGAGGTGCTCGTGACCGAGGTGCTCGAGGAGCTCGCCGGCGCGGGCTACCGCGACGTCGAAGAAGTACGGACCGCCGAGGAAGACCTGATCTTCTCGCTCCCGAAGGAGCTGCGTCAGGATGCCGCCGGCCAGCGCGACCAGCGGGCGCTGGGCGGCCGGGGTCGTTCGTGAGCGACGTCGACCCGCGGCCGCGTCCGCAGTTCGGGGAGTACGCGACGCCCGAGGAGCAGCAGGCTCGCATCCAGCGTCCGGAGGTCACGGAGTCGCTCGACGCGGGCGTCGCCCCGCAGCCGGCCGCTCCGGCGTCGTCCACCGTCGCACCGGCGCCGGCCCGCGGGCCCCTAGTCGACCGCGTCATCACGCTCATGCTGCTCGTCTACGGGCTGTTCTCGGTCGTCACGACGATCGTGCAGGTGCTGGACTTCCCTCACTATGCCGAGCAGGCGGCGAAGGTCCTCAACGTCGACGCGACCTACTCGAACCTGGCCGCCGGTTTCGTCTGGGGTGCGGTGGCCGCCGTGGTCTACGGCGTCGTCTACCTCGTCACCGCTCTGCTGACCTGGCGTCGGCTCAAGCGCGGCCGCATCGCCTTCTGGATCCCTCTCGTCGGCTTCGCCGTGGCCGCCCTCGTGGGCGGCACCTGCATCGCGATCGCCATCGTCAGCGACCCCGCCTACCTCTCCGCGCTGATGGACGGCATCTCGAAGTGAACCGACGGGGCCGGCATCCCGTGTTCTTCTGAGAACCCGAGAGAGGAGCCGGCCGTGGTGCGAGAAGATCACGCGCGTCTGACCGCGCTCTACGACGCCCACGCGGCGCCCGTCTGGCGGTACGTGGTCAGTCTCACGGGCGACCACGCGGGAGCGGACGACGTCGTGCAGGAGACGCTGCTGCGGGCGTGGCGGTCGCCGCGCATCATGAACGATGACCCGGGATCGCTGCGGTCGTGGATGTTCACGGTCGCCCGCAACCTCGTCATCGACGAGGCGCGCAGCGCCCGTCGCCGCCACGAACTTGCCGTCGACGAGGTGCCGGACGCGGGACGCGACGACGACACGGATGCCATGTTCGACGCGTTGCTCGTCGAGGAGGCGCTCTCGACCCTGACGCCCGATCACCGCGCGGTGATCGTGAGCGCGTACTACGGCGGTCGGAGCGTCGCGCAGACGGCCGAGGAGCTCGGGATCCCGGCGGGGACCGTCAAGTCGCGACTGCACTACGCGGTGCGAGCACTGCGGCTCGCCCTGCAGGAGAGGGGGGTGACGCGATGAACGCCGATCACTCACGGATGTCCGAGTGGGACGGTGCCTACGTTCTGGGTGCCCTGTCGGCGGCGGATCGCGCGGAGTACGAGGGGCATCTCGCGATCTGCGCGGAGTGCCGGACGGCTGTGGCGGAGCTCGCGCCCACGGCGGGCCTGCTCTCGCGACTGTCGGCTGACCGTGCCCGGGCGATCGATGCGTCGAGCGGTCCGGTCCCCATCGCCCTGCCCCATCCCTCGCTCCGGACCCGCGTCGTGCAGACCGCGCGTCGGCGTCGCGCCCGGCGGATCACGGCGTGGACCCTGGCGGCATCCCTCGCCGTGGTCGCCGTGGGCGTGCCGACCGTCGTCACGATCGCCAACGCCTCTTCGTCGTCGGGGACGACCTACGCCCTCGACGAGGTCGGCGGAGCTCCGCTCGAGGCGTCGGTCAAACTGACCCCGGTTGCGTGGGGCACCCGGATCGACCTCGTGTGCCAATACACGGGCGAGGTGCTCGATGCCCCGCCCGGTGGCTGGCCCTACGCTCTGGCGGTGACCGACGACTCCGGCTCGACCTCGGTGCTCTCGACCTGGCGCGCCGGCCCCGGGGCCACGACCGAGCTCAGTGCCGGGACCGACCTCGAAGCGTCAAGTATCGGCTCGATCGAGATCCGTTCCGTCGACGGCGATCGCGTCGTCATGCGGAGAGACTTCTCCACCCCGTAGCATCGACGGATGCCACGCCTCGTCGCCGTCTGCGCCGTCCACCAGCTCCACCCGGACGCGGGGTCCGTCGGGGTGACCGCGATCGACAAGCGCGCGCTCGACGGTCCCGTTCGTCTGGGCCCGCTCGGCGTACGCGCGGATGTCCAGGCGAGCCGCAAACACCACGGCGGGCGCGACAAGGCGGTGTACGCATACTCCGAGGCGGACGCGGCGTACTGGGAGAACCAGTTGGGCCGCGATCTGCACCCGGGGTGGTTCGGTGAGAACCTCCGGGTGGACGGCATCGATGTCAACGCGGCGCGCATCGGCGAGATCTGGCGCATCGGCGACACCGTCGAGGTCGAGGTCACCATGCCGCGCACGCCGTGCGCGACGTTCGCGCGCTGGGTCGGCGGACGCGACGCCCGAGGGTGGGTGAAGCGCTTCTCCGACGAGGGACGCCTCGGCGCGTACCTCCGGGTCCGGCGCGCGGGAGATGTCCGGGCGGGGGATGCCATCGAGGTGCTGTCGTCCCCCGAGGGCGCGCCCACGGTGCTCGAGGTCTACCGCGCCTGAGCCCGCGCCCGCACGCTCACGGACGTGGCATCCGGTGTCGGAAACGACGAATGCCCCGGCCGGAGCCGGGGCATTCGCGAGAGAGGGTCGGGTCAGCTCTTGGACTGGCCGTACGAACCCAGCTGCTTGGTGGCTTCGACCACGCGGACGGCCATGGCCGACTCGGCGACCTTGCCCCAGGCGCGGGGGTCGTACTGCTTCTTGTTGCCGACCTCGCCGTCGATCTTCAGCACGCCCTCGTAGTTCGAGAACATGTAGCCCGCGATCGAACGGGTGAAGGCGTACTGCGTGTCGGTGTCGATGTTCATCTTGACGACGCCGTTCGCGACCGCGAGGGCGATCTCTTCGTCGCTCGAGCCGCTGCCGCCGTGGAAGACGAGGTCGAGGGGCTTCGGGCCGGTGCCGAACTTCGCGGCGATGCCCTCCTGGATCTCGCCGAGCAGCTCGGGGCGGAGCTTGACGCCGCCGGGCTTGTACACGCCGTGGACGTTTCCGAACGTGAGGGCCGAGATGTAGCGGCCGTTCTCGCCGAGGCCGAGACGCTCGACGGCCTTGGTCACGTCGGCGACGGTCGTGTAGAGAGCCTCGTTCGAGCCCTCGTGCTGAACGCCGTCCTCTTCGCCGCCGACGACGCCGACCTCGATCTCGAGGATGGCGTTGATGTTCTTCATGCGGGGGAGGAGCTCGGCGGCGATGTCGATGTTCTCGTCGAGGGGAACGGCCGAGCCGTCCCACATGTGCGACTGGAAGATCGGGTTGCGGCCGGCCTTGACCTCTTCCTCGGATGCCTCGAGGAGGGGGAGCACGAACCCGGGGAGCGCGTCCTTGGGGCAGTGGTCGGTGTGGAGCGCGACCGTTACGGGATAGTTCTTGGCGACCTCGGTGACGTACTTGGCGAAGGCGAGCGCGCCGGTGGCGCGGGCCTTGACCGTGTGGCCGGCGAAGTAGTCGGCGCCGCCGGTGGTGACCTGCAGGATGCCGTCAGAACCGGCCTCGGTCAGGCCCTGGAGCACCGAGTTGATGGTCTGCGAGCTCGAGACGTTGATCGCGGGGTACGCGAAGCTGCCGGCCTTGGCGCGGTCCAGCATCTCGGCGTACTGCTCAGGGGTGGCGACGGGCATTGTGCTCCTTGTGTCGTTGCGGGGACACCGTCAGCCTAGCGAAGGTGCTGGATCGTGCTGAGGCTGTCGGGGGAGGAAGTGGCGGAGTATGCGCCAGCGATAAAAATCGAGATTCCTTCGTCGGCGGGCGCCGGAAATTGGCCGATTGTCACATCTCGCGTGGCTACAGTGGCCACATGGTGAGCCTGACATCCGATATGAGTCCGTTGCACCCCGATCGGAACCTGGCTCTCGAGCTGGTTCGCGCGACCGAGGCGGCATCCATCCGGGCAGTCCCCTTCATCGGTCGTGGTGACAAGGAAGCGGCGGACGGTGCGGCCGTCGACGCCATGCGCGCGTTCTTCAGCACGGTCAACTTCGACGGCACGATCGTCATCGGCGAGGGCGAGAAGGACAACGCCCCGATGCTCTACAACGGCGAGCGTGTCGGAAGCGGGCGCGGACCGCGGTGCGACGTCGCGGTCGACCCGATCGACGGCACCTCGCTCACGGCGGCGGGGCGTCAGAACGCCCTCTCGGTGATCGCCGTGTCCGACCAGGGAACGATGCTCGACGCATCGAGCGTCTTCTACATGGACAAGCTGGTCACCGGACCTGCCGGCGTCGGGGTCGTCGACATCCGGCTTCCCATCGGCGAGAACATCCGCTTGCTCGCGAAAGCCCTCGGCAAGCCCGTCGACGAGATCGTCGTGTCGGTGTTGAACCGTCCGCGTCACGAACAGCTCATCGCCGACATCCGCGCGGCCGGTGCGGGCACCCGCCTCATGAGCGACGGCGACGTCGCCGGCGGGATCAACGCCGCCCGTCACAATGCCCGTACCGACATGTGCGTCGGTATCGGAGGCAGCCCGGAAGGCATCGTCACCGCGTGCGCGATCAAGGCGCTCGGTGGACACATTCAGGGTGTTCTTGCTCCCCGCAACGACGAGGAGAAGCAGAAGGGCGTCGACGCCGGTCTGAAGGTCGACGGCACGGTTTACGAGGCCGACGACCTCGTCAAGGGAAAGAACACGATCTTCGTCGCCACCGGTGTGACCGACGGCCAGCTGGTGCAGGGTGTGCGCCGCGACGGCGACTTCATCTACACCGAGAGCGTCGTGCTCCGTGGCGCGTCGGGAACGCTTCGTCGCATCTCGTCTGAGCACTTGACGTCGAAGTGGCTCTGAATCGGTAGCGCTCCGTCTCGCTGAGCACAGCCGCCGCCCGGCCGCGCTCAGCGAGACGGCACTGACCCGGTAGCGCGTCGCCCTTGCTCCGCGGTGGAGCTCCGGTGGGAGGCGCGGCGACGGACGCGGAACGCACACCTACAGCCGGGCGTGTCGTGACGCAAGCGTGACCGGTGTCGCGGGGGTGGTCTGGCAGAATCGTGTGCAGTGTCAACGGCGACGCTGTGTTCTTCCGAGACCCGAAGGGGGATCGTCCATGGCAACTCCCACGAACCAAACCGCACCCCAGACCGGGGCGCAGGCGGTCATCGCCGACGCTGTTGACCCTGCGCGCCGCCCCGATGTGCTGCTTCGCGTTCGCCGCGACGACGGCCACGAGATCAGCGCCTGGTGGATGGTCGGCGCGTTCGTCGGCGTATCCGCCGCTGTCGTCAGTCTCTTGAGTTGGGTCCCCGGCGGCTCTTGAGCCACCCCGCAGCCTCTCTCTCCGTCGATTCCGCTTAGCGCTCCTCCGACTCGAGGCCCGCGCGGATCCGCACGTCGCCCAGATCGGCTGATGCGACACTCCGGTGGTCTCCCTCCACCGCGCTGTCCGCCGTCGAGCCGTCATCGATCGGTGTCGTCGCGGAGTCGATGAACTCGGGGGCCGCCCAGCGCCGCGGCGTCGCCTCGATCGAAGCGGGAGGGGAGACGGAATCGAGCTTCGTCTCGTCGATCCCTGGGAACTTCCGCGCCGTCACCAGCACGCGCGACTCGAGTGATCCGGCGAACTTGTTGTAACTGTCGACCGTGCGCTCGATCGCCCGGCGGAGGTCGCCGGCGTGCCCGGCGAGGACGCCGACACGCTCGTACAGCTCCGAGCCGAGGGTGAAAAGCGCGCGCGCTTCGTCGGACACGTCTTGCTGGGTCCAGGTGAACGCGACGGTCTTCAGAACCGCCCATAGGTTCACCGGTGAAGCAAGAGCCACCCGTCGGGAGAACGCGTAGTCGAGAAGCGTCGGGTCTTCGTCGAGAGCCGAGGCCAAGAGCGATTCGCTCGGGATGAAGCACACCACGAACTCCGGGCTGCTCTCGAGGCCCGCCCAGTAGGTCTTTCGCGCGAGAGCGTCGACGTGACCCCGGACCGCCTTGGCGTGACGGGCGAGCAGCGTCGCACGGCGAGCGCCCTCGTCGCCCTGCGCGGTCACCGGGATCGCGCTGGCCTGGAGATAGGCGTCGAGGGGGACCTTGGCATCCACCGCCAGAGCTTTGCCACCCGGGAGCCGGACGACCATGTCGGGTCGACCCGCACCCGCGTCGGAGGTGATGGAGGCCTGCAGGTCGAAATCGACGTATCGCGTGAGTCCGGCGGCTTCGACGACCCGACGCAGCTGCGTCTCTCCCCAGACGCCGCGCGTGCTCCCGGACCGCATCGCCGACGCGAGGGCTTCGGTGGTGGCACGCAGAGCCTCGTCGGCCTCACGCGACATCCGCAACTGCTCGCCCAGGGCGGAGTACTGCTCGACGCGGTCGCGCTCGAGCCCGTCGACCTTGCGCTGCATCGCCTCGAGGGTCTCGCGCACGGGGTCGAGGGCGCGCAGCACCGTCTGGTCGCGACGTTCGCGTTCTTCGCGAGCGGCCTGGTCGGTGCGGGATTGACCGACGGCCTCTCTGTAGAGGGCCGTCTGATGGTCGAGCTGCGCCTGGAGTCCCGCGCGCGCGGCATCGGAGGCGGCGACCCGGGCGAGGAGATCAGCTTGTTCGGTGGCGGCGCTCGCAGAGGCCCGCGCGGATCCGAGGAACCACCCGCCGGCGACGCCGAGCGCGAGGGCGAGGATCACGAGAACGAGGGCGATGGCATCCATGAGGTCAGCATGCACCAGACCTCCGACATCGCCGGAAAGACGGGCCGCGAGCGTCAGGCGACGGCGCGCTCCGCGACGGGCTCGACGGCGATCTGCGACACGCGGACGCCCAGGTGCGCCGCGAGGGCGTGGACGTCGCCGACCCCGGCGCGGCGCGCGCAGTCGATCGTGATCTCGGCGCACGCGACCGCGTCGGCCAACGCGTCGTGGTGGGCGAAGGGCGAGCATCCCGCCTCCTCGGCCACGAGGGGGAGGCGGTACGACGGGAGCGTGTAGGTCTTCCGCGACATCTGCACGCTGCAGAGGTAGCGATAGGGCGGACACTCGTCACCCGTCGCGGCACACGCGCGACGCAGAACCGACATGTCGAAGCCGGCGTTGTGGGCCACCAGCACGTCGGCGCCGGCGAACGCGGTGAGGCGCGCGAGCTGGGCGCTCCAGTCGGGCGCGTTCACGACATCGGCCGCCTGGATCCCGTGGATGCCCACGTTGATCGGAGCGAAGTGGTCGTGTCCGGGCGGGGGTTTGATGAGCCACGCGGCGGTGGCGACGACGCGACCGTCGCGCACGCGGGCCAGACCGACCGCGCAGGCCGACGCGCTGCTGGAATTCGCCGTCTCGAAGTCGATCGCCGTGAAGTCCAGTCCCACGTGTCCACTCTCACCCGCCGCGGCGACGACCCGAAGAGGCGCGCCGAGGGGCTCGGCATCCGGTGTCGGAGCCCCGCGCGGCATGTCGTGCCGTCACGCGGAGTCCGTGTGCGACACGCCGGCGGCACGTGTGCGACACGCCGAGGTGGTTCGGCGAACTCCGCAGGACGGCGTGGGGCTGCTCGTGTCGGAGGCGCGGCGTAGGGTCGGAACATGAGCGCCCAGCACAAGTCGAGGTCGTTCGGACAGGCAGCGGCCGCTTACGAATCGGGGCGGCCGGGCTACCCGCCCGAGGCGGTGGCCTGGCTGCTGGATCCCGTGCGGGAGCCGGGCCGGGCGCTCCGCGTCGCCGATGTCGGCGCCGGAACCGGCAAGCTGACGCGCGCCGTGGTCGAGCTCGGCGCCGATGTGGTGGCGGTGGATCCGGATGCCGACATGCTCGCGACCCTGCGAGAGAACGCGCGCGGTGTGCCCACCTTCGTCGGCACGGCCGAGCAGTTGCCGCTGCCGGATTCGGGTCTCGACGCCGTGGTGATGGGCCAGGCCTGGCACTGGGTCGACGTCGAGGCGGCCTCGCGCGAGACGGCACGGGTCGTGCGCAGCGGGGGAGTGCTCGGGCTGATCTGGAACATCCGTGACGACGCTGTGGACTGGGTGCGGAGGCTCACCGAGGCCATGGGCGGCTCGAATGCCGAGGTGCTCCTCGCCACGACCGGTCCACGCGTCGCCGAGCCGTACGAGAGCCTGGAACACCACGAGTGGCGCTGGGAGCGACGCATCACTCTGCCCCAACTGCGCGACCTCGTCGTCTCGCGGAGCGACATCATCACGGCCAGCGCCGAGCGCCGCGCGGCCATCGACGCGGCGGTCGACGGGGTGCTGGCATCCGTTCCCGGACTCGCCGACGGAGGTTCGGTCGCGCTCCCGTACGTGACCCACTCGTTCCGGGCACGACGACCCTGACGCGGGTGAGCGGGCTCCGGGCCGGGTAACCTGGACTCCCGTGGCTCTTACCATCGGAATCGTCGGCCTTCCCAACGTCGGAAAGTCGACCCTCTTCAACGCCCTGACCAAGAACTCGGTGCTCGCGGCAAACTACCCATTCGCGACCATCGAGCCGAACGTCGGGGTCGTGAACCTTCCCGATGTGCGCCTTCAGCAGCTCGCCGATGTCTTCGGCAGCGAGCGGCTCGTTCCCGCCGCGGTGTCGTTCGTCGACATCGCCGGGATCGTGCGCGGCGCCAGCGAGGGTGAGGGCCTCGGCAACCAGTTCCTCGCGAACATCCGGGAAGCGGATGCCATCGCCCAGGTCGTCCGCGGATTCGCCGACGACGACGTGGTCCACGTCGACGGAGCGGTGAATCCCGCGAGCGACATGGAGACGATCAACGCCGAGCTGCAGCTCGCCGACCTCCAGACCCTCGAGAAGGCGATCACCCGGTACGAGAAAGAGGTCAAGGGCAAGAAGCTCGATCCCTCGGTGCTCGACGCCGCCAAGGCCGCACAGGACGCCCTCCAGCGCGGCGTCCTGCTCTCGGCATCCGGTCTCGACCTCTCGCCCATCCGTGAGCTGGGTCTCCTGACCGCCAAGCCCTTCATCTTCGTGTTCAACGTCGACGAGGCCGTGCTCACCGATCAGGCGAAGAAGGACGAGCTCGCTGCGCTGGTCGCTCCCGCGAAGGCCGTCTTCCTGGATGCCAAGATCGAGTCCGAGCTGATCGACCTCGACCCGGAGGATGCCGCCGAGCTGCTGGCATCCACCGGTCAGGACGAGTCGGGTCTCGACCAGCTCGCCCGCATCGGCTTCGACACGCTCGGTCTTCAGACCTACCTCACGGCGGGTCCGAAGGAAGCGCGCGCCTGGACGATCCCGCAGGGTGCGAAGGCGCCGCAGGCAGCCGGCGTCATCCACACCGACTTCGAGAAGGGCTTCATCAAGGCGGAGGTCATCTCGTTCGACGACCTCATCGAGCTCGGCTCGGTCGCCGAGGCCCGCGCGAAGGGCAAGGCCCGCCTCGAGGGCAAGGACTACGTGATGCAGGACGGCGACGTGGTGGAGTTCCGCTTCAACAACTGACACGAACGTCGATCTCGGGTCGTCCGCACGAGCGGGATCCTTCCGCCCAGCGTTCATCCGCCTGTTCCCGGATTCCGGTCGAGGCTACCCGTTCGTCGAGATCAGTAGTGGTACCGCGCCTGCAAGATCGTGATGTGGGTGTCGTTCGCGACGTAGACGAGGCGGTTCGCCTCATCGATTCGCCGTGACCAGGCGCCGGCCAGGGCGTGTTTGAGGGCTTCGGGCTTGCCGATTCCCTCGAACGGGTCGTCGCGGAGGATGTCGGCGATCAGCTGGTTGATGCGGCGCAGGGTTTTGCGGTCCTGTGTCTGCCAGTACAGGTAGTCGTCCCACCCCTCGGCTGTCCAGGCCAGCTTGCGGCCGCTCACGGCTCGACGAGGTCGTGTTCTTCGATCGCGTTGTCGCGCGCGCTTGCCAGGGCGCTCAGCAGGCGTCGGGCGTTCTCGGGGGAGCGGAGCAGGTAGCTCGTCTCGACGAGCGAGTCGTACTCGTCCTTCGACATGAGAACGGCGGAACCGCGCTTCGAGGTGATCTCGACCTCCGTGTGGTCGAGATTGACGCGCTCGATGAGGCCGAAAAGGTCGCGGCGTGCTTCGCTCGTCGTGATGGCCATGAGTCCTCCAAAGTCGTACCAGAAATGGTACCACTCAGGGGTTGGTGGTGGCCGCTGGGGTGCGCCGTGGAGCGCGACGATCCGGGGGAGAGACCCGCTAGCCCCACGCCGACACGGCCGACGCCCCCACCGCGAGCCGCGCGCGCCGCGCGAGCTCCGCCGCGTCGATACCCGGCCACCCGTGCAGAACGGTCGTGTGCGAGTCGGGGAGTGCGTCCGCGCCCCAGACGGCACCGGCGAGGGAGCCGGCGATGGCCGCGACGGTGTCGGTGTCGTTCCCGCCGCGGACCGCGCGCTCGATGGCATCCAGGGGTCCGGTGGCTCCGGAGACCGCGGCCAGCGCACCCTGGAATGCCCGCACGACCCAGCCGTTCGCATCCCGGAAGTCGCGTGGGTGACGGCCGGAAACCAGGGCTTCGTCGATCAGCGCCGCCCACCGGTCGCGACGGTCCTGCGGCACGACGTCGAGCTGTCCGCACATGTCGAGTTCGCCGGTCAGGATGCCATGACGGATGGCCGCGCACCACAGGGCGCAGGCGTCGACGTTGTCGTCTTCCCAGTGCGTGAGCTGCGCGACTGCCGCAGCCGCGGCGGCGAGATCGGGACGGTCGAGGTAGCCGAGGGCGACGGGACCGGTGCGCATCAGCGAGCCGTTGCCGCCGCTTCGCCCGGTCTCGTCATGCACGGCGCGCGCGGCTGTGCGGATGGCATCCATCATCGGGGGCGACGGGATACGGCCGAGGACGTGCCGTGTCTGCGCACCCACGTCGAGGGCGCTCTGAGCCCACCCCTGCCACGCCGCCACGATGCGCTCGAGAGCGGCGGGGTCGGTGAGCCGGCGCCCCGCGGCCAGCTCGTCGAGCACCGGGATCGCCATGCTCGTGTCGTCGGTCCACTCTCCGGCTCCGTGGCCGAAGTGCCCCACGCCGAACTCGGGGGTGACCTCGTCGGGGAGTGCCGGGCCGAACTCGTACGCCGAGCCGAGAGCGTCGCCCGCGGCCGACACGATGACGGTTCCGACGGCGCGATCCATCTGGGCGGGGGAGAGGTGTGCCATCCTCCCAGCGTACGAGCACCTCCGCGCTCGAGCGCTGCGGCCGAACGGACACGTTGTCCAGCCCCGCCGACAACCCGTCCGCGCTTTCGTAAACTGGCCGCCGTGAACGCGCCGAATCCCCGCACCGCCTTCATTCCGCCCGGGTGGGCGACGCCCTTCGCCTCTCGAAAGCGCCTGCGGTTGCTTCCGGCGGAGATGTTCAACCGCACCTTCGAGCGCGCGCCGGACGACTGGTTGCACGTCGCGCCCTTGCGGCGGCCGCCGCTGATCCTCACGATCGCGTTCGGCCTCATCACCCTCATGTGCGGGTGGATCGTGTGGGGCGTGCTCGCGCAGGCGGGGACGACACCCTCGATGCAGGGGCCCATGCCCTACGTGATCGCCGTGATGTTCGGCATCCTGGGGCTGTTCGCCGTGCTCGTGTTCCTGAATCTGATCGCGGCCTCGCGCAGCCGCGCCTCGTGGGGCAACCGTCAGTGCATCGCGGTCGGACGCAGCGGAATCGCGGTGCGCTTCCAGGGTGCGGCGGTGAACATCCCGTGGGACGAGGTGACGGGGATCTGGGCCACGACGACCAACTCGACCGGGGCGTCGCAGGCGCGCCTCGTCAAGACGCCGGTCCTGCGCATTGAGCGGGATACGGGCGACGGCACGGAGGGCGTGCTCGGTTCCTGGAACATCGCGCCTTTCGCTCTGGATGCCGCGCCCCAGGCGACCTACGCGGCCGTGCACTTCTACTGGGTCACGCCCGCCGCGCGTCACGAGCTCGGGACGACCCTCGGCCAGCAGAGGATCGACGGCTTCGCGGGCTACGCACCCACCACGGTCGCGCCACGGGGATAGCCTCGAGCGTCAGCCGCCGAGCTCGGAGGGATGAGTCAGCCGCCACCACAGCGTCGGCTCCTCGATCGCCCCCGAGATCTTCACGTCGGCCGAGGCGGTGTTCGGCCCCGCCGTCCAGGTGATCGTGCCGACCTTCTCTCCGTCGGCGTACTTCTCTGGCGTCGTCGTGTCGAGCGAGGTGGCCACGGGCGTGTCCGACCACGTCATGATCGAGGCGTTCTGCGCCACGACGACCTTCGCCGACGATCCCCAGGGGGTCGTGATCTCGCCCACCTCGGCGCCGACCGTCCCCACCTGAAGAGTGTGGAATCCATCCCGGATGCTCTCGAGAAGAACGACGACATCCTGGTTCGCGCTCGCTCGGGTCTCGCCGCCGAGACGGACGCCGAGGACGTGCAGCGGCGCACCGATCCCGACGTCGAGAACGGACGTGAAGAGCAGGTTGAAGGTGCCGTCACCGAGGTTGCCCGTCTTCAACCCCGTGATCCCGGAGGTGCCGAGGAGGGCGTTGGTGTTCTCGATGTTCCCCGGGCCCGCGGGGAGGTCGGCCCACTGCGTCGCGGCGATCGCGGCAATCGTGGGATTGGCCGCGGCGATCCGGCCGAGCGCGAGGAGGTCGCTCGGCGTGCTCGTGTTGCGGTCGTCGATGCCCGTGGCATCCACGATCCGGGTCGAGTTCAGCCCGTTCCTGCTCAGCCAGGAGCGCGCGACGTCGACATAGGCGCCATCCGAGCCGTAGGCCCAGCGGGCGATCGCCGTGGCGTAGTTGCTCGCCGACGGCAGGAGCATGGTCTCGAGCGAGTCGTGCAACGACAGCTTGAGCCCATCGGGCATCCGCGCGATCGTCGCGCCGCGGACGTAGTACTGGTCGTAGAGGTCGGTATCGGCTTCGGTGTAGGCGATCGTCGGCCCGGGATCGTTCGCGTCTGCCAGCGGGTGAGCGTCGAGTACGACGAGCGCGGTGACGAGTTTCGCGATGCTCGCGATGGGTCGCGCATCGTCGCCCCCCGACGACAACCATGCGCCGGCGGCATCCGGTCCGAGGTAGGACTCACCACCCGCGACACTGACGAGCATCGAGCCGGAGGCGGGGAGCCTGACCTCGGCCTTCGCGCCGGGGGCGACGCTCGGCGCGGAAGACGTGACCGTCGGGGCAGCCAACGGCGCCGCCGAAGCCCACCAGACGTATCCGCCGCTTCCGCCGAAGACCACCAGCACGAGGACGAGGAAGACGATCAGGGCGATGCGTCCACCGCGTCCGCTCGGGCGTTCGACCTCATTCGCGCCGTCGAGCAGATCGCCGAACGGACTGTCCTCGCTCATCGCTCGCCGAAATCGTTCGCCGGGACGCGAATGGATGCCACGGTGTCGCCGTTCATCTCGAGGGCGATGAACTCCGTTCCCACGCTGTCCGGTCGCTCCGCAGAGGACGTGCCCGGGACCTCGCGAACGTCGATGCGCAGCTCGTGCCCGGAACCCGGGAGGGCCCCAGCGGCCATCGCCTCCGCGCGCGTCGACCCGACGGCCAGGCCGTGGGCGGTGCGAACGGGGTGCCCGTTCACCTCGGCTGCGGTGATCGAGACCGAGCCTTCGTCGTCGTCGGCCAGGAGCAGCCGTAGTCCGGGCCAGTCATGGGCGACGACCCCGTCGGCCGAGGGGGAACCCGAACTCGCCGAGTCGGAGCCGAGGGCCGACCGCCAACCGTCCACGGCGTCAGCTCGATAGCCCAGAGGTTCCTGCGCGGTGCCGCCCTCCACGGTGGCGTGCTCGAGGCTGACGACGATCGCAGATGCCACCGAGACGACCTCTACGGCGGGGAGCGCCTCCGATTGAGCGGTGGGGAGGGTGGCGACATCCATCAAGCCGGAGGAGGTCGGTGCCGAGGTGCACGAGACGAGCGTGAACGTCAAACCGAGGAGCGCGGTGGCGCCGGCGAGAGCGGTTCGAAGGGGACCCACAATGTCGAACCTAGTCGTGCACCGCCGTCTGTTCCCCACTCGATCCCGAAATTCAACCCCCCTGAAACATGACATTCAGCGACATAGCGTGGCCTCATCGGGAAAGACCCGAGCATGACGCGGGAGGAGCCGACATGGGACTCGACGACAAGATCAAGAACGCCGCTGAAGACCTCACCGGCAAGGCGAAGGAAGCCTGGGGCAAGGCCACGGACAACGAGCGACTCGAAGCCGAGGGCCAGGCCGAGCAGAGCAAGGCCAACGTCAAGAAGGCCGGCGAGAACGTCAAGGACGCCTTCAAGTAAGTCGCCCTCCCCGAATGCCCCGACCCTGGCGGTCGGGGCATTCGTCGTTTCCGCCGCGCGTCGTTTCCCCCGCGATAATGGCGGAATGACCGATGCTGTTCCCACCGAGACCCCCACTCCGGTCTCGGGTACCCCCGTCGTCCTACGTGCCCACGGTTACGAGGCCGCGATTGCGAGCGTCGGGGCCTCGTTGCGCTCCCTCACGTTCGACGGTCGCGATCTCGTCGTCCCCTTCGCTGAGGACGAGGTCCGCCCCGCCTACCGGGGAACGACGCTCGCTCCCTGGCCCAACCGCGTGGTCGACGGCATCCACCGTTTCGGCGGTGAGGAGCACCAGCTCGCCCTGACCGAACCCAACCGGGCACACGCTCTGCACGGGCTCCTGTCGTGGGTGAGCTGGAACATCCTCGACGCCTCGGACGACGCCGTGACGCTCACCGCGACCGTTCCGGCCCAGGCCGGATACCCCTGGTGGCTCGTCGTCTCGACGACGTACCGCCTGGATGCCGACGGCCTGGCGCAGACGGTCCGGGCGACGAACCTCTCGGACACGCCTGCTCCGTGGGGGACCGGTCCGCATCCCTACCTCGTCGCCGGGCCCGCGACGCTGAACGAGTGGACCCTCGAGCTTCCCGCCGACACCGTCCTGGAGGTGACGCCGGACCGCCTCGCGCCGGTGGGACTGGCATCCGTCACCGTCGACGCGGAGCGCTTCGACTTCCGCGAACCTCGCGTGCTCGGCGCGGTCGAGATCGACCACGCGTACACGGGATTGATCCGGGATGCCGGCGCTCGCGCGACCGTCACGCTCACCGATCCCTTGGGAACCGGCGTGGCGATGACGTGGGACGAGTCCTGCCCGTGGGTACAGATCCACACTGCCGACCTTCCCGCGGGCCCCGGAACTCCGGGACACCGCGCGGGACTCGCCGTCGAGCCCATGACCTGCGCTCCGGACGCCTTCAACGACGGCTCCTACGACTACGACACCGGGGTGATCGCCCTGGCTCCGGGCGCTTCGTCCGAGGCCGGGTGGACGATCTCGGCGCGCTGAGCCGCTCACACGAAGAACCGCCCCGATGCTCAGGCGACGGGGCGGTTCTTCGTGTGCGTGTCAGACGACCTGTGCGCCGCACATGCCGCAGTCGCCGCCGGCCGAGACCTCGACGAAGCAGTCGGGGCACATGGTCCGCATCGGGCGATCGGTGACAGCGACGGCCTTCGGGCTGCTCGGGCGCCGTTCCGCGCGGGGCGCCGCGGTGCGTGCGCGCTTGACCGCGACGGGCGCCGGCGGCGGGGGAGCGGCGGCGGGCTTGTGGGTCTCGCAATAGAAGCGGACGAAACCGCCGTGGTGCTTCGGGTGACGGTGCTTGACCGCCCACAGTTCGGTGCGCTCGAACAGCTCGCCGGCCGTGCCGCACGCCACGCAGCGAGTGGGTTCGCCGGGGACCACGTCGGCGACGAGGACCGGAACGTCGAACGCGATGGCATCCCGCCAGTCGGAGGAGGACACGATCTTCATGGGGGGACCTTTCCGGAGGCGGTTCGGGCCGCCTTCCTCTTAACGGTACGCCCCGGCCGGGCGGCGTGCGACGGTTTCTCCCCCCTGAGGGGGTGGACACCGCCTCGGAGGCGGCCGATAGGTTGGAAAGAATTCCCCCGTACCGCTTCGTGCGGTGCCTGTCGAAGGAGAACCATGGAAATTGCTGCTCTGGGGGCGATCGGCATCGTCGTGGTCATCGCACTCGTCGTCGTCATCGTCGTCTTCCTGATCATCGCGGGGCTGATCCGCGGCTGGTATCGCGTCGCCAAGGCCGATGAAGCCCTGGTCATCGTCGGTAAGCGACAGAGAGGCGCGGACGGCGAATCATCGCGGATCACCGTCATCACCGGTGGTGGCGCGATCGTCAACCCGCTCACGCAGCGCGGCGAGATGATCTCGCTGCGGGCTCGCCAGATCAAGATGGAGCCGACCGCTCAGTCGTCCAACGGCGTCACCGTCAACGTCAGCGGCGTCGCCCTCGTGAAGATCGGCTCGGACCCCGAATCGGTGCGTCGTGCGGCCGAGCGTTTCGCTTCGCAGGACAAGGCCATCGAGCAGTTCACCACCGAGCAGCTCGAGGGTGCGCTCCGCGGCGTCGTCGCCACGCTGACGGTCGAGGAGCTCATGCGCGACCGGCAGCGCCTGTCGGATCAGATCGCCGAGGGCATCAAGGGCGACCTCTCGTCGCAGGGTCTGATTCTCGACTCGTTCCAGATCCAGGGCGTCACCGACGGCAACGGCTACATCGCCGCGCTCGGTGCGACGGAGGTCGAGCGCGTGAAGCGCGAGGCCGAGGTCGCCCGCATCAACGCGGTGCGCGAGATCCGGGCGCGTCAGATCGCGACCGACGAGGCGAACCTCATCGAGCAGACC
>NZ_LDRU01000100.1 GCF_001476285.1 Microbacterium testaceum | reverse complement strand
GCGCAGTTCGTGAAGAACCCGGTCGGCTTCGTCTCGCTCGCGAAGAACCCCATCCGCACCGTCGCCGACCTCAAGGGCAAGCGCATCGGCGTCGACGCGGGCGGCAAGCTCGCCGTCGAGGCGGTGCTGAAGGCCAACGCCCTCCCCGCCGACACGGTGGAGTTCGTCTCCGTCCCCAACGGCGTCGACCCGCTCATGAACGGCGAGGTCGATGCCCTCATCGGCTTCCTCACCAACTACCCCATCGCCGTCAAGAACGCCGGCGGCGATGTGGTGACGATGTCCTTCGCCGACGCGAACTACGCGCAGTTCGGTGACGCCGTGGTCGTCAGCGACAAGGAGCTGTCCGAGAACCGCGACGAGATCAAGGCGATCATGAAGGCCAGCATCGAGGGCTGGAACAGCGCCCTCAGCAAGGGAACGGATGCCATCGCCGATATCGCCATGAAGCACGGTGGCGCCGACAACGGCCTGGACCGTCAGCTGCAGGTCGACTCCGCGGCCGTGCTGCCCTCCTTCATGCTCACGCCCGACACCGTGAAGAACGGCATCTTCACCCTCACACCGGAGCTGATCGATCAGGCCGTCTCCTCGCTCGCCGCGGCCGGCATCACGGCCGACCCGAGCATGTTCGACACGTCGCTCCTCCAGGAGGTCTACGCCGAGAACCCCGACCTGATCCCCGGCTTCACCGTGCCGGCATCCTGAACAGCCCCACCCGACACACCGACCAGAGAGGACGCCACGACATGATCCCCACTCCCGTGCGCGGCGTCCTCTTCGGCGTCGCGGGCCTCGGCGTCCTGATCGTCGCCTGGCACGTCGTCGCCGTGACGGTGTACCAGCGAGCCAACGGCACTCCGGGGCCGGTGCCCCCGCCGCTCCCGGTCTTCGCCCGCGCGATCACCGGACTGTTCGGCGGCGCGTACGCCGAGGGACTTGCGGCGACCGCGGGGGCGGCGGTGACCGGCTACGGCATCGCCGTCGTGATCGCGCTGGTGCTCGGCATCCTGGTCATGGTGGCACCGCCGCTCGGACCGCTCGCCTCGCAGCTCGGTGTCGTCGCCGCGTGCGCGCCGGCCGCCGCGATCGCCCCGATCGTCGTCCTGCTGACCCCGTCGGGAAGCCGCGGGGTCAGTGTCGTGCTGGCGTTGCTGGCGGTCGAGTTCCCGCTGATCGTCGGGGTGCTGCTCGGGCTGCGCTCCGCCGCCCCCGCGCAGATCGACCTCGTGCACGCGTACGGCGGAAGCTCCTGGACGGCGATCCGGAAGGTGCGCGTGATCTCGGCGATCCCCGCTCTGCTCGCGGCTCTGAAGCTCGCGGCCCCGGCCGCCTTCCTCGGCGCCATGACCGGCGAGTTCTTCACGGTCGGGGTCGACGAGGGCGCCGGCCGGCTGCTCATCTCGCAGCAGTACGTGGGCGACTACACCGGCATGTGGGCCATCGCCCTGCTGGCGACGGTCGTATCCGCCCTCGGATACGGCGCGATCGCCCTGCTCGGGCGTCTCCTCGCACCCTGGACCACGCACACGGGAGGTGCCCGATGACCCGCCTACCGACTTGGGTCTGGACGACCCTGTGCACCCTCGCCACCGCCGCCCTGCTGCTGGTCGGCTGGCAGCTCGCGATCTCCCTGTCCGGCCTGAGCCCGTACCTCGCCAAGACCCCGATCGACGTGTGGCGCTACCTCTTCGTCGACGGGGCGGGAAACCCCGCGGATGCCGCTGAGCGGCGCGCCGCCCTCGCGCCGATGATCGGGGTGACGCTCCTCCACAGCGCCGTCGGACTGCTCCTCGGGGTGAGCGCAGGCTTCATCGGCGCCGTGGCCCTGACGGTGTCGCGCGCGCTCCGCTCGATCTTCCTGCCCCTCGCCCTCCTGCTGCAGACCGTGCCCCTGATCGCCATGGCGCCCGTCATCTACGCCGTCTTCGGCTCCGGCATCCTGACCGCGGCAGTCGTGGCCGCGGTGGTCACCTTCTTCCCCCTGCTGATGAACATCGGCGCGGGGCTCACCTCGACCACTCCCGAGACCTCCGACCTCGTGCGCGCGTACGGCGGCGGACGATGGACGCTCCTGCGGTTCGTGCAGCTGCCGGCATCCCTCCCCTCGCTGTTCGCGGGCCTCAAACTCGCGGCCCCCGCAACCGTCTCCGCCGCCACCCTGTACGAGTTCCTGTTCTCGTTCGAGGGACTCGGCGCGAACCTGCTGACGAGCAAGTCGTACTCCGACTACGGCCTGCTTTGGACGCTCGTCGTCGTCACGGTGCTGCTGTCGCTCGCGGCCTACGGGCTCGTCGTCGCGGCCGAAACGCTCCTGCTCGCCGGTCGCTTCCCCCCGCGCGACTCGACCCTCGCTCAGAAAGGCCCCGCATGACCGCGTCCGGCATGACCGCGTCCGGCGTCCACATCCGCGGACTCACGCGCCACTTCGCCACCCGCCGCGAGACGGTCGTCGCCGTCGACGGGGTCGACCTCGACACCCCGCGCGGGTCGTTCCTCTCGCTCCTCGGTCCCTCGGGATGCGGCAAATCCACGGTGCTGCGCATGCTCGCGGGGCTCGACACGCCGACTTCCGGCGAGGCCACGGTCAACGACCTCGCGCCCGCAGCCCTCCGGCGCACCCACGCGTACGGCATCGCCTTCCAAGACCACGCCCTCCTGCCGTGGCGCACCGTGGAGCGCAACATCGCCTTCCCGTTCGAGATCGCCGGACTCCCCGTCGACAAGGAGTGGGTCACCGAGCTGCTGCACCTCGTGCGGCTCGAACAGTTCGCCAAGGCCCGCCCCTGGCAGCTCTCGGGCGGAATGCGGCAGCGCGTCGCGATCGCCCGCGCCCTGGCCCTGCGACCCGGCGTGCTCTTCCTCGACGAGCCCTTCGGTGCGCTCGACGACGTCACCCGGCAGCGCCTCAACGTCGAGTTGCAGCGCCTGTGGAGCGAGCAGCAGGCGACCACCGTGATGGTCACGCACGGCGTGCAGGAGGCGGTGTTCCTGAGCGACAAGGTCGCCGTGATGAGCCCGCGCCCGGGCCGCATCAAAGAGGTCATCGACATCGACCTCCCGAGGCCTCGCACCCTCGAGATGACCACCTCCCCGGAGTTCCACTCCTACGTCGACCGCGCCAGCGCACTCCTGTTCCACTGATCCCCCGAAAGGCCGACTCCCATGACCGAACTCACCGCCGTCGCCGCCACCCACACCGCCCCCGATCTGGATGCCGCGGAGGAGGGGATCCGCATGTACATGCGCGCGATCGGCCTCGACACCGACCACCCCACCCTCGTCGACACCCCGCGTCGCGTGGCCCACGCCGGTCTCGACCTCTTCTCGGGCATGTACGGCGACCCGCACCGCGCGCTGGGCGGCGGGGAGCCGATCGAGGGCGTGTACCCGGGGGCCGTCGCGGTGCACGACATCCCGTACTCCTCGATGTGCGAGCACCACCTGCTGCCGTTCCAGGGGGTGGTGTCGGTGGTGTACCTCCCCGACCGCTCACTCGCCGGCATCGGTGACTTCGACGCGATGCTGCGCGTGCTCGCCGCTCGTCCTCAGATGCAGGAGCGCCTCGCCGACCAGATCGCCGAGGTCGTGTCCGAGACGCTCGGCGCGAAGGGCGTGCTCGTGCGACTGACCGCGCAGCACGCGTGCATGTGGGCGCGCGGGGAACGCACCGTCGGCGCCACGGCCTTCTCTCTGGCCTCGCGCGGGGTGTACGACACCGACCCGTCCGCCCGGGCCGAGGCACGGGTGCTGCTCGGGATGCACTGACGTGACGAGCTCGACGCAGGTCGCCGCGATCGCCGCGCGGGACGGGGTCGCCCTCGTCCCCATCGGCGCGACCGAACAGCACGGACCGCACCTCCCGGTGACGACCGACACCACGATCGCGGCGGCCTTCGCCACGGCGGCGAGCGCCCGCGTGGCGAGGGACGTCGCCACCTGGGTCCTGCCCGCCGTGCCGTTCGGCTTCTCTCCCGAGCACGCCGGACGCCCCGGCACGGTCAGCCTGTCACCGCGAACGCTGCTGGCCGTGGCCGACGACATCGGTCGCGGCGTGGCCGCCAGCGGCATCCGTCGCCTTCTGTTCGTCAACGGCCACGGCGGCAACCCGGAGCTGCTGCACGTCGCCTGCCGTCAGCTCCGCGAGCGGCGGGGCCTCGCGGCGTTCGCGGTGCACGTGCCCGGACTCGCGCTGCCGCCCGAGCTCGCCGAAGGCGTGACCACGGGCGATCTCGACGCCCACGCGGGTCACTACGAGACGAGCGTGCTGCTCGCGCTCGACCCGGCTTCCGTCGACATGGATGCCGCCCGCGCCGACGGTCTCGACGAGGTGACCGCTGCGGCCGACTCGCTCACACGCCCCTTCGGCGCTGTCAGCGTGCCCTGGCACGTCGACGACCTGTCGCACTCGGGGGTGATCGGTGATCCCACGACCGCCGACGCCGGCTGGGGTGAGCGCGCGTTCGCCGCGCAAGCCGCGGCGCTGGCCGACATCGTGCGCGCCGTGGCGGCGCACCCCCTCCCGGACGAGTGGGTACACTCGCGGCGGGGGGATGCCGAATGACCGACGGTCCAGGCCGAACGCCGACCCTCCAAGAGGTCGCGACCGAGGCGAGAGTCAGTCTCGCGACCGCCAGCAACGCCCTCACCGGAAACCGCGGGGTGAGCCCGAAGCTGCGCGACCGCGTGCTGGAGGCCGCGCAGCGACTCGGATACCCACGCACGTCCGGGCGACGGCGCACCGACCGCACCACCGTGGGGATCGTGCTGCCCGACGTGCGGCATCCGGCCTACGCCGAACTCGCCCACGCCTTCGAACGGGAAGGCGCGCAGCGCGACTGGTCGCTCGTGCTCGCCGGTTCCGACTACGAGCCCGACAACGAGCTCGACGCGCTCGAGAACCTCGTGCGCACCACCGACGGCGTGCTGCTCTCGCCCTCGCGTCCGCCCCGGTCGGGCGTGCACCGGCTGCAGGCGAGCCCCGTGCCGATCGTCGCGTGCGACGAACCAGCGGATTCCGCGCTCATCGGCGGGTGGGTGCGCTCCGACAACTTCGGCGGCGGTCGCGCCGCCGCGCACCACCTGGTGGATGCCGGCGGCACCCGTTTCGCCATGCTCGGCGGCGAGGGGTACCTGCCCTCCACGAAGGAGCGGCGCGAGGGATTCCTCGCCGGGCTCGCCGATCGCGGCTTCGCGGCCGACGACGTGCTGATCATCGGCGAGAACTACGGCATGGACGGCGGGCAGAGCGCCATGGCCGAACTGCTCGAGACCGATGCCGACGTCGACGCCGTGTTCGCCGTGAGCGACCTGCACGCGGTGGGGGCGTTCTTCCGGGCCCTTCAGGAGGGGCGGCGCGTCCCCGACGACATCCTGCTGTGCGGGTTCGACGGTGTCGCATGGACCCGCCAGATCTCCCCCACGATCACCACCGTGCGACAGGACTGGGCCAAGATCGCGGGTCGCGCGATGGACATCCTCGACGCGCTCATGTCGGGCGGAGAAGGCGACCGCGCCGTCGTACCGGTCGAGCTGGTGCCCGGCGAGTCGACCCGGCGCTGATCCCGCTCCTGCGCCAGGCCCTCGGGCCGCGCGCGGGCCGAACTCCTGAGAAGTCGCGACGCGCCCGAACGGATTGACCCCGCGCACGGCTCCGTCGCCCGAAACTCAGGAGTTTCGCCCGCGTCGCGAGCCGGAGAACGGCGGATGCCACGACCTCGGGCCCTCGCGGGGCGCCGGGGTCGTGGCATCCGGTGTCTTGGGCTCAGCCGGTCACGCGTACGGGTTGGCCGTGAGCGTGTATTTCGTCTGCAGGTACTCGTGGATGCCCTCGTCGCCGCCCTCGCGGCCGAGGCCGGACTGCTTCCAGCCGCCGAAGGGGGCCGCGGCGTTGGAGACGACGCCGACGTTGAGGCCCATCATCCCGGTCTCGAGCTTGTCGATCATTCGCTGACCGCGCGCGAGCGACTCGGTGAAGACGTAGGACACGAGGCCGTACTCGGTGTCGTTGGCGAGACGCACGGCGTCGTCCTCGTCGTCGAAGGGGACGATCGCGAGCACGGGTCCGAAGATCTCCTCGCGGAGGATGTCGCTGCCCGGCTGCACGTCGGACACGACGGTCGGCTCGAAGAACGTGCCCGGGCCGTCGATGGGTGAACCGCCCGTGGTGACCGTGGCGCCGCGCTCGACGGCATCCCCCACCAGGGTCTTGGCCTTGTCGACGGCGCGGTCATCGATCAGGGGTCCGATCTGCACGCCGTCCTCGGTGCCGCGGCCGATCTTCATGCCCTGCACGCGCTCGGTGACACGGCGGGTGAACTCCTCGACGACACTGCGCTGCACGATGAAGCGGTTGGCGGCGGTGCACGCCTGTCCGATGTTGCGGAACTTCGCGAGCATCGCGCCGTCGACCGCCTTGTCGAGGTCGGCATCCTCGAAGACGACGAACGGGGCGTTGCCGCCGAGCTCCATCGAGGTGCGGAGCACGCCGGGAGCCGCCTGCTGCAGGAGCTTCACGCCGACCGGGGTGGAGCCGGTGAAGGAGAGCTTGCGCAGGCGCGGGTCGGAGATGATCCGCTCCGAGACGGGACCCGTGTTCGTGGTCGTGACGACGTTGACGACACCGGCCGGAACACCGGCGTCCTGCAGGATCTGCGCGAAGAACAGCGTCGTCAGCGGCGTCAGGGTGGCCGGCTTGATGACGACCGTGCAGCCGGCGGCGAGCGCCGGGGCGATCTTGCGGGTGGCCATCGCGAGGGGGAAGTTCCACGGGGTGATGAGGTAGCAGGGCCCCACGGGGTGCTGCGTGACGATCATGCGACCGGTGCCCTCGGGGTTCGCTCCGTAGCGGCCCTGGGTGTGCGCGGTGACCTCGCTGAACCAGCGCAGGAACTCGCCGCCGTACACGACCTCGCCGCGCGCCTCGGCGAGCGGCTTGCCCATCTCGAGCGTCATCAGCAGCGCGATGTCCTCCTTGCGCTCCTGCAGCAGGTCGAAGGCGCGGCGGAGGATCTCGGCACGCTCACGGTCGGGCGTCGCCGCCCAGGACGGGAACGCGTCGGCCGCGGCATCCATCGCCTTGACGCCGTCATCCACGCTCGCATCGGCGATCTCGATTAGCACGTCGCCGGTCGCCGGGTCGTACACGGCGACGGTCTTGCCGCCCTCGGCCGCGCGCCACTCGCCGTTGATCAACAGGCCGGTGGGTACGGATGCCAGCAGCTCGCTCTCGCGCGAATCGGTCATGGGTCCTCCTGTGTCGGGGCGGGGCGTTCCCGCTCATTCTGGTCAGCGCGCGTCTCGGCGCCGATATACGTGGCGTACAAAGCGAGCTTCTGGGTCGCCGCTGTGGACGGCTGCGGGTGGCGTGTTTGCGGGCGGGGGTGGTTGCGGCCGTCGCGGTGGTCGGGGTGGTCGGGGCATCGTCGCGCGGCCCCGACGCCGCCGTGATCACGCATAAACGCCATCCGCGCGCATAAACACGGTGTGCTCGCGTTTCTGCGCGTCGATCGCGTTTATGCGGGGGATGCCGCGGCCGCCGGCACGGCCATCACCCCCGCGAGGAACCTCTCGAGCCCCTCCGGCTCCGAGAGCGGCAGGACGTGCGCGACGTACTGATCGGGACGCACGACGACCACGGCCCCCTCGGCGCCGATCCCCCGCTCGGCGAAGATGTCGCTGCTCGTCCACGCCGAAGGCGCGGCGGCGAACACCTTCTCGAGGTCGGTCAGCCCGAGCGGTCCCGAACGGGGGCGGAACAGCGACGGCACGTCGACGACGTCCTCCCATCGACCGGGATAGATCGCCTTCACGTCGAACACCGCGTCGAGGTCGGCTCCGACGGGGGTGAGCCGCTCCACGATGGCTCGCGCATCCGTCGCCCAGGTCGCCAGCGCCGAGCCGTCAGCATCCGCGAACGCGTACACGCGCCACCGGCCGTCCGCGCGCGCGTGGTGGCCGAGATGCACGGCGTTGCCGTCGCACACCCGCACGACCTCGACGCTCTTGAAGCGCTTGCCCACCGGGAATCCGGATGCCAGCTCCCCCGCCGCATCCGCCGCGACGATCCGCGACGGGGCGTAGTGCGTGCCGAAGCCGGACGGGAACTCCGCGGTCGCGAGGTAGTAGGTCGCCAGCTCGTCGGGGTCCGTGATCTCGCCGGGCTTACGGGCCATGAGCGACGACCACTCGCGATCGAAGTCGATCAGCTGCTGCGCGACCGGGCGACGCTCCTCGTCGTAGGTGCGCAGAAGGCCGGCGGATGCCAGACCGGTCAGCACGTGGCCGAGCTTCCAGCCGAGGTTGAAGCCGTCCTGCATCGACACGTTCATGCCCTGGCCCGCCTTCGCGCTGTGCGTGTGGCAGGCGTCACCGGTCAGGAAGACGCGGGGGTTCTCGAGGTCGTCGACGAACTGGTCGGTCACCCGGTGCCCCACCTCGTACACGCTGTGCCAAGCGACCTGCTTCACGTCGATCGTGTACGGGTGAAGGATCTCGTTCGCCCGGCGGATCACCTCTTCGATCGGGGTCCGCCGCACGCGGTGGTCGTCGTCGGCCGCGACCTCACCGAGGTCGATGTACATGCGGCTGAGGTACCCGCCCTCGCGCGGGATGTGGAGGATGTTGCCCGCGGCGGCGTTGATCGCGCACTTGATGCGCCAGTCGGGGAAGTCGGTCTCGACGAGCACGTCCATGACGCCCCACGCGTGCTGCGCGGCGGCCCCGACGTGGGTGCGGCCGATCGCCTGGCGAACCCCGCTGCGCGCCCCGTCGCAGCCGACGACGTACTTCGCGCGGATCGTGCGCTCCCCCGACGCCGTGCGCACCCGCACCTCGACGTCGTCGTCATGCACCTCGAGGCCGAGGAACTCCACGCCGTAGTCGGGAGTGATGCGCGCCGGCCCGTTCGCGGCGGCCTCGGCGAAGTAGTCGAGCACGCGCGCCTGGTTGACGATGAGGTGCGGGAACTCGCTGATCTTGTAGCCGTAGTCCTCGGTGCGGGTCGTGCGGATGATCCGCTGCGGGTCGTCGGGGTCGGGCGCCCAGAAGTTCATCCACCCGATGTTGTAAGCCTCGGCGGTGATCCGATCGGCGAAGCCGAAGGCCTGGAACGTCTCGACGCTGCGCGGTTGGATGCCGTCGGCCTGACCGAGCGTGAGACGCCCGTCGCGCTTCTCGATGAGGCGCGAGGTGAGCTGCGGGAACTGCGACATCTGTGCGGCGAGCAGCATGCCCGCGGGGCCCGAGCCGACGATCAGGACGTCGACGCGGTCGGGCAGGTCGGTCGGACGGTCGATTCCCGTGCCCGCGGCGTTGTGCACGCGCGGGTCACCGGAGACGTAACCGTGGTGGTGGAACTGCATCGTTGCTCCTGACGTCGATGTCGGGCTTGTTACCGTAACGTGTGTGTTCTATATTCGAACGCACCGTTCTTCTATCGAACGAGAGGTTAGCTCGCTCATGCCCGCACGGCAAGACGCGTCTCCCGCGTCGCAGACGCTGAGCCGTGGCATCCGCCTGCTCGAAGAACTCGCGGACGCGCGCACTCCGCTCTCGATCGACGACCTCGCCGCACGCGTCGGGCTGCATCGTTCCGTGGCCTATCGCCTGCTGCGCACCCTGGAAGACCACGGGCTCGTGACGAGGGATGCCGCGGGCGCGGTGCGCCTGGGAACAGGCCTCGCTGCGCTGGCCGCGGGCGTCGCCGCCGACCTGCAGGCCGAGGCCCTGCCCGAACTGACCGCGGCGGCGAATGAGCTGGGAATGACGTGCTTCCTCGTCGTGCTCGACCACGACGAGTGCGTCACTCTCGCCAGCGTCGAGCCGCGACATGCCGTCACCGCTGTGGCGCAGCGGCCGGGGGCTCGGCATCCTGTGACCCGGGGCGCGCCCGGCCGCGCGATCCTGTCGCAGCTTCCCCCGCGTCGCTGGCCCGACACGGTCGACGCGCGCCTCGCGGCCGAGGTCGCGGACGCCGCGGAGCGCGGGTGGGCGACGAGCCACGACGAGGTGGTGCCGTCGCTGCGCGCGGTGGCGGTTCCGCTGAGCGTGCAGGGGCGTCAGCCCGCCGCGGTCGCGGCGGTCTACGTCGCGACCGCCCTCGACGACACCGCGATCGCCGCGCGCTTGGCATCCGCCGCCGCGGCCGTGCGCGAGGCGCTGTAGCCGGGCGCTGTAGCTCGCGCCCCGCTCCGCGGGCGCTCCGCACGGCTTCGCCCGAGCGCGGGTCAGCGGACCACGCGGACCCTCAGGACGCGAGGCCCGTGCCGCACGAGGAGCAGAAGCGCGCGCCCGACGGGTTCTCAGAACCGCAACCGGTGCAGGTCGCGACCACCACGAGTGGCGATCCGCACTCCCCGCAGAACTTGCCGCCGTGCGACTGCGCGCCGCACGCACCGCAGCGCGGGCGGGCCTGCGACTTCAGATCGACTCCGCCCACGAGGTCGACCGTCTCGAGCCGCTCCTGCACCTGTCGGCGTCGCGCCTCGGCCTGCAGCTGCGCGAGCTCCTCGACCGCGATCGGCGAACAGCGCACGCACTGCCCGACACCGTCGTTCCAGCAGACGTCGTCGCAGACCCAGTCGCTGCACGCGCGACACTGGTGAAACTTCGGTGCGATCTCGGCCGTCGCAGCTCGCAGTGCCTGATCCTTCGCCGGCGAGTTCGTGCCGCGATCGAGGAGCCGATCCGCCATCGAGGTGAACTGCGACACCTGCCCGCCGAACAGGTTGCCGATGCCGCGGGCGAGCCGTTGACCGGCGGCTCGCGGATCGGACCGGAAGGCCGACCGGTAGCCGTTGCCGCAGCGTTCGCAGCGGAACTCGAACTGATAGCCGTCGGGGTTCGAGAGGTCGCTGAAGTTGTCGGTGAACGGGACGAGATCGCTCATGTCACTCCTGATCGGGGGGCGGGGGCGCCGAGAGCGCCGGGTGGGGGGGAAGATCCGGGCCGCGCGCCGAACACGAGGTCGACGAGCGGTGCGAAATCGTGGTCGCGGGAGTACCGCGGGGCCTCCATGAGGAGGAGGTTGTTGATGAGCATCCCGCGCCCCATGAAGGCCCACAGCTCGAGATCGGACGCTCCCGCGTCTCGCAGGGTGCGGTACACGTCGTCGAACTGGCGGCGCGACTCGGCCCCGATGGCCGGTTCCGCGGTCGCCGCGGAGAAGGCGTGCGCCCACACGAGCAGCGCCGACGGGTTCGACAGGACGAGCTCTCGATAGGCCGCACCGAGACGCTCGCCGTCGAAGCCGCCGCTCATCGCCGCGCGGAAGACCTCGACGATCTCGGCCGCGGCGAACGCATGAGTGCGGACGAAGAGTTCGAGCTTCGACCCGAATGTGCGGATCACGTACGGCTGCGAGACCCCCATCTCGGCCGCCACCTGCCCCGTCGACGTCCCAAAGTATCCGCGCGCGGCGAAGGCCCGCACGGAGGCGGCGAGCAGCTCGGCGTCGCGCGCGGGACGGCGTCGGGGGGTCGGCATCCGCGATCCTTCCGGGAGGCGGTGTTATCGCTCGATAATACTGCGATCCGCGCGCGCAGTCACTCGACGTGCCACCCCGCCCTCCACCTGGTGCATCCACCGCGCCGGTT
>NZ_LDRU01000010.1 GCF_001476285.1 Microbacterium testaceum | reverse complement strand
GCGCGCGTGTCCACGCGCGCGGCGCTGCTCCTCACGCTGGCGATCGCGGTCGTCGGATACGTGGCGGTGGTCTTCCCGGGCGCGGAGGCGCTCGTCCCCGTCAGCGGGACGACGGCGCTGCCCTGGGGCGTTGCTCTGGCCGTCTTCGTCGTCGCCGCGGCATCCCTCCTCGGCATCCGCTCCACCGGACCGCTCTCGGACCGGATCTTCGCCCTCGCCCTCGCGTGGGGCCGACCGCCGCTCCCCGCCCCCACCCCGTCCTGGGCTCCGGCATCCGCCGGCGGCCCCCTCGAGTACCGGAGAGTCTGATGACCACCACCGCTCCTCCTTCACCGGCCACCGTCCGGGGCTGGGTCGCCGCCGCCGGCCGTGCGATCTCGCCGCACTTCCCGCTCGAGACCTTCATCGCCCGCAACCCCGTCGCCGGCTACGAGGACCTCGACTGGGAGGGCGCACTCGGACAGATCGCCCGCGACCACGGCATCCTGCTCACCCTGCCCGAAGAGCGGTTCCGCGAGCTGCACGAGCAGGGTCGCATCTCGTCGGCCGACCTGATCGCCGCCCTCCGGTTCACGGTCGCCGAGGCACGCGCAACCGACACCCTCGTGGTCGGTCGTATCGTGACGACGGTCGCCGAGGTCCTGCGGCAGGATCTGCTCGTCTCACCCGCGATGCCCACCGGACCGTCGCTACCCACTCCGGCGGCCGTTCTCTCGCCCCGCGTCCACGCGCGCGTCGACGACCTCACCGCGCGGTGGCTCACCGCCACCCTCGGCGACGGCGCGTGGAGCGGCCCCGTGCGGCGCGACGGCATGTGGACCGGCTGGCGGCGCCTCGCCGCGGTCGACCCGACGCTCTCGCGGCAGGTGCGTAGCGGCATCCGGAACACGCCCGCCGACGCGGCGAGCGCGATCGGCGTCGCCCTCGACCGCTGGCAGCTCGCGGGCTCGGCGGCCGAGGACTTCCTGCGGGCGCACGTGCTCGCACAGCCGGGCTGGTCGGCCCTCGTCCGGCACTTCACGGACGGCTCGCGGGGGGGTCGACCTCACCTCGCTCGTCGCCATCCGGACCACCCTGGAGCGCCTCCTGCTCCCGGCCGACGCCACCCTCCGCGTCCCCGCGCAGACCGCGCCCGACGAGGAGGCCCGGATCGGCATGGTCGCCCTCGCACTGGGGGCAGACCCCTCCGACCCCGCGACCCGCGCGGTCGTAGGCCGCACCCTCGCGCTCGTCACCCCGGCGACCAGGCTCGCCGTCTGGCAGGAGGCCTACGAGCGCGGCGCGGCCCGTGCCCTCGCGCCCGCGCGGGGAAGCGAACGGACCGACCGCCCCCTCGCTCAGGCCGTCTTCTGCATCGACACCCGGTCCGAGGGCTTCCGGCGCCACCTCGAGGAGGCGGGCCCGGTCGAGACGCTCGGCTTCGCCGGGTTCTTCGCGGTGCCGATCTCGTTCCGTCCCGCGGACGGGTCCCCCGAGGTAGCCTCCTGTCCCGTCCTGTTGACTCCGCGGGTCGCGATCACCGAGTCGTCCGTCGAGCGCGACGCCCTCAGCCGGTGGCGGCAGCGCCGGATCGCGGAGGGAGAACGGGATGCCACGCTCGACGCGCTGAAGGAGTCGCCGGTCACGCCCTTCGCGTTCGCCGAGACCGCGGGCTGGGTGATCGGCGCGGCCTCCGCGCTGCGGACCCTCGCCCCGGAAGGATGGCGCGCGCTCGTCGAGATGGTCAGGCCCGCGAAGCCGTCCACCCACGTGGACGCCGACGTCGTCTTCTCGCTCGAGGAACGCGTCCTGTACGCCGAGACGGCGCTGCGGATGATGGGCCTCGTCGACGACTTCGCGCCGATCGTGCTGCTGTGCGGCCACGGCGCGACGGTCACGAACAATCCGTTCGCGTCGAGCCTGCAGTGCGGAGCGTGCGGGGGGCACGAGGGCGAGCCGAACGCCCGTGCCGCGGCGATGATCTTCAACGACCCCGAGACGCGCCTGGCGCTGGCCGGGCGTGGCATCCGGATTCCCGCGGACACGCTGTTCCTCGCCGCGCAGATGGACACCGTGACCGACGAGGTCACGCTCCTCGAGCCGTGGACGGTGCCCGCCACGCACGAGACGATCGTGCTCGAGCTCGGGCACCACCTCGAGTCCGCGCGCGTCGCGAACACCGCGGAGCGCAGCGCGACCCTCCCCGGGGGAAGCGACGCGGCTGGAGCCGTGCGCGACACCGAGCGGCGGTCCGCAGACTGGGCGGAGTCGTACGCCGAATGGGGGCTCGCGGGCAACGCGGCCTTCATCGTCGGGCCCCGGGCGATCACGGCCGGGCTCGACCTCGAGCGGCGGGCGTTCCTGCACAGCTACGAGGCGTCCGCCGATCCGGAGGGGTCGGGGCTCGAGACGATCCTCACCGCGCCGATGATCGTGGCGCAGTGGATCAACGCGCAGTACACCGCCTCGACGGTCGCCCCCGACCGCTTCGGCGCGGGCCCGAAGCCGCTGCACAACGTCGTCGGGACCATAGGCGTGCTCTCGGGCTACGGCGGCGACGTGCGGATCGGCCTGCCGTGGCAGTCGGTGGGCGTCGGCCAGGAGGCACGGCACGAGCCCGTACGCCTGCAGGTGTTCGTCCAGGCGCCGATCGAGCGCGTCAACACGATCGTCGAGGCTTCCGAGGTCGTCCGCACCCTCGTCGCTCACCGCTGGATCACCCTTCGGGTACGCGACGACGAGAACGCGCCGTGGATGCGCTGGGGCCGCTACGGCTGGCAGCTCGACGACCTCGACACGGCCGAGGCCCCCGGCATCCCCGTCCTCCACCCCGAAACCACCACGAAGGAGCACCTCTCATGAGCACGTCCGAACTGACCCCGATGACCAAGATCGAGGTGGTCGTCGCGAGCGACGACGTCGCCGAGGTCTCCGCCCTGATGCAATCGCTCGGCGCGCGCGGGTACACCGCGATCACCGGTGTGGCCGGCGTCGGACACCACGGCTCGCGCGGCGGCCGCCTGCTGTTCAACGACCATGACGCCCTCACCCTGCTGGTCACGGTCGTCGCTCCCGAGCGCGCCGACGGGATCGTCGCCGGCATCCGCCCGCTCCTCGAGCGGACGGCCGGCGTGATGTTCGTCTCGCCCACCGCGGTGAGCCGCGCCGACTACTTCGTGTGATGGGCGCCCGCTCGCCGTTCGACGGGACCACCGTCGCGATCGGCACCGTCCACGGCAAGGAGGCGGCGTTCGCGCCCGCCTTCCGACGCTGGCTCGGCGCGTGGGTCGCCCCCACGGTGGCGCTCGACACCGACGCCCTCGGCACGTTCACGCGAGACGTGCCGAGGCTGCTCACTCCCGAAGAGGCCGCGGCGGCCAAAGCACGCGGGGCGGCGGCCGAACTGGGTACGGCAACGGGCCTCGCGACCGAGGCGTCGTACTCCCCCGCGCTGGGCGGCTTCGGCCCGATGGTGCACGAGGAGCTCGCCGTGTTCGTCGACCTCGAACGCGGCATGCGCGTGCGTCATGGCATCCGCCAGCACGTGCACATCGCGCCGCGGCGCACCGTCCGCAGCGAGAGCGAGGCACAGCGGTATCTCCAGCGCGTGGGCTTCCCCGCGCAGGCCGTCGTGGCGCACACCGACGAGGGCATGAGGAAGGGGATCCAGGATGCCACGGCCCTCCTCGCCCTCGTCCGTCGGGGTCCGGTCGAGCTCGAGCCGGATCTGCGTGCGCACATGAACCCGGGGCGACGACGAACGCTGCGGCGACTGTCGTGGCTGCTCGCCGCACGCCTCACTCGCCTCTGCCCGGGGTGCGGGTGCCCCGGTTTCGGACCGGTCGGTGTGGTGCGCGGACTGCCGTGCGGCGCCTGCGGCAACGCGACGTCGCAGGTGCGGCTCGACGTGGACGGGTGCCCGCGGTGTCCGGAACGGCAGGAACGCCGGCGACCGGTGGAGGTGGCCGATCCCGCCGCGTGCGACGCGTGCAATCCGTGAGGCGTCGGCTAGTGGTAGTGGGTGACCCACGTCCAGAGCGCGGGTCGGCGCTTCCGCGCGACGACGTCGCGCGTCTGACGCACGGCTCGAAGTGCCGGCACCGGCTCCGGACTGTCCGTGGTGATCACCGTTGCCGGCGTCGGCTCGGGGAGGTCGTGCAGTTCGGCCGCCAGGGCCGCGACCTCCGACGCGGTGGGGCGTGCGTCGGGGTCACGGGCCGTCATGGCGGTGAGCAGCAGTTCCCAGCCGTACCCGAACGTCGTGGGGATTTCCGGGTCATACGCCAGAGGGTCGAGAAGGAGGTCCTGCACCAGTCCGCCGGAAAGGGGACGCTCCGCGGTCAGCGCCTCGAGCATCAGAAGGCCGAGCGAGTAGATGTCGGAGGCAGGTCGGACGCCGTCGCCGTGGACACGTTCCGGAGGAAGGTACTCCGCCGTGTCGACGGTGAGGTCGAGCCCGTCCGCTCGTGCCGCGCGCTCCAGAAGGTCCGTCACGCCGAAGTCGGAGAGGACCGCGGCGAAAGGCCGACTGCCGTCTCGCAGAGGCCGAAGGAGCGTATTCGACGAGCGGAGGCGCTGGTGGACGATGCCCGCCTCGTGGACGGCGGCGAGGCCCCGCGCGATATCCCGGAGCACCCCCGCGGCCGCGTCGGAGGGGAGCGGGCCGTCCTGGTCGAGGTGCTGTCGCAGAGTGGGGCCTTTGATGAGCTCCATGACGAGGAAGCCACGGCCGTCACGACCGAGGTGCGCGTCGTAGAGGGTCACCAAAGACGGGTGATCGAGCCCGGTGAGCACGTGAGCGGCCGCAAGACGCCTCGGTGGATCGGACGCATCGCGCGGATCGGCGCGGAAGACCTTCACCGCGACGTCACGCGCGAGGATGTCGTCCCGCGCGCGGAACACGCGCGATCCGCCGTCGAGCCCGAGGGGCTCCAGCAGCCGGTATCGCCCCGCGAACACCTCGCCGAGAAGGGCCGAGAGGGCCTCCCGTTCGGAGCCGCGGCTTCGGTCGCGTCGCGTTGCGGTGCTCACACGAGGGTGTCTCCGTCGTCGCGAGCGCGACGGGTGGGGGACACCTGCACGCGGGTTCCGCTACCCATGCGAGACTCCCTGTAACTCTTGACGTCGATGGGACCGCAGCGGGAGGAGGATTGGGGGCGCCTAGCCCGCTGCGGTCGCTCAAAGATTACTGAGCTAATTTTTCTGGCGCTGCCCGCTGACACGGTGCGACCCTGGGGTGCATAATGGACGACCTTCAACGACGCGCGGATGCTTTCGCCGCCCTCGCCGACCCCGGGCGCCTGCAGATCGTCGACCTGCTCTCCATCGGCGACATGTCGTCGAGCGAGATCGCGGCAGCCCTGGGCATGAAGTCGAATCTCGTCGCCTTCCACGCCAACGTTCTGGAATCCCGCGGTATCGCGCGACGTGTCCGATCAGAGTCCGACGGTCGTCGCAGTTACCTCCAGCTCATCCCGGAAGCGTTCTCGGCGCTCGCCCTGGGACCTCGGAGAGTGGAAGGCCGGGTGGTCTTCGTGTGCACCGCCAACTCCGCGCGCTCGCAGCTCGCGCAGGCCATCTGGACTACGCACAGCTCCATCCCGGCCGCGTCCGCGGGCACCCGTCCCGCCGATCGGGTGAATCCCGGTGCGGTGGCCGCCGCCGCTCGCCACGGCATCCCGCTCGAGGCCGATGCGACCCCGCGTTCGTTCGACGAGGTCGCGCGTCCCGGCGACTTCCTCATCAGCGTCTGCGACCATGCCCACGAACGGATGCGGGGGCGAGACGACGTGCACTGGTCCATCCGCGACCCCGCAAGAACGGGCAGCGTCGAAGCCTTCGACGAGACGGTGGCCGAGCTCCGCTCCCGCATCGCCCGCGTCGCTCCCCAGCTCACGGCGGCGTAGCCGGACGCGGTCGGTTTCCACTCAGGGAGGTGAGCGATCGAACCTCGCGGGCCACCCGTGCGCGGCACCTCGAATGATCGCCACCCAGCCCCCGAGGAAGAGCGTGATGCCGGCGACGAGCCCCACAGCGGGAAAGAGCGGCTCCAGCGCGGGCATGGGTCGCGGGGACGGTTCCGAGAACATCGGCACGTAGCTGAACCACGTCCCGAGCACTTGTCCCGTCATCCCGAGCAGAGTCACCCCGGTCGTGACGCCGAGCACGGTACCCGCCACGAGAGCGAACACCCCGCCGGCGATCAGAGCCAGGGCAAGACGACGAGGCGAGCTGATCATCCGGACCCCCTCCGCCGCATCGTTCGATGATCCTCGCACACGGCCCGGAGCGCGAGGCCGCGACCGGCACGGTCCGCGCTCAGAAGCGGTGCGGCGAGGAGAGCGCCACGGCCGTCGCCCCGAGCACGATGAGTGCGCTCGCACCGGTCATGACGCTCGCGAGCACCGGGCGTTTGCGTGCTCGCCCGTGGAACAGGACGAGATACCCACCCACGGCCAGCAGCAGCCAGACGACCAGCGCGGCAACCCCGCCCCCAATCGATAAAGGGCACGGTGGCTGGGTAGCGCCCGACCCGCGGGGCTGTCAGCATCTGCACTATGGCAACCCCACCCAAGCGGCCGAACGTTCTGATCGGGCTGGGAGTGGCGTTCCTGGTACTCAGTTTGATCGCACTACCCGTGCTCCTAGGAGACCCCACCGGGACCACTGGGCGCGGCCTACCGATGTGGTTTGCGATACCCGCGTTGGCGGTCGGCGGTATCGGCTTCATCATCTACGGGGCTTACTGGCGCTCGCGAAACAGCGGGGGCGCATCCGCTCGCAATGACCGAGAGAGATGACGGTGGGTAGTGCACAACCAATTGGTTTCGCAGCATGCCTCCGCGCATTTGAGCGTTCTGAGCACCGAAGTGGAGACTCAGATAGGACGTTCAGCGGCCCATGATCGATCGTGTCCCCCTGCACCGTGTCACGTTCGGATGATCGTGATGAGCTCGCTTCGCGTGATTCCGGCGGCAGCGTTCGTTCCGCAGGATCAATCTTCTTTCTAGGTCGGGGTATCCGGTCGTCGCGCATGCTCTCATCCTGCGCCCCGGAGATCAGGACGCGACAGCTGCGTCGGTCTTGTCTTTGGCGAGCTGGCTGATGCGGGCGGGGCTGACGCCGAGAAGCACCGCGGCGTCGGAGACCGTGACGCCATGCGCGCGAAGTTCGCGCACGACCGTGCGAGCCTGGCGCGCTGCAGCGACCTGACGCTCCTGCGCCGCCGCCGTGGCCTCCCGCGCCTCCTTGACGCGAACCGAAACGCCAGTCCCGAGATCAGGGATGAGGTTCACCTGCACATCGCTGTGGTCGACGCCGGGGGCGAGGGTGTCGAGGTAGTCGCGGACCTGCTGCTCCGCACGGTCGAGAGTGCGCACCTGAGTCACAGGGTCGCCGTCGATTGCGAGTTCCCATCCGCCGTCCCAGCGGGTGGCCGTGACATCGATCATCGTCATCGGTCCTGTCCCTTCACTTCCTCGATGGCCGCCAGCGCCTTCCGCGTCAATCCTGGCGACACCTCTCGTGTCTGCGTGATGATGACGGGGCGCGACAGCCCCGGTGCCGACCACTTCTCGTGATCGCCCTTCCCCTGCTCCGAGTCGAATCCGGCATCCCGAAGCAACCTGACCAGGTCGCGGTACTTCATCGGCTTAACCATGATCGCACTGTAGGGCCCCTTAATACATGGCTAAAGGGGGAGTAAATTGTGCGCCTGCACGGCTCGCCTCGCACGCACTCGCCGCAGCCCCCGCGCCACGCGGATACTCACGCCGGCCCAGACGTGAGCACGGCAACCATGCGCTGCGCCGAATCCACCCGCGGCTTCATCTGCACGGGAGACGACCCGGATCCGGCCCGGGCGAGGAACCACACGCGATGCCTCGGACGCCTCACGACGACGCGAGCGCCTCCACCGGGCCCTCCGGCAGCACGACCCACCCCTCCCGCCGGGCGATGTCGAGAACCTCGGATGCCGGGGGCTCGAACGCCCCGAGCGCACCAGCGCGTGTCGCCAGAGCGGCAACGACGGCATCGAAGGCGTCGGCGTTCGCGACCGCGAGCGGGGCGAAGCCGCCGAGATCGAGCCACGGGGCGCGCGCGGACAGCGTGTCGAGGAGAACGGCCCGGCGCTCGGCATCCACCCGGTATCCGGTCGTGTCGAAGCCCCACAAACGCAGCGAGCCGCCGGGGTACACCTCGAACAGGCGCCCCTCGGCCGCTCGGTCGACGGGGAAGCCCGACTCGGCGAGCCGCCGAAGAAGCCCCGCGCACCGCAGCGCCGTGACACCCAGGCGATCGGTCGAGACACTGAGCGGCCAGCGTCCGATGCGCTCGCGCACCACGTGGTCGGTGCGGCGGTAGACGAGCGGGCGACGCCAGTCGGCTCCGCCGTCCACGAGCTCCAGGGCGGAGCCGGAGTGGTGCGCGCGCACGAAGTCGACGAACGCGTCGGGCCAGCCGAGCGGGCAGTCGACACCGAGCCACACCGCATCTCCGGAGACGGATGCCACGATCGCGGCGTCATCGACCCCGGTCTCGAGCCGCGTGAGCCGGGCGCCACCGTCGGCCCAGACGAGCTCGGCGAGTGCGGTACCGGGCACGCCCGCGGCCAGGTCGACGCCGATCGTTCTCACCCGCGCAGCCTACGGCCCAGCATCACGGGTGGCTCGCCCGCCCGCGCGGAATACCGTCGACGACGCCGTGGTTTTCGGCGGTGTGACTTCGCACGCCGCCGCCCTCGATCGCGCGCTCGCGTCGCTCGAGATCCGCGCCGACCACGCGCGGCGCTCGACACTCGAGGCGGGCGAACGTCTGACGGTCCCGCCCGGCGAGGCGACACTGCTCTTCGTGCGCGCGGGAGAGATCACCGGCGACATCGGCGAGAATCTCGGCTGCTCGATCGACGCCGGATCGGGTGAGGCGGCGACCCTGCGCGGCCGTCGCACGCTCCTCGCGGGCGACGCTCTCGTCTCGCTCGGGTGCCAGCACCTCGTGCTCACGTCGCAGTCCGGGGCCGAGGTCACCGTCATCTCCGTGAGAGTGGCACGCACCCTCCACTCCGGCGCGCTCCCGGGCGTCGTCTTCGTCAACGACTTCACGCGCGCCGAGCCGGCCGCGGCGGCCCTCGCCGCCCACCTCGGCCAGTCCCCCCGCCCCGGCGACACGACCATCTGCCACATCATGGTGCGCACGGTGGTCCTCGCGGCGATCCGCGCGTGGGCCTTCGCCGATGCGAACGCCGCGTGGCCACCGCGCTCGGAGGATCCGTTCCTGGATCGTGCCGCCGCCGCAATCGTCGCGGACCCCGGTCACACCTGGACCACCGACGAACTCGCCGGTCTCGCCGCGATGTCGCGCTCGGTGTTCGCCGAGCGGTTCCGCGAGGCCTTCGGCCGCTCGCCCGGCGGCTACGTCACCGACGCGCGCGTGCACCGCGCCAAGGAGCTCCTCGAAGCCGGCGAGTCCGTGTCCGAGGTGTCGCGGACCCTGGGCTACGCCTCCGACGAGGGCTTCCGCCGCGCGTTCCGCCGCGTCACGGGCGTGGCGCCCTCGCGATGGCGCGCCTCCGCGGGGCCGGTCCCGATCGCGCACGGCTGAGCCGCGACGGCCGGGACCGAACCGCCGCGGCTGGGCCGCGCGTCACGGACACGCTCAGCGCGAGCGCGGAACCCGCAGCGACACCCCGAACAGCACGGCGCCGACGACGAGGAGCGCCGCGCCCACGGCATCCGTGACGACGACACCGACTCCGTCGACGAGCAGCCCGCCGATGCCGGCGGCCGCGACGATCGCGAGCTGGAAGCCCGTGACCACGAGGCTGCCGCCCGCCTCGAGTCGGTCCGGCATCCGGTGTCCGACCCAGGTGTTGACGATGATCAGCCACGACGCGAAGAGGAAGCCCCACGCGAACACCGCCGCGGCGACCGCCGCGAATCCGGGGAGCGAGAGCACCACGACGATCGACGTCGCGATCGCGAGCGGACCGACGACGGACAGGATGCCGAACGCCCGGTCGACCACGATCCCGATGACGATGTTGCCGATGAGCCCGCCGGCGCCGAACAGCGTCAGGAGGAGGACCACCGTTGCGGCATCCACCTCGGGGAGGCGCTCCAGCGCGAGCCGCACGTAGGTGTAGGCGAGGAAGTGCCCGAGCACGATGAAGACGTGGCCGACGAGCCCGAGCGTGGCTCCGGGCCGGCGGAGCGTGTCGACGAGGAGTCGGATGCTGGATGCGGCGGCCGCCGGCACCGGGGGGAGGGAGAGACGCACGGCCACCCCGACGAGCGCGGAGGCGAGCCCGACGACGAGGAACGCCAGACGCCAGTCGAGGGCCTCGCTCAGAAGGACGCCGAGGGGGACTCCCGCGACCGTGGCCAGCGACAGACCGGCGGAGGTGAACATCACGGCACGACCGATGCGGTCGGGCGCCGACAGCGAGGCGGCGACCGTGATCGACATCGACCAGAAGGTGGAGATCGCCGTTCCGAGGAGGAAGCGCGCGACGAGGATCGTGACGAAGTGGGGAGCGACCGCCACCGCGAGGCTCGACACCGCCGCCGCCACTGCCGCGATCACGAGCAGCGTGCGGCGGTCCATCCGCGGGAAGATCAGCCCGACTGTGGGCGCCATCAGCAACCCGGCGAGCGCGGTGACGGTGACCGTCTGCCCGGCCTGGCCGGGGGTGATGCCGAGGCCCGCGGCCATCTCGGTGAGGACACCGTTGGGGAGGAACTCGGCGGTGACGAGCAGGAAGCTCATCAACATCAGGACGACGAGCCCGCCGTATCTCATGCGGGCGACGGGAGCGACGGGGACGGGGGCGGTCATGGTCATGGCTCGATGCTCGCAACGGAGCATTCCGCGCGCCCGACCGATCGTCCGGGGCACCCCACCGTTCGTCCGAGCGCGATCGTCGCGGCGCAACCGGTCGCCCTCACCCGCCGGACCTGCGAGGATCACCCCATGGCAGACGACGACCTTCCCGACTCCTTCGAGCCGGGCCTTCGCGTGCCTCCGCGGCCCCAGCCACCCGCGCCGCCCGTTCCGAAGGGCGACCTCCGGGTGGCCTCGATCATCGCGATCGTCACCGGGAGCATCGTCATCGCGTGGCACATCTTCCTGGTCTCGGTCAGCGCCATCGCCGACTTCGATCAGTTCGTCTGGGTGCAGCTCGGCATCTGGGCGCTCGCCCTCGTGTCGTTGGTCACCGGCATCCTGAGTCTGAACGCCCGCATGGCGCGCGAACTCGCCGCGGCCGGGTTCATCGCGGGCGTGGCCGCGGCCCTGCTGTCACTGGGCATCGGCTTCTTCAGCGGCGCCGACTTTCTTCCCTGACGCCCTCCCGGCCCGGATGCGTCAGCCGGCGCATTCCTCACTGAGCTCGGTGAGGGCCCACGAGCTCGCGGTGCGCTCGAGGTGCACCGTTCCGCAGTCGCCGTTGGCATACGTCACCTGCAGCATCGCGTCGTCGGCGGTCTCGGACTCGACGTCGACGGTCACATCGGCGGGGAGGCCCGCCGCCGCATAGAGGGCCGAGCTCTGCCGGATGAGGGTGGCGCAATCATCGATGTCCATGCCGGTCGCGGCTTCGTACTCGGCGATCATCCGCTGCTGGAGGGGGTCGGTCAGCGCGCCGCACGCGGCGACGGTGTCGGCGGAACGCACCGCCGTCCACCAGGTCTGGAACGCCGCGACCGGGCCGTCCGCCGGCACCGGCGACGCGGTGGCGACGGGACTGGCATCCGCCGTTGCGGCCGTCGTCTCGGACGGCTCGTCGGATGCCGAGGACCCGGTGCACCCGGTGAGGGCGAGACCGGCAGCGAGCAGGGTGATGACCAGCGCGTGGGGGGATCGCATCCCTCCATTGTGGTCGAGGTGGGAGCCGGCGTCACGTCCCCGCGGTCCCCGCGGGGCCGGTGCCTCGATGATGCCCCGACCCCTGCCCGAGGTCCGTGACCTTGCCGAAGGGGTCGGGACCAGCCGCGAGACCCGGTACCGTCCCGCGGATTCCGTCACCGACACGCCGCCCCGGACCCACCCCCACCCGCGTGTCGCCAACCGACTCCGCCTGACGGCACACCCCGCAGACACCGCCGCGACCACGCGCCCAAGTCACACCGCCCGCACCGCGGGCCCCACGTACCGCGCCGAGGGCCGGATGATCTTCGGGTCCCGCGCCTGCTCGAGCACGTGCGCGGTCCAGCCGAGAGTGACCGG
>NZ_LDRU01000001.1 GCF_001476285.1 Microbacterium testaceum | reverse complement strand
ACGCCCTGCTGGGGCGTCGGGTCGTCCTTGCCGGGGTAGCGGACGATCTTGATCAGGGTCTGCGGGTCGCCGAAGTGTCGGTCGAAGTACTGCTCCTCCGCGCCCAGGGCCAGCGCCCACGCCCGAAGGAGCTTGCGGGCGACGCCGGTGAGGTGGTCGTGCCATTCGGTGACAACCTCCTTGAGCTCGGGCTGTGCCGCGGGCCAGAGGTTCGGGCCGACGAGGCGGTTGTACCCCGGGCCGTCCGGGTCGTCGATCGCCGCGCGCTCGGGTCCGATGTCGATCTGTTCGCGCCAGTCGACGCGGCCCTGCGTGCGCTCGCCGCCGACGCGCGTGTAGCCGCGGAAGTGGGGGCTCGTGACGTTCTCGATCGCGAGCTTCTCGGCCTCGGGTAGGGCGAAGAAGTCCTTCGCCGCCTGCAGGAGCTTCGCCTCCAGCTCGGGGCTGACTCCGGTGCCCGTCAGGTAGAAGAACCCGACGTCGTGGGTCGCGGCGCGCAGCTCATCCCGGAAGCGGGCGGCGGCATCCGGTCCCTGGTCGAGTAGCGAGAGGTCGAGCACGGGGAGATTCAGGTCGGACATGCGACGAGGCTAGGTCGATCCGCGCGGCGTCGGGCGAATGTTGCCGATGGTTACCGTTCGCACCGGATGCGACACCCACGGGGATCGCCGAACAGGATGCCGCCCCCTCGGTGCCGTGAAAAGACGGGCGTGGAGCGTATGTGACGTCCGCCATCGCAAACCCCGCCGATCGGCGGGGTGCGAACGGGCCGTTGAATTGCGTATCGTGTCCAGGTCAGGTGAGGCTGCCCTTACCTTCCCGCAGTGCCGCGGCGCCCACCCCGAAACCGAAAGTCGGAATCCCGCCCGTGCTCGCAAGCTTCTTCGCCACGTTCCTCATCGGCCTCCGTGAAGGCCTCGAAGCGGCACTCGTCGTCGGCATCCTCGTCGCGTACCTCACTCGCCTCGACCGTCGTGACGCTCTGCCCAAGCTGTGGACCGGTGTTGGCCTCGCGATCGCCCTGGCGCTCACCGTCGGCGCGATCTTCACCTTCGGTGCGTACATGCTCACTTTCGAGGCCCAGGAGCTCCTCGGCGGGGGGCTGTCGCTGCTCGCCGTCGCGATGGTCACCTGGATGATCTTCTGGATGCAGAAAGCCGGGCGTACGCTGAAGGCGGGCCTTGAGGGTGGCGTCGACAAGGCCCTGCGCGGCGGGGTGTGGGCGCTCGTCGCCATCGGATTCGTCTCGGTCGCTCGCGAGGGGGTCGAGACGACGCTGCTGCTGTGGTCGATGGTCCAGTCGTTCGGCGACACGCCCTTCGCCCTGCTCGGCGCGCTGCTCGGACTGGTCGCCGCGGTCGTCCTCGGCTGGCTCATCGCGCGCGGCATGCTCCGGCTCGACCTCGGTCGCTTCTTCACCTGGACCGGCGGCTTCCTCGTCGTCGTCGCGGCGGGAGTGCTCGCTTACGCGTTCCACGACCTGCAGGAGGCGGGGGCCCTCCCGGGCCCGTTCGGCACGGGCGCCCCGATCGACCCCGCGACCGGGCTCGTCGCCACCGGTTGGGCCGGCTTCCCGTTCGGCTGGGCGTTCGACGTCTCGGATGCCATCTCCCCGGGCGGTCCGCTCGCCGCGCTGCTGCAGGCCACCGTCGGCTTCATGCCCGCGATGACGTGGCTGCAGGTGATCGCCTGGGTGGTCTACATCGCCGTGGTCGTGCCCCTCTTCGTGCGCGGCGTGCGAGCCAACCGGCGCCCGAAGGCGACCGCGAGCCCGGTAGCCGCAACCCCCGCGTCGCACTCCGCCGACGCCCCCGCGGCCCACGCCGCCCCGCAGCTCTCCGACGCCGCTCGCCTGCCCGACGCCGCGGCATCCGTCACCCATCCGAATGGAGCATCATGACCCCGACTCGCCTCCTCGCGGCTGCGGCCGTGGCCGGCGCGGCCGCCCTCGTCCTCTCCGGCTGCGTCGCCAAGACCGACGCGGCCGCCTCCGGAGCCCTCACGGTCACCTCGACCGACGACGGCTGCGCGGTCTCGTCCGCCTCGGCGCCCAGCGGCACCGTCGCGTTCGACGTGAGCAACAAGAGCGACCAGGTCACGGAGTTCTACCTGCTGGCATCCGACGGTCTCCGCATCGTGGGCGAGGTCGAGAACATCGCCCCCGGCGCGTCGCGCAACCTCACCGTCGTCGCTCAGCCCGGCGACTACTACACGCTGTGCAAGCCCGGCATGGTCGGCGACGGCGTCGGCAAGGCGAGCTTCTCCGTCACGGGCGACGCCGTCGCCGTCGAGGGCCCGGATGCCGAGCAGAAGCAGCAGGCGGTCGACCTCTACGCCGCGTTCGTCAAGGACCAGGTCGGTCAGCTGCTCCCCGCCGTGAAGACCTTCACGGCCGCGTACGAGTCGGGAGACGACGCCGCGGCGAAGGAGCAGTTCCCCCGCGTGCGCGCATACTACGAGCGCATCGAGCCGATCGCCGAGGCGCTCGGCGACCTCGACCCGCGCATCGACTACCGCGAGGTCGACGCCGTGGCCGAGGGGCTGGATTGGACCGGGTTCCACCGCATCGAGAAGGACCTCTGGGTCCCCGCGCAGGACGCGTTGAACGCCGATGGTGAGACGCCGGCCTGGAAGGACTGGACCCCGTCGACCCCCGACGAACGCAAGACGCACGGCGACAAGCTCGTCTCAGACGTCCAGGAGCTGTACGACTACGTCCACGGCGACGAGTTCACGCAGGCCCTCGACGCGCAGGGCGTCGCGGGCATCTCGAACGGCGCGATCGCGCTGCTCGACGAGGTCGCGAGCGGCAAGATCAGCGGTGAAGAGGACTGGTGGTCGGGGACCGACCTCTACGACTTCGCGGCGAATGTCGAGGGGTCGAAGATGGCCTTCTCGCTCGTGCGCGACTTCGCCGAGTCGAAGGGCGACAAGGGCGCCGAGCTCGTCACGCGCATCGACAAGGGATACGCCGACCTCGAGGCTGCTCTCGCGGCACACGGTTCGGCCGACGCGGGCTTCGTCCCCTACTCGCAGCTGACCGAGGCGGACAAGCGCCAGTTCACCGACCTCATCAACGCCCTGGCCGAGCCGCTCTCGCAGCTGACGGTCACGGTGCTGGAGTGAGCGTGAGCGACGAAGAACAGAACACGGCTGCCGTCGGACCTTCGGGTCCGGCGGCGTCCGCGCGTCCGGCGGCCGCGGACGCCGCCGCGGAGCCGGAAAAGGGTGTGTCCCGCCGCGACCTGATCGGCCTCGCCATCGGGGCGAGCGCGACCAGCCTCGTCGTCGGCGCGGGTGCGGGCCTCGTCGGGGGTGCGGCGTACGGCCAGGACCAGGCGCGACGGATCATGGATGCCGCGGCCCCGGCGTCCGGCATCCATCAGCCGGGAATCACCACCCCGGTGCAGGAGCACCTGCACTTCGCGGCCTACGACATGATGGCGCGCACCACGCGCGACGATCTGGCCGAGCTGCTGTCGGACTGGACGTATGCCGCGAACCGCATGATGCAGGGCCTCGACGTGAGCGCCACCGGCGCGCTCGGGGGATCGCCCGACGCGCCACCGGACGACACGGGCGAGGCCGTCGGGCTGCCGGCGAGCAACCTCACCATCACCTTCGGGTTCGGGCCCTCGCTCTTCGACGCCCGGTTCGGGCTCGAGGGTCAGCGCCCGGCGGGACTCGAACGGCTCCCCGCGTTCTTGAACGACGACCTCGACCCGCTGCGCTCTGACGGCGACCTGTGCATCCAGGCGTGCGCGGACGACCCGCAGGTCGCCGTCCACGCGATCCGAAACCTGAGCCGCATCGCTTTCGGTCGCGCGACGATCCGCTGGTCGCAGCTGGGGTTCGGGCGGACGTCGAAGACCACGGCGTCCCAGACGACCCCGCGAAACCTCTTCGGTTTCAAGGACGGCACGGCGAACATCCTCGCCGACGACACGGCCGCGCTGGAGGAGAACGTCTGGGTCTCGGCATCCGAGGGTCCGGCGTGGCTCGCGGGCGGGTCGTACCTCGTCGCGCGACGCATCGCGATGCTGATCGAGACGTGGGACCGCACGCGTCTGGCGGAGCAGGATCGCGTGGTCGGTCGCGACAAGGGCGCGGGTGCACCGCTCTCGGGCGGCGACGAGTTCACCGCTCCCGACTTCTCGGCGGTCGGTCCGACCGGGAAACCGGCGATCGACCCCCGCAGCCACGTCAGCCTCGCGCACCCCGACAACAACGGGGGCATCCGGATCCTGCGCCGCGGCTACAACTTCGTCGACGGCACGACCGATCTCGGTCGGCTCAACGCCGGGCTGTTCTTCCTGTCGTTCCAGAAGAGCCCCGATCGGTTCGTCACGCTGCAGAAGGCCCTGTCGACGGATGCCATGGGCGAGTACATCCGCCACGTCGGCTCGGGGCTGTGGGCCGTGCCCCCGGCTCCGGCCGCGGGCGCGTCGATCGGGGCGGGGCTGCTCGGCGCCTGACCTCACCGTGCGGCCGTCCGACCTCACGCGCGGAGGTGGCTGAGCGTGTCGAAGCCACCGGTGCCGGCGTCGGGGGTCGCTACCCCGACGCGCGCCCCGTGCCGAGCTCGCGGTCGCGGAAGAGCCACGGCATCCGAGGCTCCACCAGGGGGCGCGTGAGACGCCGGACCGGGCGGCTCGACAGGGCCACCGCGATGACCACGCTCGCGACGGCGACCACCACGATCCACAGCCACGACGGCTCGAGTCCCCGCAGCACGCCCGACTGGCGGAACGGATAGAGCACGAACGTGTGCAGCAGGTAGACGTACATCGTGTAGCGACCGAGGTGCGTCCACCGGGTCTCGCCTCGCGGGACGAGCAGCAGGAACGCCGTCATCAGGATGAGCGCCAGGGCGATGATCGCCAGCCGGATGCCGCCGGCCCACCACTGGGGGGCGTCGAGGTCGACATACGGGTCGACGAAGAAGAACCACGTGCCCAGACGCACGTCGCGCCACGTGTCGACGAACACGAGGGCGAGCGCGCCGACGCCGGCGAGCACCGCGCCGGCGGTGACGCGCAGCCAGACCGGTCGGGCGGCGAGCAGCCCCGCGCGCGCGACGACGTCGTGCTCGCGCAGCCACCACCCGAGGGTGAAGAACGGCAGGAGGCCGAGGAAGCGCGACACCGAGAACGTCGAGTCGATGCTCGGCAGGTATCCGGCGACGACCGAGATCGCCAGCGCCCACACGACCGGCGCGCGGAGCAGGGCGAGGTATGGCAGGACGAGCCGGAACAGCGCGAGGGCGAGCAGGAACCAGAGTGTCCACGACGGCTGCGCGGGGTCGAGGTTCGTTCTCCCCGTCACGAGGAACTGCGTGATCGTCCACAGCGTCTCGAAGATCAGGTACGGCGCGATCAGGTCGGTGAACAGTCTTGCCATCCGCGCACGGCTCGGCTCGGCCGACGACGAGAAGTAGCCCGCGACGAGCGCGAACAGTGGCATGTGGAACGCGTAGACGAGCAGGTACAGCGCCTCCGCGGCATCCGAGTCGTAGGTCAGGCGTTGGATCGCGTGGCCGAACACGACCAGCACGATCGCGGCGAATCGGGCGTTGTCCCAGAACGGGGTGCGGGTCTTCGCGTGAGGTCGTGTCATGGCATCCGTCATCCCCGGCGACGATAATCGCGACGTGGTCGAGGGTCCACGGGGGTGGATTCCGGATGCCGATGAGGTACGGCGGAATAAACCTCGGCGTGGTGCGTTCCACCATGTATATTCAGATGCATACAAATAGGAGGCGCATCATGAGTGAGAGCAACTGGCCCGGCATGCAGTTCGGCGTCATGACGGTGAGCGACATCACCCAGGACCCGATCACGGGAAAGACCCCGAGCGAAGCTCAGCGCATCAAGGACACCCTCACGATCGCGAAGCACACCGAAGAGGTCGGTCTCGACGTCTTCGCCCTCGGCGAGCACCACAACCCACCCTTCTGGTCGTCGTCGCCCACCACGACGCTCGCGTACATCGCCGCCCAGACCGAGCGCCTCATCCTCACGACCTCGACGACGCTCATCACTACGAACGACCCGGTGAAGATCGCCGAGGACTTCGCGATGCTGCAGCACGTGTCGGGCGGTCGCGCCGACCTCATGCTCGGCCGCGGCAACACCGGCCCGGTCTACCCCTGGTTCGGCAAGGACATCCGTCAGGGCCTGCCGCTGACGATCGAGAACTACGACCTGCTGCACAAGCTGTGGCGCGAGGACGTCGTCGACTGGGAGGGCAAGTTCCGCACGCCGCTGCAGGGCTTCACCTCGACGCCGCGCCCGCTCGACGGCGTGCCGCCGTTCGTGTGGCACGGCTCGATCCGCACGCCCGAGATCGCCGAGCAGGCCGCGTATTACGGCAACGGCTTCTTCGCGAACAACATCTTCTGGCCCAAGGAGCACTACCAGCGCCTCATCACGCTTTACCGCGAGCGCTTCGCCCACTACGGGCACGGCACGCCCCAGCAGGCGATCGTCGGCCTCGGCGGCCAGGTGTTCATGCGCGCGAACTCGCAGGACGCGGTGCGGGAGTTCCGTCCGTACTTCGACAACGCGCCCGTCTACGGCCACGGCCCGAGCCTCGAAGACTTCAGCGAGATGACTCCGCTGACCGTCGGCTCGCCGCAGCAGGTCATCGACCGCTACGCCGCGATGCGCGAGACCTTCGGCGACTACCAGCGCCAGCTGTTCCTCATCGACCACGCGGGTCTTCCCACGAAGACGGTGCTCGAGCAGCTCGACATCCTCGGTTCCGAGGTCGTGCCCGTGCTGCGCAAGGAGCTGCAGGTGAACCGTCCCGCCGAGGTTCCGGACGCCCCCACGCACGCGAACCAGGTCGAGAAGATCTACGCCGGTGCCGCCCCGCGCCAGGCCGTGCCCGGTGCGAACCGCGGCGACAACATGGTCGCGGGCAGCCCGTACCAGGACGCTCCGGCCAAGGCGGGCAGCGCCTTCGGCGCCGCTGCGACGAAGGTGGGTGCCTGACATGGCCGCCCGCCGCATCGCGGTCGTGACCGCGGGACTGTCGACCCCGTCGTCGACGCGCATGCTCGGTGACCGGCTTGCGCACGCCGCCCTGGCGGAGCTGCGCGAGCGCGGGATCGACGCCACCAGCGACGTGTTCGAGCTGCGCGACTACGCGCACGACCTCACCGACAACCTGCTCACCGGCTTCGCTCCGGCGCCGCTCGAGCAGATGATCAACACGGTCGTGTCGGCCGACGGCATCATCGCCGTCACGCCCATCTTCTCGACGAGCTACTCGGGCCTGTTCAAGTCGTTCATCGACGTGCTCGACCCGCAGGCGCTCACCGGCACCCCGGTGCTGATCGGTGCGAACGCGGGCACCGCGCGGCACTCGCTCGCGATCGACTACGCGATCCGCCCGCTGTTCACCTACCTGCACGCCAACCCCGTGCCGACCGGGGTGTTCGCGGCTTCCAGCGACTGGGGTGCGAACGCCGACGAGGTCGCCCCGCTCGGTTCGCGCGTCGAGCGCGGCGCACGCGAATTCGCGGACGCTATCGCCGCGCGCGAGCCCGTCCGCGACGCCGACCCGTTCGATCCCTCGTCGTACCTCGGCGCCGGCAAGTCGTTCGGTCACCTGCTGGGTGGTCTGTCGGGGGAGTGACCCCGTTTCGACGCCCCGCCGCCCCTTCGGGTGACGGGGCGTCGTGCTGTGCGTGCGTGGCGGTGCCGACGTGCGACGGAATCGGACCGGTGCAACGGAATCGGAGCGCTGGGGCGCTGGCATCCGATTCCAAAGCGGGTGTCCGAATCCGCGGTGCCTAGCCCGGCGCCTCTAAGGTGGGGGGCGACGAGAGGGAGCCGAATGGATGCCGCGCAGTGGGACGAGCGTTATCGCGCCTCCGCCGGGGGAGTCTGGGCGGCCGAGCCTCCCGCCGCCGTGCAGGAGATCCTCGCGGACCTTGCGCCCGCGACGGCGATCGACGTGGCAACGGGTGACGGACGCACCGCCGTGTGGCTCGCCGAGCGAGGCTGGAGCTGCACCGGCATCGATTTCTCGGGCGAGGGGCTCGCGCTCGCCGCGGCCCGCCCCGGTGGCGACGCCGTGACCTGGGTGCGCGCCGACGTGCACGAGTGGGAGCCCGCGGCCTTCGTTGATCTCGTCGTGTCGTGCTACCTGCACCTGGCTGACAGCGCGGCCGCTGTCGCGCGAATGGCGGGGTGGGTGAAGCCCGGGGGAGCACTCGTGGTGATCGGGCACGACGTCGAGAACATCGCCGTGGGCGGCCACGGACCGTCGGACCCCGCGATCCTGTACACACCCGAGCTGCTGAGTGGCGCACTCGACGGGGGGTTCCGCATCGAACGGTGCGAGCGCATCACCCGGACGAGTGCGGATGCCGAGCTGCGCGGCGGGCACGCGGCCACCGCGATCGACACGCTCCTGCACGCGGTGCGCATGCGCTGATCGCTCGCGCCGCGCGCGGCGCCCGCGCTCACAGCACGATGTTGTCGAGGCTCCGGAGCTCGCGGGCGGCCACCGGGCTCAGGCCGCGCCGCACGAATGTATCGACCCGCGCGAGCGGGCCCACGTCGATCCGCGCCTCGGCCGCAATGTCGGCAATCGGTGCCTGGAACGTGCGGAAGGCTCCGAGCGGGGGCACCGTGAGGCCCCGCCGCGTGTCGACGAGCTCGGTCTGATCGAGGACGAATCCCGCCGCGGCGAGAGAGCCTCGATTGCGCCACGCGGCGATCTTCCAGAACCGCAGCGGAACACGGATGCCGCGATACGGCGGGTCCGTCTCGCCGAGGACCGGGGCGGTGAACACCGCGAGGCGTTGGTCGGTCGTCTCCGCGTAGGAGAGCACGTGGTCCTCGAGCCCCAGCCACAGCTCCTTCGACTGGTTGAAGCCGGCCGCCTGCGGCGCGGCGTTCGTGTAGAAGAACGTGGCCTCGGTGGCATCCCGAGCCTCATCCGCCGAGCCCCAACCGGGATCGCGACGACGCACGAGGTGCCCGCGGTCGAGATCGTTGCGGCTGTAGATCTCGGGGCCGGCCTGCGCGTCGGCGGCCACGCGCGGATCGAGGCGCCACTCGCCCGTGCGCGGCTGCTCGCGGAGGGAAGCGCCGTCGATCACCACCCCGGTGACGGCCGCGAAGCGGCGCGCCTCGTCGAGCAGCACCGAGAAGCGGGGATAGTCGAGCCGCGTCGTCGGCGCGACCGGCACAGGCAGGGGGAGAGGGATGCCGAGGAAGTCCGGGTCGTAGCCGTCGCTCATGGTTCCATCGTGCCGGGGACCTCCGACATCGCGACAGACTGACATCGCGACAGACTGGTGCGATGGAACAGCTCGTGAAGACCCGCGCCGACGCTCCCGCAGGCTTCTTCGCCGCGGAGGCCGCGGGACTCCGGTGGCTCGCTGCGGCCGAGGGCGCGCGCATCGCGCGGGTTCTCGACGTCGGTGACGACCGTATCGCCCTCGAGCGCATCGCGGAGGCCGCGCCCGCCGCTGAAGCCGCCGAGGCCTTCGGCGCGGCGCTCGCCGCGACGCACGCGGCCGGAGCCGACGCGTTCGGCTCACCGCCGCCCGGGTGCGAGGGCGACATCTTCATCGGTCGGCGTTCGCAGCCCGCGCGTCCGACGGCGACCTGGGGTGCGTTCTACGCGCGCCAGCGCGTCGAGCCGTTCGTGCCGATCGCGGTCGCGGCCGGGAACCTCTCGGCATCCGGAGCCGAGGTCGTCCGCCGCGCGTGCGAGGCGATCGCGGCGGGCGCCTTCGACGACGACGAGCCGCCCGCGCGCCTGCACGGCGACCTGTGGGCGGGAAACGTGCTGTGGTCGCCCGAGGGTGTCGTGCTCATCGACCCGGCGGCGCATGGCGGCCACCGCGAGACCGACCTGGCGATGCTCGCGCTGTTCGGCTGCCCGTTCCTCGAGCGGATCCTCGGGGCCTACGACGCCGCTCGACCGCTGCGCGACGGGTGGCGCGAGCGCGTCCCCCTCCACCAGCTCCACCCGCTCGCCGTGCACGCGGCGGGTCACGGTCCGTCGTACGGTCGCGCGCTGGTCGAGGCGGCGGAGCAGACGCTCGCGCTCGTCTGAGGCCGGGTTCCTGTCATCCGGCTTCCCCCGTTGCGCGTGGAGTGAACAGAATCGGACGGATGCCACGGAATCGGCCCGGCGGCCCATGACGGCCCGAATCCGTGGCGTCGATCCGATTCCGTGGAGCGGTCAGCCCCGGCGCCCGCGCGTCACGCCCGCGCCGCGGCCCGCTTCTTCGCGCGCCGCGCCAGCACGAGGTCGATGGCGGCGCCGATCCCCACCGCCACGACGATCGAGACGATCACCGCGACGACCGGCCCGCCCGGCACGATCGCCGCGACCACCGCACCGATCACCGCTTGATACGCGGCCCAGGCCAGAGCCGCGAGGGCGGCCACGCCGAGGTAGCGCACCGGGTTGACCCGTGCGGCTCCCGCCGCGAGGTTGACGGCGAGACGGGCGAACGGCACGAATCGCGCGGTGAACAGCACCACGGCGGCGTTCCGTTCCAGCCGCGCCCGCGCCCAGTCGAGGGCGGCTCCCACGCGGGGTCCGCGCATCCACGCCCAGCGTTCCACCCCGACCGTCCGCCCCACGAGGTAGCACCCGGCGTCCCCGGCGAACGCGGCCGCTCCCGCGACCAGGATCACGCCGGCCAGCGGGGGCGTCCCGTGCGAGACGGCCAGAGCGCCGAAGGCGGTGACCGCCGCCTCACCCGGGATCACCACCAGGAACGCGTCGGCGAACACGAGAGCCGCCATGCCGAGCAGGGCCCAGGGGCTCGCCGCGATCGCCTGCAACCAGCCGTCGATCCCGTCCATTCGGTCACTCTCCGCCGTCGATCCAGACGCCCCGCCCACGCGCCGGTGACTCGCTGCGGAGCATTCGGTGAACATCGCGAACGTCGGGCGCGAAGCGCTCCCGCGACGCCGCGTTGCGCCTCACCCTGGTCTCGTGAGAGTCGCGCTGCTGGCCGAGTCCTTCCTTCCGCACATGAACGGGGTCACCGGTTCCGTTCTGCACGTCCTCCGCCATCTCTCCGAGGCGGGGCACGAGACGCTGGTGATCGCTCCGAAGTCCGGCGACGTCACCGCTGATCTGCACGGCGCCCGCACCGAGCTCCTGCGGTCCGTCCCACTGCCGTCGTATCCCGAGGTCCGCGTGGTGTTCGCGCGCGCGGCTCGCCTGGGCGCGCTGCTGCGTGACTTCGACCCCGACGTCGTGCACCTGGCATCCCCGTTCGTCCTGGGGTGGCAGGGGCTCGCCGCGGCCGACGCGTTGCGCATCCCCACCGTCGCCGTCTACCAGACCGACGTCGTCGCCTACGCGCAGAAGTACGGCCTCCCGCAGGCCACGGCGCTCGTCGAGGGGCACGTCACGCGCCTGCACCGCCGCGCGACGCTCACGCTCGCTCCGTCTTCGGCGTCGATGCGACAGCTCGAGAGTCTCGGCGTCGACCGCCTGCGGCGATGGGGCAGGGGAGTGGATGCCACGCGCTTCGCGCCCACCCACCGCGACGATGCGTGGCGCGCCGAGGTCGCACCGAACGGCGAACGCATCGTCGGATACGTCGGTCGTCTCGCGCCCGAGAAGCAGGTCGACGACCTGAGGGCTCTCGCCGACCTGCCGAACACGCGCCTGGTGATCGTCGGCGACGGCCCCGCGCGATCCTCGCTGCGCGAGGCGATCCCGGACGCCGTCTTCACCGGCCACCTGTCGGGCGACACGCTCGCACGGGTCATGGCGGGCTTCGACGTGTTCGTTCACCCGGGTGAGAGCGAGACGTTCGGACAGACGATCCAGGAGGCTCTCGCGAGCGGCGTCCCCGTGGTGGCGACGGGCGTCGGCGGGCCTCTGGACCTCGTCCGCTCGAGCGTCGACGGGTGGCTGTACCGCCCGGGGGATCTCGACGATCTCCGCGCGCGCGTGTCCGATCTCGTCGGCGACGACGCGAAGCGCCAAGCGTTCGCGCGCGCGGCGCGGGAGTCGATCGCGGGGCGCACCTGGTCGGCTCTGACGAAGGACCTCGTCGGGCACTACCGCGAAGCGCGCGAGCTCCGCGCGATCGACGACAACCTGCTCGTGCGCGGAGCCCGACGACCGGCTGCGGCCGTGGCATCCCGAACCAGGGGTCGGTGGACGCGCTTCGTCGCCCTGGGCGACTCGTTGACCGAAGGGCTCTGCGACCAGTCGCGGATGCCGTCGGGGGAGTACCGCGGATGGGCGGACCGGCTCGCCGAACTGCTCGCCGGGACGAGCGAGGACGGACCGTTCCGCTACGCCAACCTCGCCGTGCGCAGCCGTCGCGTCCGGCACCTGATCGACGAGCAGGTGCCCGCGGCTCTGGCGATGAAGCCCGACCTGGTGTCGATCCTGATCGGGGCGAACGATCTCGTCGGCCCGCACCCGGTGATCCCCGCGATCGTCGCCGAGGTCGAGTCGGCCGTCCGCGCCGTGCGGCGAACGGGCGCGGACGTCCTCCTGGTCACGACCTTCCTGCCGCATCGCCTGGCCGCGCGGTTGTTCGCTCGGCGGTTCTCGACCTACAACGTCGAGCTCCGCCGCATCGCCGCCGAGCAGGGCGCGATCCTGCTCGACCTCGAGGCCGTGGCCGAACTCGGCGAGCTTCCGCTCTGGGCCGACGACCTGGTTCACCTGCGGTCGGCGGGGCACCGCCTCGTGGCGTACCGCGCGGCCGAGGCACTCGGAGTGCCGGACGCGCGCGCCCTGCTCGGCCTCGACGAAGCGCTCCACGCCGACGACGAGCCCGCGCGCGGAGGGTGGGTCACGCGCGATGCGCTGCCCTGGGTGTGGCGGCGCGTTCGCGGTCGCACGGCCGGTGACGGCCTGTCGGCGAAGCACTCCGGCTACGTCGAGCTGCCGACGCGCGGCGACCGGGAGCGCGCGCGGACGTCGTAGGACGTTCGGTGGCTCCGATGGGCTTCAGTACCAGCCGGTCTGCTCGGAGTGCCCCCACGCCCCGCACGGCGTCCCGTACCGAGCGCTGATGTACGACAGACCCCACGCGATCTGGGTCGCCGCGTTCGTCCGCCAATCGGGACCCGCGGACGCCATCTTCTCGCCCGGGAGGGCCTGAGGGATGCCATAGGCACCGCTCCACGGATTCAGGGCGTCGGCGCGCCAACCGGACTCGCGATTCCACAGCGACACGAGGCAGGAGAACTGGTCGTCTCCCCAGCCGTAGCCGTTGATCGCTCCTCGCGCGTAGTCACGTGCTTGGCCGGGGCTCATGATCGGGCCGGCCGGGGCCGTCGGGGGAGGAGTGGTGCCGCCGCCGCTTCCGCCGCCGTTGTTCCCACCGCCTCCGCTTCCGCCGCCGGTGTTGCCGCCGCTTCCGCTTCCGCCTCCGGTGTTGCCGCCGCTTCCGCTTCCGCCGCCGCCGTTCCCGCCGCCGCCGCCACCATTGTTGTTGCCGCCCCCGCCGGTGCTGCCACCGCCGCCGGTGTTGCCACCGCTTCCGCTTCCGCCGCCGGTGTTGCCGCCGCCGTTCCCGCCGGGCTCCTGCGCGTCCTTCTCGGCTTTCTCGCGCAGCCGCGCTTGGCGTTCCTGCTCGGCGGTCGTCCTGCGCAGCTCCGCGAGTCGGGCGTAGAGGGCGTCGAGCTGTGCCTGCGTCGCCGTGACCGTCTGCGCCTCGGCGTCCGCCTGCGTCTGTGCGGCTGCCGCCTCGGTGGCGGACTGCGCCGCGAGGCGCGCGGCCTCGGCCTGCGCCGCCTCCGCCTGCGTGCGCAGCGATGTGGCGACGTCGGCCGCGCTCCGCGCTTCTCCCGCGTCGCGCGTGGTCAGCGTCGTGACGCGATCGAGGATGCCCAGGCGATCCAGCAGCGAGTCGGGGTCCGCGCTCGTGAGCAGCTGTGCGACCAGCGGGCCGTTGCCCGTGGTGCGGTACAGGCGTGAGGCGCTGGCTCCGGCGCGTGCGTGGGCCGAGGCCATCGCGGCGTCGGCGGCCGAGCTCTGCGCCGCGAGGGCGGCGGCTCGCTCGGCGGTGGACTGCGCGAGCAGGCGCGTGCGCTCTGCTTCGGCGGAGGCGTCCAGCGCGCGACGGGATGCCTCCGCGGCGGAAGCCTCGGCGGCGTCGAGTTCTTTCTTCACCTCGATGACGGCGGGGTCGCTGTCGTCGGCCGCGGCGGCCAGAACCCGCGTGGAGGACGGTGAGACCGCCCAGGCCGGCATCGGGGTGATCGCCGCGCCGATCAGCGCGCACGCGAGGAGCGTGTGACTGGTGCGACGGATGAGGCCCATGAGGCCACTGTATTCGCCGCACCGTGTCGGAACCACCCGGAGTCCTGCGGCGCTGCTAGGCTCTGTCGGGGTGCCGTCTTGGCATCCGCTCAATTCCATATGAGCACACGGAGCAGGCCGGCAGACGCTGGTCCCCTGTGGTGGACTCCCCGTCGCGATCGCCGGGTGGTTTTCTACTGGTGGCCAGTCGCCGGGAATTCCGGGCCGATGAGTCGGCGCGCCCTTTCTGCCTGTTCCTGCTCCTTCGCATGTCAGCTCGTCGCCCACACGGGGCGGCGAGCCTAAACAAAGAAGGAGGGACCTCTTGGAAGGTCCAGAAATCACCGCCGCCGAAGCCGTTCTCGATAACGGCCGGTTCGGCACCCGCACCATTCGCTTCGAGACCGGTCGCCTCGCTCAGCAGGCCCAGGGCGCCGTCGCCGCCTACCTCGACGAAGAGACCATGCTCCTGTCGGCCACCAGCGCCGGCAAGCACCCGCGTGAAGGCTTCGACTTCTTCCCGCTGACCGTCGACGTGGAAGAGCGTTCGTACGCCGCGGGCAAGATCCCCGGCTCGTTCTTCCGTCGCGAGGGTCGCCCCTCGACCGAGGCCATCCTCGTGTGCCGCCTCATCGACCGCCCGCTGCGTCCGTCGTTCGTCGACGGCCTCCGCAACGAGGTCCAGATCGTCGTCACCGTGCTCTCGATCGCACCGGGCGAGTTCTACGACGCCCTCGCCATCAACGCGGCATCCATGTCGACCCAGATCTCGGGTCTGCCGTTCTCCGGCCCCATCGCCGGTGTGCGCCTCGCGCTCATCCCCGGCCACGGCGAGCACGCCGACCAGTGGGTCGCGTTCCCCAAGGCCGAGCAGCTCGAGGACGCCGTCTTCGACCTCATCGTCGCGGGCCGTGTGCTCGACGACGGCGACGTCGCCATCATGATGGTGGAGGCCGAGGCCACCGAGGGCAGCTGGAACCTCATCAAGGGCGGCGCGACCAAGCCGAACGAGCAGGTCGTCGCCGAGGGCCTCGAGGCCGCGAAGCCGTTCCTGCGTCAGCTCGTCGACGCGCAGAACGAGGTCGCGCGCACCGCTGCCAAGGAGATCCAGGCCTACCCGGTCTTCCCCGCGTACAGCTCCGAGGTCTACGACTTCGTCGCCGGCCGCTCGTACGACGACCTCGTGGGCGTCTACCAGATCGCCGACAAGCAGGAGCGTCAGAACGCCGACGACGCCGTCAAGGACCGCGTCAAGGGCGAGCTCATCGCCGCCGTCGAGGCGGGCGAGCTTCCCGCCGGTGCGCCGCTGGAGTTCTCGGCCGCGTACAAGTCGGTCACCAAGAAGATCGTGCGCGGTCGCATCCTCAGCGAGGGCGTCCGCATCGACGGCCGTGGCCTCGCCGACATCCGTCCGCTCGACGCCGAGGTGCAGGTCATCCCGCGCGTCCACGGCTCGGCGATCTTCCAGCGCGGCGAGACCCAGATCCTGGGTGTCACGACGCTCAACATGCTGAAGATGGAGCAGCAGATCGACTCGCTCTCGCCCATCACGAGCAAGCGCTACCTGCACCACTACAACTTCCCGCCTTACTCGACCGGTGAGACCGGCCGCGTCGGCAGCCCGAAGCGTCGCGAGATCGGCCACGGCTTCCTGGCCGAGCGCGCGCTCGTTCCGGTGCTCCCCAGCCGCGAGGAGTTCCCCTACGCGATCCGTCAGGTGTCCGAGGCCCTCGGCTCCAACGGCTCGACGTCGATGGGCTCGGTCTGCGCCTCGACCCTGTCGCTGCTGAACGCGGGTGTGCCCCTTCGCGCCCCCGTCGCCGGTATCGCCATGGGCCTGGTCACCGACGAGGTCGATGGCCAGACGCGCTACGCCGCCCTGACCGACATCCTCGGTGCCGAAGACGCCCTCGGCGACATGGACTTCAAGGTCGCGGGCACCTCCGAGTTCATCACCGCGATCCAGCTCGACACCAAGCTCGACGGCATCCCGTCGTCGGTGCTGGCGGCCGCGCTCACCCAGGCCAAGGAGGCTCGTCTGACCATCCTCAACGTCCTGAACGCCGCGATCGACGCGCCCGACGAGATGGCGCCCACCGCGCCCCGCGTCATCAGCGTGCAGATCCCGGTCGACAAGATCGGTGAGCTCATCGGGCCCAAGGGCAAGACGATCAACTCCATCCAGGACGAGACCGGCGCCCAAATCTCGATCGAGGACGACGGCACCGTGTACATCGGCGCGACCGACGGCCCGTCGGCCGAGGCTGCTCGCGCCCAGGTGAACGCGATCGCCAACCCGACCAACCCCGAGGTGGGCGAGCAGTTCCTCGGAACCGTCGTGAAGATCGCGACCTTCGGTGCGTTCGTCTCGCTGCTTCCCGGCAAGGACGGCCTGCTGCACGTCAGCGAGGTCCGCAAGCTCGCCGGCGGCAAGCGCGTCGAGAACGTCGAGGACGTGCTCTCGGTCGGTCGCAAGATCCTCGTGCGCATCACGAAGATCGACGACCGCGGCAAGCTCTCGCTCGAGCCCGTGCTCGACGAGGAGGCCACCACGCCCGAGCCTGCCGACACGCAGAGCTCGGCCGCGGCGAGCGAGGGCCCCGAGGCTCCCGCCGAAGGCTGATCGACTCCTCTGACGGATGCCCGTCCCGCTTTCGCGGGGCGGGCATCCGCGCGTTCTGGCGAAGCGTTACCCAATGTTTATCGGAGCGGCGGGTGAATACGCGGCCTCCTCCTGGTGAGGCTTTACCCTCGAAGTACGCGTCGGGGGGCGTGGACGCCGTCGTACGGCGATCCCCCGACGCTTCGAGGGGGATCCCATCATGAGCGGCTCGGGCGTAGAGAACGTCCCGTCCGCGCGCCTTCGGCGCGACCGGCCGCCGCACCCCTCCGCTCCGGTCACCCTTCAGGGTCCGGGCCTCGGCTCGCACGTGCGGGTTCCGCTCGGCGAAACCGGCTTCGAGGTGTTCCCGCTGTTCCTGGGTGGCGGCGAGTTCGGGTGGAACGTCGACGCGAAGGCCAGCCACGACATCCTCGACGCGTATGCCGAGCTGGGCGGAAACGCCCTGCACACGGCCGACAGCTACGCCGCCGGGCGGAGCGAGTTCATCATCGGTGAATGGATGCGCACCCGTCGCATGCGCGACGACGTCGTCCTCTCGGTGCGCGTCGGCCGCCACCCCGACAACCCCGGGCTGGACTCGGTCAACCTCGTGCGAGCCGTCGAGGGTTCGCTGCAGCGCCTCGGCACCGATCGCATCGATGTCCTCTCGCTCGACGCTGCCCGCGGCGACGCCGCAATGCTCGAGGACACGCTCGCCACGAGTGAATGGTTGGTCGAGTCCGGCAAGGTGCGGGCGATCGGCGCGCACGGCTACACGGCCGCGCAGCTCGTCGAGGCGCGCATCCTCTCGTCGGCCGGGTATCCCCGCATCACGGTCCTCGACGTGCCGTACAACGTGCTGCGCCGCGACCAGTTCGACGGTGATCTCCGCCTCATCGCCGCCGCGCAGGGGATCGCCGTCACCCCCTCTCATCCCCTCGCGCACGGCTTCCTCGCGGGAGAGACGCGCACGCGCGACCAGCAGTCCCGGTCGGTCCGCGGGTCCCAGCTCGCGATGCACCTCAACCGCCGAGGCTCGAAAGTGCTTCGAGCTCTGGATGCCGTGGGCACCGAGCTCGGCATCCCCGATGCCGCGGTGGCCCTCGCCTGGCTCCTCGCGCAGAAGATCGTGGTCGCCCCGATCGTGAACGCCTTCGCCCCGCGCCACGTCGTGGAGTGCATGCGCGCGGTGGGCGTGCGCCTCAGTCGCGCGCAGCTGTCCGACATCGCCCGCGCCGCCGAGTGACCGGCGCCCGATCGGGCGCACCTTCCGGGGCGTGACGTAGGGTGGAAGGTGTGCGGCGGGGGGCCGTAGGACTGACGACGAGGTGAGCTGAGTGACGCACTACATCTACCTGGTGCGCCACGGCGAGCATCAGGATGCCGAGCACGGCCTCGCCGACGGACCCCTGTCCCCGCGTGGTCAGCGTCAGGCTGCTCTGATCGCGGATCGTCTGTCGGGGCTCCCTCTCGACGCCGTGTGGCACTCGCCCCTGGAGCGCGCCGCGCAGACCGCGCACGCCGTGGCCGAACGTCTCCCGTCCGTCTCGCCTGAGCCGTCGGCTCTGCTCTTCGACTGCGTGCCCACGGGCATGACGCCCGAAACCCCGGCCGCCTACGAGCCGTTCTTCGGTTCCGTCACCGAGGCCGAGATCGAGGCCGGTCGCGCGCAGATGGCCGATGCCACGGCCGAGTTCCTGGCCCGCAGGACCGGCGAGGTGCACGAGTTGCTCATCACGCACAATTTCGTGATCTCGTGGTTCGTGCGCGAGGTGCTGCAGGCGCCCGATTGGCGATGGATGACCATCAACCAGGCGAACTGCGGTCTCACGGTGATCGCGCAGAAGAAGGGCCGTCCGTGGACGCTCCTCTCGCACAACGACCTGGCGCACCTGCCGGTCGAGCTACGCACCGGGCTCGTCGACCCGCTCCCGGTCTGACCGGCTCCCGGTCTCCCCGACGACCTCAGCGGCGCCGCGCGAGGACGAAGCCCTGCGCGTGCTTCTCGCTGCCTCTCGCCGCGCGTTCGGCCACGGTGGTGACCTCGAATCCCGCCGCCCTCAGGGCGTCGGCGATCGCCGTCGGCCCGTGCAGGATCGCGGTCAGCGCGATGTCGTGGCCGTACGCACGCTCGACCCGTCGTTCCCCGGTGCCGGACTGGAAGCCGACGAGAAGGGCACCGCCCGGACCCAGCACGCGACGGGCCTCCCGGAAGATCCTCGCGACGTCGTCGGCGTCGCTGTGGATGATGGCGTACCAGCACAGGATGCCGCGGACACCGGCATCCGGAAACGGCAGAGCCGTCAGCTCGGCGACCTCGATCGGCACGGCGGGGTGCGCCGCGCGCGCGTGCGACACCATGGCGGGGGAGAGGTCGACGCCCGCCAGCGGCGACACGCCGAGCGCCCCGAGGTGGCTGAGCATGCGCCCGGTCCCGCACCCCGCGTCCACGACGACTCCCGCACCGGTCGGGAGGTCGGCGACGAACTGGGTGATGATTCCGAGATCGAGGGCTGCTTCCGCGCGGGTGTCGGGGAGAAGGTCGGCGTAGCTGTCGGCGAGGACGTCGTAGAAGCGCCGGGTGCGGTCGGTGTCGCTCACTCGGCCATCATGCCGGGTCCCGGGCGTGGGACCGCGGTCCTGGGATGCGCCCTTGCGGTACCGGGCGCCAGGAGTGTGGGTGTCGAGCACCTGAGCGCGCGGCGCGCCTGTGGACAACGCGGCGACCTGGTCCGCCGCGCCGCCTAGGGTGGAACCATGACGACGCGCGTGGCCATCGTGGGCGGAACCGGCAAGCTGGGCGGGGTGATCCGCGAGGTCGTGGACGCCGAGGACGGGTACGAGGTGTCGGCCGTGCTCACGTCGAAGTCCGACATGAGCGAGCTCGACGGAGCCGACCTCGTCATCGACGCATCAACCCCCGCGGTGTCGATCGACATCGTCCGCGCGGCGATCGAGCGCGGCATCAACGTGCTCGTGGGCACTTCGGGCTGGTCGAACGAGCGCATCGCCCTCGTCCGCCCTCTCGTGGATGCCAGTGGCACCGGAGTCGTCTTCATCCCCAACTTCTCGCTGGGTTCGGTCATCGGAACAGCGTTGGCCGCTGCCGCTGCGCCGTTCTTCCCCTCGATCGAGATCATCGAAGCCCACCGCGAGACGAAGGTGGATTCCCCCAGCGGCACCGCGGTGCGCACCGCCGAGCTCATCGCCGCGGCCCGCGCCGAGGTCGGCCCCGTCGAGTCCCCGCACGTCGACCAGCGTGCCCGCGGTCAGCGGGTGGCATCCGTCCCCATCCACTCTCTGCGTCGCCCGGGAGTGATCGCCCGTCAAGAGACGGTGCTCTCCGGCCCCGGTGAGTCGCTCACGATCGTGCACGACACGGTCGACCCGGCAACCGCCTACGCCCCGGGTATCCGCATCGCGCTCGCCGCGGCGCGTGAGGCGACGGGCGTCGTGATCGGTCTCGACAGCTTCATCGACATCGGCGTGCGCACGCGACCGGTTCCCGCCGAGGCGCCCATCGCCGACGGCGACGTCTCGGGCCAGGTGGCGGGCGCGACGAGCGCATGAGGGTTCGCCTCGCCGTCGCCCTGATGACGGTGTTGCTCCTGCTCTACGTCTTCCTCGCCGGGCAGCGCGCGATCGTCCTGCTGGCAAGCGGAGAGCCGATCGGCGTGATGATGGGCGTGGCTCTGATCGTGCTGCCCCTCCTCGCCCTGTGGGCCATCGGCCGTGAGCTGTGGTTCGGCGTGCGAGCGCAACGGCTGGGGGAGCGGTTGGATGCCGAGGGCGGACTCCCCGACGAAGACCTTCCGGTCCGCCCCAGCGGGCGCATCGAGCGCGAAGACGGCGACGCGCTCTTCCCGCGGTATCGCGCCGATGTGGAAGCGCATCCCGACGACTGGCGAGCGCGATACCGTCTCGGCCTCGCCTACGACGCCGCGGGTGACCGTCGTCGGGCCCGTGAGGCGATCCGCACGGCGATCCGGCTCGAGAGCGCGGAGCGCCGCGCGGTCTGAGGCGCGTCGATCAGTTCGGCGCCGGAACGGCGGAGGCCACGGCCTCTTCGACCGTGCGGTGCGTGAAGGCGAAGCCGCTGTCCTCGAGGACCCGAGGACGCACGTCGGCGTCGGTCAGGAGCAGCGCCTCCGTCGCGTCCGAGCCCAGCGCAAGCCTGACGCCCCAGATCGGGGCGCGCAGCACGTAGGGGCGGTTCATGCGGCGTGCCAGAGCGAAGCCCAGGTCGTTCGCCGTCGCCCGTGTCGGCCCCGTGAGATTGACCGGTCCGTCGATGTCGGAGTCGATGACGTGCCGGATGGCGCGCACCTCGTCGTCGAGCGTGATCCAGGGCCACACCTGAGTTCCGCGGCCGATGGGGCCCGCCGCGCCGAGCTTCGTCAGAAGCAGCAACGGCTTGAGGACACCCTGCTCATGGACGATCGGAGCCGTGCGGAGCAGGGCGACACGTGCGCGGCTGCCGGCGTCGCGCGCGGCGGCCTCCCAGTCGATGCAGATGTCGACGAGGAAGCCCTCTCCGCGCGGGGACTCCTCGGTGAGAAGTGCTCCCGGCTGCGACCCGTAGAAGCCCGTCGCACTCGCGTTGATGAGGGCGGGAGCGTCGTCGCCGAGCGCACGGATCGCCGTGGCGAGGGTGCGCGTCGGGGTGATGCGCGACCACAGCAGCGTGCTCTTGTAGGACGGCGTCCAGGGGAAATGACCGATCGAGGCGCCGTTGAGGCAGACCACGGCATCGGATCCGGCGAGGACATCGGGGTCCAGGGGAGCGGAATCCTGCAACCACTGAACCTCGTGTGCGGCGCGGGGCTCGTGCCGGACGAGCGAGGTCACCTCGACGCCGTCAGCGCGGAGAGAGTCCGCGAGAGCGTTGCCGATGAGGCCCGACGCGCCGGTGAGGACGACGCGTCGGGCTGGAGTCTCAGGCAAGCGTCGCCTCGAGGGTGATGTCGATACCGGCGAGCGCCTGCGACACGGGGCAGTTCGCCTTGGCGTCGTTGGCGATCTTCTCGAACGTCGCGGCGTCGAGGCCGGGAACGACGGCGTTCACGTTCAGGTGGCTGCCGGTGATGCCGGTGCCCGGCTTGAAGGTGACGGACGCGGTCGCGTCGACCGACTCCGGCGGGGTGCCGTTCTCGGCCAGCGCGTTCGACAGCGCCATGCTGAAGCACGCAGAGTGTGCTCCGGCGAGGAGTTCTTCGGGCGTGGTGACCGAGTTCGAACCCTCGCTGCGCGCCTTCCAGTTGACGTCGAACGTGCCGATGCCCGACGAGGTGAAGGTGACCTCACCCGATCCCTCGAACAGGCTGCCCTTCCAGGCGGTGGCGGCTTCGCTCGTGACGGCCATGGGAACCTCCGTGGTGTCTGCGCGGTTCGCGACCGCGACATGATGCCCGCGGTCCGGGTGACCGCGACGCGGCCAGCCTAACGAGGGCGACCGACACCGTTCAGGTCTTGACAGCCCATCCCTAGCGAACCGATCACGCGGATGCCGGACCCCGACGCCCCACGAGCCCCGCCCTCTGCAGCACGAGGTAGAGCTGGCATCCGAGGCACAGTCCGAAGACGGCGTTGAGGAAGGCGGCGACGAAAGCCATGGCGGCGGCGATCGGGAGCGCCCACGGCACGCCCGCGAGGTGGAGGATCAGTCCGACCGCCGTGACGAAGAGGCCGACCCCCTGCGCGAAGCGCGGCGGTCGAGGGTCTTCGAACTCGGTGGGCGGCGCGAGGCGCGGCTGCACGACCTTGCGGTAAAGGACGCCCCAGGGGGCGGTCCGCGGGGAGACCACGCCCCAGACGAAGAGGAGCGCGACGACGAGGATCAGGAGGAAGCCCGGATCGGTGGCGCGGACCAGGGTCGACTCGCGCCACGTCGAGACGCCGAGCAGACTCAGTAGCGTACCGACGAGGAGGAGCACGGCGGTGATGGATGCCGCGAAGCGCGGTCCGCGGGCATCGATGCGGGCGGGTTCAGCCATGGGCGTTTTCCTTCGTGAGGAGGTCGAGTTCGCGTTCGACGTCGGCGCGTGCCGGCGGACCCCCGAAACGACGGACGGTCTGCCCCGACGCGTCGACGAGGAGGGTCGTCGGTGTCTGCAGGACGCGGAACCGCTTCGCGAGATCCGGGCGGTGGGTCAGATCGACGTCGATGTGGCGCACTCCCGACCGATCGTCCGCCACAGCGGAGAGCATGCGGTGCACACCGGGGCAGCGGGTGCACATCTCGGTGCTGAACTGCACCAGGGTGGCCGCCTCACCGAGGGGGCCACCCTCGAGCACGCGAGGGTCGATCGTTTCGCCCGAGTCGACCGAGCGCGCACGCCCCTGCCCACGACGCCACACAACGCCCAGCACGACGGTGGCCGCGAGCAGAGCGGCGACGATCACGAGTGCGAGAGCGAGGTCCACGATCGACAACGCTAGCCGCCGTATCCGACGTCGGGGCCGATGAGTCGGAACGTGACGCCGCGGCTTTTCCTCCCCACCCGAGGCGGGCCGCGAACCGCCCACGCGACCGCCCCGTCGACGCCGGTCGGGCACGCATCGCGGGTATCGTGAGGGCCGTGACCGCCGACATCCCCACCCCGTACGAAGACCTGCTGCGCGACGTGCTCGAGACGGGCACGCACAAGTCGGATCGCACCGGCACCGGCACCACGAGCGTCTTCGGCCGACAGATCCGCTTCGACCTGGCCGAGGGGTTCCCGCTCATCACGACCAAGCGCGTCCATCTCAAGTCGATCGTGTACGAGCTGCTGTGGTTCCTGCGCGGAGAATCCAACGTCGGGTGGCTCAAAGACAACGGCGTCACCATCTGGGACGAGTGGGCGGACGCCGATGGGGAGCTCGGACCGGTCTACGGGGTGCAGTGGCGTTCCTGGCCGACCGCCGACGGCGGGACGATCGACCAGATCGCTCAGGTGATCGAGCAGATCCGCCGCGACCCCGACTCGCGGCGCCTGATCGTCTCGGCGTGGAACCCCGCCGACATCCCCGAGATGGCGCTCGCCCCGTGCCACGCGCTCTTCCAGTTCTACGTCGCCGACGGCAAGCTGTCGTGCCAGCTCTATCAGCGCAGCGCCGACATGTTCCTCGGCGTCCCCTTCAACATCGCCTCCTACGCACTCCTGACGCTGATGGTCGCGCAGCAGACCGGTCTCGAGCCCGGGGAGTTCGTCTGGACCGGCGGCGATTGCCACGTGTACGACAACCATCGGGAGCAGGTCCGAGAGCAGCTCACGCGCGAGCCGTACCCGTATCCGACGCTGCACTTCGCCCGGACCCCCGAGTCGATTTTCGACTACACCTACGACGACATCGTCGTCGACGACTACCAGCACCACCCGGCCATCCGCGGGGCCGTCGCGGTATGACCTCCGTCGGGCTCGTCTGGGCCGAGGCCCACGGCGGGGTCATCGGTGCCGACGGCGGAATGCCCTGGCACGTCCCCGAAGACCTCGCGCACTTCCGCGCCGTGACCGGGTCGTCCGACGTCATCATGGGACGCCGCACCTGGGAGTCGCTCCCACCGCGCTTCCGCCCCCTGCCCGGACGACGCAACATCGTCGTGACGCGATCCGACACCTGGGGCGCCGAAGGGGCTGAGAAAGCGTCCTCCCTCGACGAGGCACTCGCCCTCGCCGGGAGCGACGAGGTCTGGGTGATCGGCGGCGGGCGACTCTACGCCGAGGCCATCGATCGCGCCGACGTCGTCGAGGTGACCCGTCTCGACGTCTCCGTCGACGGTGACACCTTCGCACCGTCGATCGAGGGCTGGCGTCGCGCCGCCGCGGACCCCGAAGACGGGTGGCACCTCTCGCAGGGCGGCATCCGCTATCGCTTCGAGACGTATCGTCGACCGGAGGCCTGACATGCCCACCGCCCTCATCACGGGAGCTAGCTCCGGACTCGGGGCGGAGTTCGCCCGCCAGCTCGCGGGGCGCGGAGCGGACCTGGTTCTCGTGGCGCGCGACCGGACCGCTCTGGAGGAGATCGCGGCCGAGATCAGCGGCCGTCTCGACGTCCGCGTCGAGGTTCTCGTCGCCGACCTCCTCGACGCCGACGCGCTCGCCGCGGTCGAGGACCGCCTGGCCGACGGCGTCGACGTGCTCGTCAACAACGCGGGTTTCGGCCTCGACCTCGCTTTCGAGAAGAACCCCGTCGACGACGAGGTGCGGCATCTACGCCTTCACGTCGAGGCTGCGTTGCGTCTCACGCACGCGGCTCTCGGCCCCATGCTGGCGCGGGGGAGGGGGCGCATCGTCAACGTCGCGTCGGTCGCCGGCTTCGTACCGCGCGGAACCTACGGCGCGGTGAAGGGATGGCTCATCTCGTTCAGCCGGTGGGCGAACGTCGTGTACCGGCCGCGGGGCGTCACGGTCACCGCCGTGTGCCCGGGCTTCGTCCACACGAACTTCCACGAGCGACTCGGCCTGCCGCCGGGACAAGAAGGGGTCGCCCCCGGCCTCTGGCTCGATGCTCAGACGGTCGTGCGCGAGGGGTTGCGAGACGTGGCCCGCGGTCGCGCGGTGTCGATTCCCTCCTGGCGCTACAAGGTCATCGTCGCGGCGTCACGACTGCTGCCCGATTCGGTGGTCGTGCGCGCGGCGGCCCGCGGCCGCTGACTGCACGTCAGCGGAAGCGCCCCAGCCGAATGCCGGCGAAAGCGAGCGCCGCGATCGTCTCGCCGTCCGTGATCTCGCCGTCGGCGACGAGCGTCAGCGCCTCCGCGAAAGGAACCCATCGCACCGCGTCGATGCCTTCCTCGTGCTGCGAGGCAGCGGCATCCGTCATCGAGAGCCCCCGCGCGAGGTAGACGTGCTCGAGCGCGTCCGCGATGCCGTTGAGCGCGTTCATCCGCCCCAGATACTGCCAGTCGGATGCCGTGACCCCGGTCTCTTCGAGCAGTTCACGCTGAGCGGCGACGAGCGGATCCTCTCCGTCGGACCCTCCCGCCGGCACCTCGATCGAACGGCCCGTCGTGTAGCGCTCGAGCTCGACCAGGCAGATCCGATCCTCGTCGTCGAGCGCGATGACGAAGACGGCGGGGTGCTGCATCCGGACCACGCCGTAGATGCCGTCGCCGTGCGGGCCGGTGACCTGGTCTTCGCGCACGTGGATCCAGGGGTTCTCGTAGACGGTGCGCGTCGCGCGGGTGGTCCAGCTCATCCCGCCACCCTAGGCTCCGGGGCCGTCACACATTGTTCACCGGTGCCACGAGGCGGACCCCGTCGAACCGATACCCTGGGAGCATGACGCACTCCGGCAATCCCTTCGGTCAGGTGCTCGTCGCGCTCATCACCCCGATGACCGCCGACGGCGAAGTCGATTGGCCCGCCACCGAGAAGCACATCGACGACGTGATCAGCGCGGGAGCCGACGGCATCGTCGTCACCGGCACCACGGGGGAGACCTCGACGCTCACCGACCCCGAGAAGCTGCGTCTGGTGGAGGTCGGCAAGAGCGTGTCGGCCGGTCGCGCGAAGATCATCACGGGCGGCGGCTCGAACGAGACCGCGCACGCGATCGAGCTCTACAAGGCCAGCGAGAAGGCCGGCGCCGACGGGATCATGATCGTCACGCCGTACTACAACAAGCCCACGCAGGCCGGAATCCTGACGCACTTCCGCCTCGTCGCCGACGCGACCGACCTGCCGGTCATCCTCTACGACATCCCCGGCCGCACGGGTGTGCCCATCAAGTACGAGACGATCCTCCGCCTCGCGAAGCACCCGAACATCCTCGCCATCAAAGACGCCAAGGGCGACTTCAGCGAGGTCAGCCGTGTGCTTAATCAGACCGACCTCATGTACTTCTCGGGTGACGATGCCAACGTCCTCCCGCACCTCGCGATCGGGGCGAGCGGCCTCATCGGCGTGACGGCGAACATCACCGCGACGCCCTACCGGACGATCGTGGATGCGGTGAACGCCGGCGATCTGGCATCCGCCACCGCCGCCCATCAGAGCCTCGAACCGCTCGTCCGCGCCGTCATGACGCACGTGCCCGGAACGGTCGCGGCGAAGTACATCCTGCACGGTCTCGGTCGGATCGGCAGCCCCCGCGTCCGCCTACCCCTCGTCGGGCCGGAAGAGTGGGAGGCCGCGGTCATCGAAGACGAGCTGGCGCTCGTGAAGAACGTGGCCGGCGCCGACTTCTCCAACTTCCGCCCCGACCGCAACGCGGCCGCCGGCGGTGCCCTGCCGAAGGTGCACGGCACGACGCGATAGACATCGGCGTCCGCCGATCCGCGGCTGGGGACGTGACAAGAAGGATGCCGCCGGCCGGCATCCGAAAAGAAGAGGGATGCCACGCGGTGGCATCCGAGGAGGCACATATGCCCACGACCGTTTACGACCCGCCGGCGCTCGCGCCCGGCACACTCCGCGTCTTCCCCCTCGGCGGCCTCGGCGAGGTCGGACGAAACATGACGGTGTTCGAATACGAGGGCAAACTCCTCGTCGTCGACTGCGGCGTGCTGTTCCCCGAGGAGCACCAGCCCGGCGTCGACCTGATCCTGCCGGATTTCGAGCCCATCAAGCACCGACTGGACGACATCGTCGGCGTCGTGCTCACGCACGGCCACGAAGACCACATCGGCGCGGTCCCGTACCTGTTGAAGCTGAAGGCCGACATCCCCCTCATCGGCTCGGGACTCACGCTCGCTCTGATCGAGGCGAAGCTCAAGGAGCACCGCATCCGCCCGTTCACGCTGACGGTCGAGGAGGGCCAGCGCGAACAGGTGGGTCCCTTCGACCTCGAGTTCATCGCGGTGAACCACTCGATCCCGGATGCCTTGGCCGTCGCCATCCGCACGCCCGCGGGCCTCGTGCTGGCCACCGGCGACTTCAAGATGGACCAGCTGCCGCTCGACGGCCGTATCACCGACCTGCGCGCCTTCGCCCGCCTGGGTGAGGAAGGAGTCGACCTCTTCCTGGTCGACTCCACCAATGCCGACGTACCCGGGTTCACTCCCACCGAGCGTGGCATCGGCCCGGTGCTCGACCAGGTCATCGCCAAGGCTCCCCGGCGCGTCGTCGTGGCGAGCTTCTCGAGCCACGTGCACCGCGTGCAGCAGGTGCTCGATGCCGCACACGCCAACGGGCGTCGTGTGGCGCTCCTCGGGCGCAGCATGGTGCGCAACATGGGGATCGCGGCCGATCTGGGGTACCTGAACGTCCCCGACGGCGTGCTCATCGACTACAAGAAGGCCCGCGACCTTCCCGACGACAGGATCGTCTACATGTCGACCGGTTCGCAGGGCGAGCCGATGGCGGTGCTCAGCCGCATGGCCAACCTCGACCACGCGATCGAACCGGGCGAGGGCGACACGATCATCCTGGCATCCAGTCAGATCCCCGGAAACGAGAACGCGATCTACCGCGTGATCGACGGCCTCACCAAGCTGGGTGCGACCGTGGTGCACAAGGGCAACGCCAAGGTGCACGTGTCGGGGCACGCCGCCGCGGGTGAGCTGCTGTACTGCTACAACATCCTCCAGCCCAAGAACGTGCTGCCCGTGCACGGCGAGTACCGGCACCTGATGGCCAACGCGAAGCTGGCCCAGGAGACCGGGATCCCCGAGCAGAACACGATCCTCGGCGAGAACGGGACGGTCGTCGACCTGCGCGACGGCGTCGCGACGGTCGTCGGACAGCTCGACATCGGTTTCGTCTACGTGGATGGGTCGTCGGTGGGTGCCATCACGGATGCCGACCTCAAGGACCGTCGCATCCTCGGTGAAGAGGGCTTCATCTCGGTGATCGTCGTCGTCGACTCGGCGACGGGCAAGATCGTGTCCGGGCCCGACATCCACGCGCGCGGCGTCGCCGAGAACGACTCGGTCTTCGAGAGCGTCAAGCCCAAGATCGCGGCGGCCCTCACCGAGGCCGCGCAGTCGGGCGTGCGTGACAACCACGCCCTGTCGCAGGTCGTGCGGCGCACCATCGGTCGTTGGGTGAACCAGTCGTTGCGTCGGCGCCCCATGATCGTGCCGCTCGTCATCGAGGCCTGATCCCCTCCGGAGCGTCACGGGTTCGCCCGTGGCGCTCCGTCGTTCCCCGCTATCATGCGGGCATGCCCGCTCTCCCGATCCGCGCGGCGCTCCCGTCCGATGGCGCCTTCCTCGCCGACATGACGGTCGAGGCTGCGACCTGGCGCGCCGGCGCGGTGCGCCCGCGCCACGAGATCCTGAGCAGCGCCGAGCATCGCCGGTATATCGCGGGGTGGCTACGACCCGGCGATGCCGGTTTCGTCGCCGAATCACCGGGAGGCGAACCCATCGGAGCCGCGTGGTACCGCATGCTGCCGCGCGACGAGCCCGGCTTCGGCTGGGTCGGAACCGGTGTGCCCGAGCTCATCATCGGCGTGCGCCCGGTCTGGCGCGCGCACGGGGTCGGACGCGCTCTCCTCCAGCGGCTCGTCGACTACGCGCGAGCGCAGGGGTACGCCCGCATCAGCCTCAGCGTCGAGCGCGACAACTACGCCGTCTCGCTGTATCGGTCCGAGGGATTCGCCGTGGTGCGCAAAGGAATCGGGCGTGACGTCATGGTGAAGCGACTGCGCTGAAGCCCGCGTCGGTACGCCCGAATGTCGGTGGTCCCGCCTACCGTGGAACCATGGCTCGTACCTCGTCCCCCTCCGGCGGTCGCGCCCCCGCGAAGGGGACGCCGCGATCCAAAGCCGCGGCGCCCGCGGCCAAGCGATCGGCGCCCGCGCCGAAACGCTATGTCGATGAGCCCGAGAAGCCGTCCATCGTCGTGCGCGCCTGGATGGCGGTCGCCCACGGCGTGGGAGGGATGTTCCGCGCCTTCGGCCTCGAGAACCTCGAGCGCGATCAACGGCGCGATGGTTTCCCGTTCTTCCTGGTGGTGCTCGCCGCGCTGGGCGCGGTGGTCGAGTGGTTCTTCATCGGCAACGACATCGCCGCGCTCGTCAGCGCCTACAGCTTCGGGGCGCTGGTCGGTCGGGTGGCGTTCGTCCTGCCCGTGCTGCTCCTGCTTCTGGCCGGGTGGCTATTCCGCCATCCCGCGTCCGTCCACGACAACGGACGCGTCGGGATCGGCTGGGCTCTGTTCATCATCACCGTCGCCGGCTTCTGCCACGTCGCGGGCGGGCGACCGGCCCCGAACGAGGGGCTGCCCGTGCTCAGCCTCGCGGGCGGGCTCGCGGGATGGATCGTGGGAGAGCCGCTCGCGCTCCTCCTGACCGACGTCGGCGCGTACATCGCCCTGTCGCTGCTCGCGATCCTCAGCATCCTGATCCTCACGAAGACCCCGCCGAACCGGATCGGTCGTCGCCTGGGCGACCTTTACGCCTGGATGTTCGGGGTCGAGCGCGTCGAGGAGTCCGACGCCACGACCAAGGTCATGCCCGCGAGCGACGACGTCGACGAAGAGCCGGTCGAGAAGTCGCTGCCCTGGTGGCGTCGGAACAAGTCCGGTCGCGAAGAAGACGTCGACGGCTCGCTCGGGTCCGACGACCTCACCGAGCTGCTCACCCCCGGAACGCCGCAGGGGGGCTTCGAGTCTCCCGTCGTCGCGCCCGAGCAGGTCACCGCACCCGTGCGCCCCCTGTCGCCGCCGGTTCCCGCTCCCGATGCGCTCACCGAGGTCTTCGACGCCGCCGCTCTCGCGAAGGCGGCGAGCGGTCGTGGGCTCCACGACGATTCGCCCATCGACGACGTCCCCGACGACGACATGCCCGGCATCTCGGGACTCGGGGGCGACAACGCCGGTGCCCCACCGTCGGCCAACTACCGACTCCCTGCCGTCACCGCCCTTGCTACCGGAACGCCCCCCAAGGCCCGTTCCGCTGCCAACGACGCCGTCGTGAAGGCGATCGAGAGCGTCATGGAGCAGTTCAAGGTCGACGCGCGGGTGACCGGCTTCTCGCGTGGTCCGACCGTGACGCAGTACGAGATCGAGGTCGGTCCGGGTGTCAAGGTCGAACGCATCACGGCGCTGACCAACAACATCGCCTACGCGGTCGCCTCCAACGAGGTGCGCATCCTCGCGCCGATCCCCGGCAAGAGCGCGATCGGTGTCGAGATCCCCAACGCGGATCGCGAGATCGTGACGCTCGGCGACATCCTGCGCTCCGATGCGGCGACCTCGTCGACCCACCCCATGACGATCGGCGTCGGCAAGGACGTCGGTGGTGGCTTCGTCGTCGCGAACCTCGCGAAGATGCCCCACCTTCTCGTCGCGGGCTCCACCGGCTCGGGAAAGTCGAGCTTCGTCAACTCGATGATCACGAGCCTGCTCATGCGGGCGAAGCCGTCGGACGTGCGCATGGTGCTCATCGACCCGAAGCGCGTTGAGCTCACCTCCTACGCCGGTGTTCCGCACCTCATCACCCCGATCATCACGAACCCCAAGAAGGCCGCCGAGGCTCTCCAGTGGGTCGTGAAAGAGATGGACATGCGGTACGACGACCTCGCGTCGTTCGGATTCCGCCACATCGACGACTTCAACAAGGCGGTCGTCGCCGGCGAGATCCAGCTGCCCGCGGGGAGCGAGCGCGTTCTCAAGCCCTACCCCTACCTGCTGGTCGTCGTCGACGAGCTCGCCGACCTCATGATGGTCGCGCCGCGCGACGTCGAGGACTCGATCGTCCGCATCACCCAGCTCGCCCGAGCCAGCGGCATCCACCTCGTCCTCGCGACCCAGCGTCCCTCCGTCGACGTCGTGACGGGCCTCATCAAGGCCAACGTGCCCTCGCGACTCGCGTTCGCGGTGACCAGCGTCACCGACTCCCGCGTCATCCTCGATCAGCCCGGCGCGGATCGTCTCATCGGTCAGGGTGACGGACTCTTCCTGCCGATGGGGGCGTCGAAGGCGCTGCGCGTGCAGGGGGCGTGGGTCAGCGAGCAGGAGATCGAGAAGGTCGTCGCTCACGTCACCCAGCAGGCTCGCCCCGAGTATCGCTCCGACGTCCAGGCGGCGGCCGAGAAGAAGGAGATCGACGCCGATATCGGCGACGACCTCGAACTCCTGCTCGCGGCGGCCGAACTCGTCGTCTCGACCCAGTTCGGCTCGACGTCGATGCTCCAACGAAAGCTCCGCGTCGGATTCGCGAAAGCGGGTCGACTGATGGACCTTCTCGAGTCGCGCGAGATCGTCGGGCCGTCCGAAGGATCGAAGGCCCGCGACGTCCTCGTGACGAACGAGCAGCTCCCCGCGGTTCTCGCGCGTCTGCGAGGCGACGAGGCTCCCGAACCCGCGGTGTCCGACGATCGCTACGGATCCGACCCGATCGAAGCCCAGTTCGAGGGCGTCCCGGTGGCCGACGACGATGAGGGGTCGGAAGACGCCTGGCAGCTGACGGGCCGCGACTGATGGCCGTTCACCCGCAGCTGCCGAACGCGATCACGATCGCGCGCATCCTGTGCGCACCGGTCTTCCTGTGGATGCTTCTCGCCGACGGCGGGGCGGGCGGAGCGCTGCGCTGGGCGGCCGGCATCGTCTTCATCGTCGCGATCGCCACGGACGGGATCGACGGGTACATCGCCCGCAAGTACGACATCGTCAGCGACCTCGGCAAGCTCCTCGACCCGATCGCCGACAAGGCGCTGACGGGCGTGGCGTTCGTGGGACTCTCGATCCTCGGCGAGCTGGACTGGTGGGTCACCATCGTCGTCCTCGTTCGCGAGGTGGGAATCACCGTCTACCGGTTCATGGTGGTCAGCGACCACGTGCTCGCGGCCGCCTGGATGGGCAAGCTCAAGACCGTCGCGCAGGCCGTCGCACTCTCGATCGCTCTCCTTCCCTTCGCCGGCCTCTCGGAAGCCGCGGCCTGGCAGTCCACTGTCTGGTGGGCCGGAGTGGTAACGATGACGGTCGCGGTGATCCTGACGATCGCCTCCGGGATCGACTACGTCGTGACGGAGGTTCGAGCGGCGCGCACAGCACGGAGGTCGCGATGAGCCACGGCATCCCCGAGGACTTCGACGAGACGCTGATCACGGATCCGCGGGAGAGCGCTGCGTTGCTGCTCGAGCGTCTCGCCGAGCTCGGCTGGACCATCGCGGTCGCCGAGTCACTCACGGGTGGGCTCGTCGTGTCGTCACTCGTCGACGTCCCTGGGGCGTCGCGTGTGGTGCGCGGGGGAGTCGTGGCGTACGCGACTGACGTGAAGCAGAGCGTTCTCGGCGTCGATGCGGCGCTTCTCGACGCGCACGGCGCCGTGCATCCTCGCGTCGCCCGGCAGATGGCGCGCGGCGTCCGAGACGTCCTGGGGCGCGACGGGGTGCCGGCCGACGTCGGCGTGGCGACGACCGGAGTGGCAGGTCCCGATACGCAGGACGGCCACGTGGTGGGCACGGTTCACATCGGCGTCTCGACCCCGCTGGGGACCAGCGTCGACTCCCTCGTCATCGCGGGGGATCGGGATCGGATCCGTCGAGAAGCCGCCCGAATCGCGGTGCGGCGCACGCTCGCGGCCCTCTGACCGCGCCGAGCGGGAACAAATAATGACAGAGATGGGTTTTGATGAGCGATTCCCATCCACTGCCCAGCGCGCGGCATTAGGGTGACCACATGGTGTTGTACGGTTGTCCACTCCGGACAGCGTCGGAATCAGCAGTGAGGAGGGGCCCGAAATGATCCTGGTTCGTCAAGAGATCGGCGAAGTCCTGCGTGACCTCCGCCAGCAGAAGGGGCGTACCCTCCGCCAGGTCGCCAGCCGCGCGAGCGTGGCCCTCGGCTACCTCAGCGAGGTGGAGCGCGGCCAGAAGGAAGCATCGAGCGAGATCCTCGCGTCGGTCGCCGAAGCACTCGATGTTCCGATCTCGTCGATCATGCGCGAGGTCGGCGACCGTCTCTCGGTGCTCGAGGGCCTTCAGACCTTCCCCGACATCGTTCCCGACGACCTCGTGGCCGAGGTCGAGCCCGAGCTGTCGCTGCGCTGACCGGCTTCGGCCGACCGCATGCGTCGTAGCGAATTCGACCGCGCCGTCGCCGATGAGTTCGGCGCGCGCGGTGGCCCCCTGATGACCGATCTCGTGCTGTCTGCGGTCGGCGGCCGCACGCCCGCGGAGGCGCTCGCAGCGGGCGTCGACCCGCGTGAGGTGTGGCTCGCCCTCTGCGCCGAGACGGACGTGCCGCCTGAGCGGAGATACGGCGTCGGTCGTCTCGACCCCCGTCGACGTTAGTGGCGAGGGTCGGGCGGCCGCGGGGCGCGCCTGTCGCGAGAGTGCAGCCGCTTCCGCCGGCGGTGGCGGTTTCGGTACTCGCGTTCCGCGTTTCGGCGTGTCATCGAATTTTCGTTCGATAGGAGCGTAGGCTCCTTCACACCGGAGTGATTGGCCGATCCATCCCCATCGAGGGGTTCTCGCGACACCAATGTCGGAGGCCCTCTCTAACGTGGACGACGTCGAACGACACTCTGAACGCCTTGTCGGGCATCCTCACCGTCGGTGCGGAGCGCGACAGCCTATAGGCGACGGAACGCGAGCAGAAAGAAGACGTCATGCCCTCACCCGCAGAGCGCGAAAAGGCCCTCGAGTCGGCCCTTGCGCAGATCGACCGGCAGTTCGGAAAGGGCTCGGTCATGCGACTGGGCAGCGACGACCGCGCCCCGATCGAGACCATCCCCACCGGTTCCGTCGCCCTCGACGTGGCCCTCGGCATCGGCGGTCTTCCCCGCGGCCGCATCATCGAGATCTACGGACCCGAGTCGTCCGGTAAGACCACCCTCACCCTTCACGCCATCGCCAACGCGCAGCGCGCCGGCGGTATCGCCGCGTTCATCGACGCCGAGCACGCCCTCGACCCCGAGTACGCGAAGAAGCTCGGTGTCGACATCGACGCCCTGCTCGTGTCGCAGCCCGACACCGGTGAGCAGGCGCTCGAGATCGCCGACATGCTGATCCGGTCGGGCGCGATCGACCTCGTCGTGATCGACTCGGTCGCCGCCCTCGTGCCCGAGGCCGAGATCAAGGGCGAGATGGGTGACTCGCACGTCGGTCTGCAGGCGCGTCTGATGTCGCAGGCGCTGCGCAAGCTGACCGGTGGGCTCAACACGACCAAGACCACGGCCATCTTCATCAACCAGCTGCGCGAGAAGATCGGTGTTTTCTTCGGTTCTCCCGAGACGACGGCCGGAGGTAAGGCGCTCAAGTTCTACGCGTCGGTCCGACTCGACATCCGTCGTATCGAGACGCTGAAGGACGGCACGGAAGCTGTGGGTAACCGCACGCGCGTCAAGGTTGTGAAGAACAAGATGGCGCCGCCGTTCAAGCAGGCGGAGTTCGACATCCTGTACGGCGTGGGGATCTCGCGCGAGGGCAGCCTGATCGACTTCGGTGTCGAGCACGGCATCGTGAAGAAGTCGGGTGCTTGGTACACCTACGAGGGCGAGCAGCTCGGCCAGGGTAAAGAGAACGCGCGCAACTTCCTCATCAAGAACGCCGACGTCGCGGCCGAGATCGAGTCGAAGATCAAGAACAAGCTCGGCATCGGCGGCGCCCCGGCGGCGTCGGCGGAGCCCGCAGCCGACGAGCTCGCGGCCCGCCGCCCGGCCTGATGGTCGACGGTCAGCACCCGGGTCGCCGCGGCGGACTCTCGTCCGTCGACGGTGGCCCGGGCCCGACGGCCGGTGGTTCCAGCTCGGACGGCGCGGCCTACGCGGCCTGCGGCCTTGGTGCCCCTGAGGATCACGGGGACGAGTCTCTCGCACCGGTGATCCCGCTCTTCGGCGGCAGCCGTTCAGCCGCTCACCCGGCGGGAGGCCACGCGAGTTCGAGCTCCGCTCCCGCGCGGGACACCGATTCGCGATTCGGTCGTCGTTTTGCGGGCCATCCGATCGAGCCCGACGTCGACGGTGTCGAGAGCGGAGGACGCGACGATCCGCAAGACGATGACGTACGCGAACGGGCCGAGGCACTCCTCCTGCGCAAGCTGCGATCTCGGTCGCTGTCGATCTCGGAGGCCCGGAACGCCATCCGTGAAGTACCGGGCACCGACGAGGTCGTGATCACCGAGCTGATCGAGCGTTTCATCGACCTCGGCTACCTCAACGACGCGGTGTTCGCCGAGCAGCTCGTGCTCTCGGCTGTCGAGCGTCGAGGCGAGGGCCGTCGGGCGGTGGCGACCACGCTGATGAAGCGCGGAATCCCTCGTGATATCGCGGACGCTGCCATCGCGGAGATGCCCGACGACGACGCGGAGCGCGCTCTCGACTTCGCGCGGAGCAAGGCGCGAAACGTCGGCGGCAAAGACGACGACGCGGCGCTGCGCCGGCTCGCCGGCCAGCTCGCGCGCCGAGGTTACCCGTCATCGGTGGCGCTGAGCGCGGCGCGCCAAGCGCTGCGCGAAGTCGGTGTGGGGCGTTCGCGACCGTCTCGACCGACCTCGGGGGTTCGCTTCACTCCCGACGAGTAGGCGCCCCGCGGCGCCGCTCACCCACGGTTCTTCCGGCAACGGGAGCCGGGACGAGGAGTTGTGAGGTGGAGCCGAGACGGGAACCCGGACGGAGAGCCAAGACGGGGAGCCGCGAAGGACGCGGCAACCAGCTCGGGTCCACGAGAGGTCGACCGCGCCGTCTCACGCGCGGGACTGCTGGTTCTCCCACTGCGCCACGAGACGCCCGAGCTCGCCGCGGGTGGCGGCGCCGATCTTCGTCCGGGCCTGGTAGACGTGCGATTCGACTGTTCGCACCGACAGATAGAGGATCGCCGCGATCTCACGGTTCGTGTGCCCCTGCTCGACGAGCAGAGCGATCTCGCGCTCTCGCCGCGTCAAGTCGCGAAGCGGCGAGGGGGCCGCGGACAGGGCCGGGACGGGGAACCTCGAGATCGTCCCGAGCGCGGCGCCGTGGCCGCCCTCCTCCGCGGACCAGAAGCGGTGCAGGCGCAGCCCTTCCGTGACGTCGTGCACCTCTCCGCTCTCCCACGCGTCGAGCCGACGGGTCAGGTCGATGGCGAGGGGGAGATCTGTCGTCGTCACGAGCGTTCGAAGCTCAGTGCTCTCCGACGTCGTGATGTCGCCCAGCACGAGCAGTCGGAACAGATCGCGCATCCGGACCGGCGGCACCTCGCGCGCGGCCGACAGGCCTGCCGCGACTCGTGCGGTGGTACGCGCATCGTCCGCGCGCCCTTCGGCCATGAGCACCGTGGTCTCCACTGCCGCGCGAGCGTGGCGCACGTGGAGCTCGTCGCCCGTCTCGATCCGTGACAGCAGCGCGCGCCCCTCACTGACGCGTCCGCTCGCGGCGAGGGCCTCAGCAAGACCGAGCTCGGCGAGATCTGCGTCGGGTCCCGAGAGTGAGCCGGCGGACTTCGTGCGAACCGACTCCCATTCACGCAGGCCGTCGGCCGGTCGGCCGAAGTTCGTATCGGCGATGGATGCCGCGACCCCGGCGATCAGGAGGGCGGCGACGTCGTGTTCCCGTGCGGCTTCCGTCCGTTCACCGGCCAGACGGGCGTAGACCGGCCCGCCGTCGGCACCGGCGAGCTGATGGCTCGCAAGCATGACGAGGATCGCGCTGAGCCGATGCGTCGCGCTCACATCTGAGGGTCGCTGGCGCGCGTCGAGAATGCGCAGGACGTCGTCGAAGTGCTCTCGCGCTCGACGCCATCGACCGCGGAACGTCTCCGCCATGCCGGCGCTCAGCAGCGCTCGCAGGTGGGTGGCGCTCCGTTCGGGCGACAGTGCAAGGGCCTTCTCGGCGGAGTGCACGGCGCGAGACCATTCGAAGTCCGCCCCGGCGCGCGCTGAATCGTCGAGGTGCCGTTCGATCTCGGCATCCGCATCGCCCTTCGTCGCGGCGTAAAGCGGCACCGCGAGTCCCCGGTCCGCGACGACGGTCCGGAGGCGTGCGAGACGTCCCCGGCCCTCCTCGTCGAGGTCGGAGGGATCGATGTCGTCGATCGCGTCCGCATCCGTTCCCGTTCCGAGCAGGGCGACGGCGAAGGCGGCCTCCAAGCGCAGCTCGGGGGAGTCGAGCGATCGGAGTCCCCGTGCCGCGTGCGCGGCGGCGTGTGCGGCGTCACCGCGATCGTTCGCGTCGCGCGCGGCATCGAGCGCGATCCGCGCGCGTAGCGCGGGCGATCGCGTCACCTCCGTCACGGCGGCGTCGTCACCGCGGTGCCAGCGTTCGGCGATCGACACGGCCAGGGGGGCGCACCACCATTCGGCCTCGTCATCGAGCATGCGGGATCCGGCTGCCGCGACGAGCGCATCGATGCGCCCTGTACCCAGTTGTCGCTCCGCTTCGCGCGCGATCGCCTCATTCGCGGTCAATCGTCGGGCCGGACTCCGGTCCGAGTGCACCAGTCCTGCGGTGATGAGAGCTTCGAGCCTCGTCGGGGACACGAACCGCGTGGCGACCGAGAACTCGACGTGAGGCAGCCGATTGAGGAATGCGAGGCACTCCTGGTCGCCCTCGGCGAGATCTCCGGTGTGGAGCTTCAGGGCGACGGACAGACGGCTGTGAGGCGGGGTGTCGCGGATGGCGGCGAAGGGGTCCCGACCCCCGGCGACCGCGCCCACCGCTTCGGCGACGAGTTCGCGGAGCAGCGTTCGAGAGCCGTCCGCGCGCCAGAGGATGGCGCCGCAGATCGTGGCATCCAGAGTCGAGGCTCCCGGCAGCACCGCGAGCAGCTGCTCGCTGTCGGTCGGGGTGAGTTCCGAGAGGTCCAGACGCTCGGCGAGCCCGTCGAGCCACAGACTCAGCATGGTCTGACCGACACCCGTGGCATCGAGGTCGACACGTCGAGCCCGGGCGCGGGGGATGAGGAGCGTCGCGAGCAGGGTGACACGACCGTCCGCTACGCAGCGGGCGAGGAATCGCGCGGAGTCGACGTCGAGAGTGTGCACATCGTCCACGAGGACGACGACGCCGCCGTCCGGCACACGCCCACGTCTCAGCTCGACGATGCGTGGGTCGCCGACGGCGTCGAGCGCGCCGAAGGGCACGTCCGAGAGCACGGTCGAGGGGCGGACGACGGCGGCGGCGACTCCGTGCGCGGCGAGGTCGCCGGCGACCGCACGCAAGAGGTGGCTGCGGCCGCTTCCGCGCGCACCGGCCACGATGACCGACGTCCCCGCGAGCAGAGATCCGGCCAGGGCCGTCGCGTCGCGGTCAGCCCCGATGAGGGGCTCGGACCACGTCCACGATCGGCCTTCCCGCACGACTTCTCCTTCAGGGCGCGTCCGCGCACACGCGGACGGACGCGAGGCGACCCGCGTCGAGCCCACGCTATCGAGGCACCATTTCGCCGTCCGTCCCGTGAACGAAGAGTTGCGCCCGATTCGCGAGGCGGGCGGTCACGGCTGTCGGGGAGTCGCGGCGCTTAGACTTGCTCCCATCATGACCACCCCCGTTTCGACCCCGACGCTGATCGCGCCGTCCCCCGCCGCGCAGGGCAGCGACGGACCGCGCACTTACGAAGTCCGCACCTTCGGCTGCCAGATGAACGTGCACGACTCCGAGCGCCTCTCCGGCTCGCTCGAGAGCGCCGGCTACGTCAGGGCCGAAGCCGGATCAGAAGCCGACGTGGTCGTCATCAACACCTGCGCCGTTCGTGACAACGCGGCGGGCAAGCTGTACGGCACGCTGGGCCATTTGAAGTCGCGCAAGGACGCCCACGCGGGCATGCAGATCGCCGTCGGCGGGTGCCTCGCTCAGATGGACAAGGACGCCGTGCAGCAGAAGGCCCCCTGGGTCGACGTCGTGTTCGGCACCCACAACATGGGGTCGCTCCCCGGCATGCTCGAGCGTGCACGTCACAACGGCGAAGCCGAGCTCGAGATCCTCGAGTCCCTCGAGATCTTCCCCTCCACCCTCCCCACCAAGCGCGACTCCGTCCACAGCGGCTGGGTCTCGATCTCGGTCGGGTGCAACAACACCTGCACGTTCTGCATCGTGCCGAGCCTGCGCGGCAAAGAGAAGGACCGCCGCCCCGGTGACATCCTGAACGAGATCCGCCTGCTCGTCGACGACGGTGCGATCGAGGTCACGCTGCTCGGCCAGAACGTGAACTCCTACGGCGTCGAATTCGGCGACCGCCTCGCGTTCGGCAAGCTCTTGCGCGCAGCGGGCGAGATCGAGGGGCTCGAGCGCATCCGCTTCACGAGCCCGCACCCGGCTGCCTTCACCGACGATGTCATCGCCGCGATGGCCGAGACCCCGGCGGTGATGCCGCAGCTGCACATGCCCCTGCAGTCCGGTTCCGACCGCATCCTCAAAGCGATGCGCCGGTCGTACCGCAGCGAGAAATTCCTCGGCATCCTGGACCGCGTGCGGGAGCGCATCCCGCACGCCGCGATCACGACGGACATCATCGTGGGTTTCCCCGGCGAGACCGAAGAAGACTTCCAAGAGACCCTGCGGGTCGTCGAGGCGGCGCGCTTCTCCAGTGCGTTCACCTTCCAGTACTCGATCCGCGAGGGCACACCGGCGGCGACCATGGCCGACCAGGTGCCGAAGGCCGTCGTGCAGGAGCGCTACGAGCGTCTCATCGCCCTGCAGGATCGCATCAGCGCGGAAGAGAACCAGAAGCAGCTCGGCCGCACCCTCGAGGTGCTCGTCTCGACGGGCGAGGGGAAGAAAGACGCCGAGACGCACCGCCTGACCGGCCGCGCCGAAGACAATCGGCTCGTGCACTTCGAGCTGCCCGCGGGCTCGCCCGTTCCTCGTCCCGGCGATGTCGTGTCGGTCAGGGTGACGCACGCCGCGCCCTTCCATCTCCTCGCCGACGCACCCGACGGCGCCCCGCTGAGGATCCGTCGCACGCGTGCCGGCGATGCGTGGGACCGTTCGCAGGCCGAGTCGTGCGGGGTGCCGACGCCCGCGGGCGAAAGCGGAGCCCCGCGCGCGGTGTCGCTGGGCCTTCCCACCCTTCGCGTCGGCGTGTGACCGCCCCGGCCCTGTGGGCCGTCGTCGGCGCCACCGGGACCGGCAAGACGGTGCTCTCTCTCGACCTCGCGGAGGCGCTCGCGACCCGCGGCCGTCCGGCCGAGATCGTGAACGCGGATGCGATGCAGCTGTATCGCGGCATGGACATCGGTACCGCGAAGCTTCCGCAGGCGGAGCGCCGTGGCATCCCGCATCATCTCTTCGACGCTCTCGCGGTGACCGACGAGGCCGCGGTGGCGTGGTACCAGGATGCCGCGCGCGCGGCGATCCGCGAGATTCACACCCGTGGTGCCGACGCGATCCTCGTGGGGGGATCGGGCCTGTACGTCTCGGGGGTGCTGTGGGACTTCCGCTTCCCCCCGCGCGACGAGGCCCTCCGCGCCGCGCTCGAGGACGAGCTGGAACGTCACGGCTCCGGAGCCCTCTATGCGCGCTTGCGCGAAGCGGATCCGGTCGCCGCCGAGCGCATCGATCCCCGCAACGGACGCCGTGTCGTGCGTGCGCTCGAGGTCCTCGCGCAGGGCGGCGAGACGCACGGCGGCGCCCTTCCCGAGGCACCGGAGTTCTGGCATCCGGAGACCCGCATCGTCGCCACGGCGATCGACCGCGAGGAACTCGTCCCGCTTCTCGACGCCCGTGTCGAGCAGATGTGGGGTGCGGGTCTCGTCGACGAGGTCGAGGCTCTCCGCGCGGAGGGCCTCGAACGAGGAGTCACCGCCGGGCGCGCGATCGGGTACGCTCAGGCCCTCGCTCAGCTGCGCGGTGACCTCACCCGCGACGAGGCGATCGCCGAAACGCAGGCGCTCACCCGCCGGTATGCCCGACGCCAGGTCTCGTGGTTCCGCCGGTACGCCGACGCGCGGTGGGTCGACGCCCGAGCGGTGGATGCCACGGCCCTGGCCGCCGAACGAGAGGAACGATCGTGACCGTCGAGATCCGGGTGTTCGACATCGCCGACGAAGACGCCGTCGTCGCGCTGTGGGAGGAAGCCGGTCTGACCCGGCCCTGGAACGATCCGCGCGCCGACATCCGGCGCAAGCTCACCGTCCAGCCCGAGCTCTTCCTCGTCGCGGTCGACGGGGACTCCGTCGTGGGGAGCGTCATGGCCGGGTACGACGGGCATCGCGGATGGCTGTACTACCTCGCCACCGCCGGTACGCACCGGGGGCAGGGCCTCGGGGCGGCGCTGGTCGCCGAGGCGGAGCGTCTGCTGGAGGCGATGGGGTGCCCGAAGGTGCAGCTCATGGTGCGGCCCGACAACACCGGAGCCCGGGGGTTCTACGACGCCCTCGGGTACGAGCCCTTCGACACCTGGGCCACGGGCAAACGGCTCATCGTCGATGGCCCGGGCGGTCCGCCCGCGCCGACGGCGTGACTCTGCCGCGTCCCAGAGAGCCGCGTCCCTAGACTGGAGTCATGTCGACCATCGCGTTCACCAAGGGCCACGGCACGGGCAACGACTTCGTGATCATCTCCGACCCCGACGGCGAACTCGAGCTGCGCGACGAGCAGGTCGCGGTACTGTGCGACCGCCACTTCGGCATCGGAGCCGACGGTTTGCTGCGTGTCGTCCGCGCGGCAGCGATCGACGAGGGCGCCGAGGCGGTGGTATCCGGAGTCGAGTGGTTCATGGACTACCGCAACGCGGACGGGTCCAAGGCAGAGATGTGCGGCAACGGCACGCGCGTCTTCGCCCGGTACCTGAGCGACACGGGGCTCGCGAGCCTCAACGGGGGACTGCGCATCGGCACCCGCGCGGGGGTCAAGACCCTCACGCGCAGCGAACGCGGTTACGAGGTCGACCTCGGCGCCTTCGCGATCGAGGCCGACGACACCCTCGTCCGTGCGAAGGGACTTCCCGTCGCGCGTCCGGGTGTCGGCATCGATGTCGGCAACCCGCACGTGGTGGTGGCGGTGGCATCGGATGCCGAGCTCGAAGCGTTGGACCTCACCTACCAGCCCGTCCTCGACCCCGCACCGCGCCACGGAGCGAACGTCGAGTTCGTCGTTCCGGCCGATCCGCTCGTTCAGGAGGGCGTCGGAGCGATCCGCCTTCGCGTGTTCGAGCGAGGAGTGGGCGAGACGCTGAGCTGCGGCACCGGGGTCGCCGCGGCCGCGCTCGCCGTGCGGCACTGGGCAGGCGCTGCCGCGCCCGATGTCTGGACGGTCGACACTCCGGGCGGCACCCTGGGCGTTCGGGTGGCCGGGGGGCACGTGTTCCTCTCGGGTCCCGCGTCACTGGTGTTCACGGGTGAGGTCGCGCTGGCCTGAGCGCAGCGTGCGGGCGTTCCGCGCTCGCGGAGACCGCATGGCGGCACCGCGTCGCGAGACCGCGTCGCGAGACCCCGCGAGGTCTCGGGCCGTGGCCGATCGCCTCGGCATCCGGTCGCGCCGACAGACGCCGTGTCAGGCGATGACGTCGATCGGCTCGCTCGGCGGCGAACCGTGGCGACGCACGCGCAGCACGCGGAAGCCGCGTCCGGTGGCCGCGCGGTGCACGCTGTAGCCCGGCGCGAAGGTCGCGGCGAGCCAGCGCTGCAGCGAGTCCGAGCCCAGGTTGCGCTGCACGACGAACCACCCGTCCGACCGCTCGGACAGGCGCGGAATCCAGTGTTCGAGCATGTTGTGCAGCTCGCTCTTGCCCACGCGGATCGGCGGATTCGAGCGGATGGTGCGGAACGAGACGTCCTCGGGAACATCCTCGGGACGCACGGCGTTGATGTTCGTGAGGCCGAGTGACTCGGCATTACGCCTCACGAGATCGAGAGCACGCTCGTTGACGTCGACCGCCCACACGGTCGCGTGCGGTGACGCGAGCGCGAGCGACAGCGAGATCGGACCCCACCCGCACCCCAGGTCGAGGAAGTGCCCACCGGCGGGAGGGGGCGGCGTGTTGGCGAGGAGCACCGAGGTCCCGGCATCCACATGGTCGGGACTGAAGACTCCGCCTGCCGTGACGACCTCGAGGTCACGACCGGCAAGCGTCACACGGAGGCGGCGGAGCTGTTCGGGACTCGACGGCGACGCGCTGAAATAGTGCTCGCTGCCCATTCCGACAGAGTAACGGACCCGGCTCCCCGACGCCGGGGACGACTAAAGTGCGAGAACGAGCGGGAGAGCCCGCCCACGAAAGGAACACATGACCGAACAGACCACACCCCCGAACACGGACGCGGCCCCGGTGGACCCGGTGGACCGCGTGCTGTCGCGCGCCGAAGCGCACCGCGGGGTCCGGGTCTTCGGTGCAGCACAGGCCCTCCAGGACGCCGCAACGGCGTACGGGGGCAACACCGACGGCGATCAATGGGATCGCGAGGAGCGCGCCGCGCTGCGTCGCGTTCCCGGTCTGTCGACCGAGCTCGAGGACGTCACCGAGGTCGAGTACCGCCAGTTGCGGCTCGAGAACGTCGTCCTCGTCGGTGTGCACCCGCAGGGGTATCAGGCGGATGCCGAGAACTCCCTCCGCGAACTCGCTGCGCTCGCCGAGACGGCCGGCGCGGTCGTGCTCGACGGTGTGCTCCAGCGCCGACCGCATCCCGATCCGGCGACGTACGTCGGTAGGGGAAAGGCCGAGGAGCTGCGCGACATCGTCGCCGCGGTGGGCGCCGACACCGTCATCGCCGACACCGAACTGGCGCCCAGCCAGCGCCGTGCGCTCGAAGACGTGGTGAAGGTCAAGGTCATCGACCGCACGACGGTGATCCTCGACATCTTCAGCCAGCACGCGAAGAGCCGTGAGGGCAAGGCCCAGGTCGAGCTCGCTCAGCTCGAGTACCTGCTTCCGCGTCTGCGCGGATGGGGTGAGTCGATGTCGCGGCAGGCCGGTGGACAGGTCGGCGCGGGCGGCGCGGGCATGGGATCGCGCGGTCCGGGTGAGACGAAGATCGAGCTCGATCGCCGTCGCATCCGCACCAAGATGGCGCTGCTGCGCAAGCAACTGCGCGACTTCGCCCCCGCGCGGGCGGCCAAGCGTGCCGAGCGCAAGCGCCACACGATTCCGTCCGTCGCCATCGCGGGGTACACCAACGCCGGCAAGTCGAGCCTGCTCAACCGCCTCACGAGCGCCGGCGTCCTCGTCGAGAACGCGCTGTTCGCCACCCTGGATGCCACGGTCCGCCGCTCCGAGACGACCGACGGTCGCGTGTACACGCTGACCGACACGGTCGGTTTCGTGCGCAACCTGCCGCACCAGCTCGTCGAGGCCTTCCGCTCGACGCTGGAGGAGGTGGGCGACGCCGACGTGATCCTGCATGTCGTGGACGCGTCACACCCCGACCCGGCCGCGCAGCTCGCGACGGTCCGTGACGTGATGGGCGACGTCGAGGCCGACTTCGGCCACGAGATCGTCGTATTCAACAAGGCCGACCTCGTCAGCGACGATGATCGCCTCGTGCTGCGCGGGCTCGCCCCGAGAGCGCACTTCGTCTCGTCGCGCACGGGAGAGGGCATCGATGAGCTTCGCGCCGCGATCGAGGAGGCGCTTCCGCTTCCCGCCGTCGAGGTGCAGGCCGTCGTCCCGTACGACCGCGGCGACCTCGTGTCGGCGGTCCACGAGAGCGGCTTGATCGTGGCGCAGGAGCACCGCGAGACCGGAACCTTCCTGCACGCGCACGTCGGTGCGCGACTGGCGGCCGAACTCGAGCCGTACGCGGCCTGATCCCGGGATCCCCGTGCTTCGGCGCGGGGGTCCCGGCCCTCACGGGGCCTCTCGACGGTGGAGCATCGGCGCAGCGCGCGCCCGTGCGACCTGCCACGCTTCGAAGGTGTCATCGCCCGACCCGCTGCTCTTCGCGGTCGAGTCGCGCGCCCGTGAGGAGGGCTTCGAGCTCGCCCCGGCGCAACGCGCGGTTCTCGGACAGATGGCGCGCGCTCTCGCCGGTGGGGCCGCGCGCGGTGTCTACGTGTACGGCCCCCCGGGTCGGGGAAAGTCCTGGCTCGCCGACGCGCTCTTCGCCGCTCTCCCGGACGGCCGTGCCACGCGGGTGCACTTCCACGGCTTCTTCGACGACCTCCACCGCCGGATCCAGACGCACCGGAGCGAACCGGATGCCACGACCCGGGCGCTCGATGACGTCATCGGCGGGAGTCGAGCGGTGTTCTTCGATGAGCTCCACGTCCACGATCCGGGCGATGCCCGTCTGCTCACGCGTCTCCTCGAGCGCATCGCGGAGCGCGGCTGCACGCTCGTAGCGACGTCGAACTACGCGCCGCGAGACCTGCTGCCCGACCCCGTCTGGCATCACCTCTTCGTTCCCGGCATCGCCCTTCTCGAGGCTCATCTCGACGTGGTGCGTCTCGACGGGGCGGTGGACTATCGCACGCGAGAGTCCGACCACACGTCAGGATTTCGAGCCGGCGTGTGGTCCACGGCTTCGCCCCCGGTTGCTCTGACGGCCCCGAAGCGGCTGTCGGTGCGCGATCGCGTGTTCACCGTGACGTCGGCCGCTGAGCGCTCGATGATCGCGACGTTCGTCCAGCTATGCGACTCGCCCGTGACACCCGCGGAGTATCGGCACTGGAGCGCGGTCTATCGGCACTGGACGCTCACCGACGTGCCACCGTTGGACGAGGTCGGCCCCGCCGCCCAGCAGCGGTTCATGAACCTCATCGACGTCCTCGTGGACGCCGACGTGCGCCTCGACGTGCACTCCGCGGTCGACCTCGAGGCGTTCCTGTCGCGTGCCGCGGGACGACCCGACGCGCTCCGCATGGCCAGTCGCCTGCGCTTACTGCGCCACGGCTGAACCTCGCCGGCACGTCGAGGTGCGGTGCCTGGCGGGGATGCCGGCGAGTTCCGGTGGCTTCAGCCGAGATCGAGTACGGGAACCCCCGGTGTCTCGAAACCGAACACGGCGCCCAGGAACCCGAGTTCGCGCTCGAGCGAGTCGATCACGGTCTCCGCGCGGCGGAAACCGTGTCCCTCGCCCTCGTAGAGCACGTAGGCGTGCGGCACGCCGTGGGCCGCCAGGGCGTCACGGATCGCCTCGGCCTGCGAGGGAGGGACGACCCGGTCTTCCGAGCCCTGCAGGATGAGCAGGGGAACGCGGAACCGCTCGGGATGAGTGAGCGGGGATCGTTCGATGTAGACGTTCTCGGAGTCGGGGAGGGCGCCGATGAGCCCGTCGAGGTAGCGCGCCTCGAAATCGTGGGTGTCTTCCGCCAGCGCGCGCGCGTCGCCCACGCCGTAGCGGGAGATGCCGGCCGAGAACACATCGGTGTTCGTCACCGCGGCGAGCACGGTCCAGCCCCCCGCCGAGCCTCCGGCGATCGCGAGGCGATCGGGGTCGGCGAGTCCCGCGTCGGCGAGAGCGGACGCTGCGGCCGCGACGTCATCGACATCGACGACGCCCCACTGCCCCTTCAGTCGATCCCGGTAGGCGCGGCCGTAGCCGGTGGAACCGCCGTAATTCACGTCGAGGACGCCGATCCCACGGCTGGTGAAGAACGCCGTCTTCGCCGAGGGGGCCGGTCCGACGTGCGAGGTGGGACCACCATGGACGAGAACGACGTACGGCGGCCGCTCGTCGTCCGGGGCGGTGACCTGGGGATTGGTCGGCGCGTAGGCGAAGGCGTGCACGGTGCCGTGCGGCCCCTCGGTTTCGAGGGCGCGGGCCGTCGGCATCCATTCGTCTCCCCATGAGCCTGCTCCGCCCGTGACGAGGTCGACGCTGCCGGCGGCGAGGTCGACGAGCCAGAGGCCCGAGCGGCCGCCCGCGTCGGCTCCCGACACCAGCACCCGCGTACCGCGTGCGTCGTCGACCGCGGCGCCCGCGACGGCGGGGACCTCCAGCGGACGGACCCCGGACGGGGCGATCTCGACGACCTCGTCGCCGCCGTCGGTCCGCACGGCGACGATGCGTCCGTCGTCGGTGACGCCGAACCAGCGCGTCCCGAGCACCCAGAGCCCACCGCCGGTGTCGGCGTCGGCGGGGGCGACCGCCTGCGCGTCGCCGTCGAGGGGGTGGCGGAACAGGTTCCACCGACCGTCGGGGTCGTCGGCGTAGAGCAGCTCGTCGTCGCCGATCCAGACCGGTTGCAGGGGAGCGCGATTCGCGCCGCCGGCGATGTCGCGCACCGTGCCCGTATCGAGGTCGGCGACGCGGATGATCGTGGCGTCCCACGGCATGTCGGGGTGGTTCCACGCGACCCAGGCGAGGCGTCGTCCGTCGGGCGACAGCGCGGGCTGGGCGAGGAAGTCGCTCCCGGCGGCGAGGACCTCGCCGGCACCCTCGCCGTCGACGGCGATGCGGACGATCGCCCGCGCGGGGACGCGGTCGGAACCGTGGGTCTCGCGGACGGCGAGGAGGACGCCGTGCTCGAACCCGAGGCCGCCGTGACGCACGGCCTCGTCGGCGGGGGTGAGGGGGCGCGCCGTGCCGCCTGGTCGGAGCGCGTAGACGCGCTGGTCGGTCTTCTCGACGTAGAACAGCTCACCGTCGTCGGACGCCGTCCACGCGCCTCCGCCGTATTCGTGCACCGCGGAGCGGGCGTTGGCGGGAGCGGGGAGCACGGTCTCGACGGTTCCGTCGACGCGACGCCGTTTCACCGCGACGCGACCCGCTTCGGCGGGCACGGACTCACCCCACCACACCTCGTCGCCCACGAGCCGTGCGCCGTCGATACGCGGCGAGGACTGCGCCACCGACTCGGGTGTGATCGGTGAGGGCCAGGAACCGTAGGGGAGGGTGTCTGCCATGGATCCACTCTAAGGAGGGGCGCCGACACCCGCCTCGCCCGTGCTCACTGCGAGACGGTGCGCTTCTGCACGCCCAGACTTCCCACCCAGTCACGGATGACCTGGCGTTGCGCATCGTCGCACGTGTAGCCGTAGCCCACGCTCACCTCCCAGTAGGAGGAGCTGTCGATGGGCACCACGTGGTCCAACGTCCACCCGTCGAGGAAGGTCAGCGCGTAGCAGTCCGCCATCGTCTCCGCATTGCCGCCGAAGGCGGTGAGTGCGGATGCCGTGGCCTCGGGGTTGGTGAACTGCAGCACGTGCGAGTACTCGTGGTACGCGACTCCGGTGCGCATCCAGTCCGTCAGTGTCGAGGTGTCGCGGGTGTCGCTGCTGACGTGGACGACGAAGGGATCCGCGCTCGAGACGCAGGCCATCGCCTCGAGGCCGCACGGGCGGTTGCTCTCGTCATATGTCATGGTCACCCACCCGTGACCGAGCGAGTCGAGCGCGGCTTCCCACGGGCTCCCCGTCGCGTTCGTGGAGGCCATGGAGCGCGCGGCCTCCACGCGGTTGGCCAGCTTCGTCGTGAACATCTTGACGTCGGTGATGTCACGTTCCATCGTCACGACGCTCTCCCGGTGCACCCAGGCGCTGTGGGCGAACCCCTCGACCTCGCTCCAGGGCACGAGCGACGCGTACGGGAGGCCCACGAGCGGATCGATCGTCGCATAGAGCTCCTGCATGGCCGCGCCGAACTGCTCCTTGCGATCGAGCTGCGCCCGCTGCTCCTCGAGCTCACGCTGCTGGTCGGTTATCTGCTGCTGCTGATCCAGGATCTGCTTCTGGGATGCAGCGAGTTGCGCGCTGAGCCAGAAGAACCCCGCACTTGCGGCGACGACGAGCAGTGCGAGGCCCGAACCGAGGATGACGGTGCTGCGGCGGGGCCGCGACCGCGGGGCGGCCGCGTGGTCATCGCCGGGAGCGCGTGTCTCGGTGGGTGCCGGCTCGGCGGAGCCGAGGGCGGTGGGTGCCGTGGTGTCACCCTCGGCGGAAGAAGGGTCGCCAGGGGCGGGGTTGGGAGACACGGGGCTCGCTTCCGATTGCGCTTTCGGTCATGGTAACGGCCGGATGCGGCCATCCGTGGTCGTCGCGAGATCGCCGGGCGTCGACGTCGGATGCTCAGCTGCTCGGCCCGGCCGGGCTCAACGGGGCGCCCGTCCGGTTCGTGTGCCGCGCGACGATGAGGCCGGCCGCGAGGAGGAGGACCCCCGCGCCGAAGGCCAGGCCAGACGACCCGACGAGTGACGTCAACAGTTGGCGGACGATGGCGGAGACGCCCGCGGGATCGAGACCGCTGGCGGCGGCGGTGCGGGCGACGACGTCGGGCGCCGCAGCCGCACCGATCAGAAGGATTCCGGAACCGACGGCGATCGCCAGTCCGGTGCCGATGATCGCACGTCCTCTTCGCTGTCCGACGAGGGCTCCGCCCGCGAGGAGGACCACCGCCAAGGCGGGTAGCAGCACGCCCACCGCGGTGGCCACGGCGTAGCCGGCGCGCAACACGCGCAACGGCGCGCCGTCGTCGACGATGACCACGCGATCGACACTCGGGATGAGAGCCGCCACGGGGGAGCCCTGCAGACTCAGTTCGTCGGTGATCGCCGACACCACCCCGCCGACCTGTATCCCGAGGCCGTCCGGAGTCAGCACGATGATGCCGCCGCCGTCCGACGTCGCTCCGAACACGAGAGCGCGGTGGGAGGTGCGCACCACCGCGGCCCAGACGCTCGAGAAGCGGTCCGAGCGGACCACTTCCGTCACGGCACGCTCCGTGAGCGAACGCGCCGCCGCCGCGGTCGGGCGGCCGAGAAGCTCCAGCGCCCGCGCCGCGGTCGGTGGCACCGCGGCGTCTGACGCGGACGCGTCCAGTGATGCGGTGATGGCGCTCGTCGCTTCGTCGATCACGAGGCTCTGCACTCGTGGGTCGGCGGCCAGGGGGGTGAGCGTCGCCGCGAAGGCATCCTCGTCGACGAGCTGAAGTCGCGCCCACGCCGCGACGAGGGCCAGGGGCACCGCGAGGACCGCGAAAGCCAGCAGAACGACGGATGCCACGGCACGGATTCTCCGCCGGGTCTTCGGCGTGGCGCCGCCGAGGGTCGGCGCGAGGGAGAGGTGTCCGTCAGGCATGGCGCCATTGTCGCGGGTCGGGCCGTGCCCCGGAGACATCACGGCGCGCCGGACTCGCCACCGGGACGCGCCGCCAGAGGGCGTCAGACCGCGCGCAGCACCGCCACGACGCGGCCGAGGACGACCGCTTCGTCGCCCAGGATCGGCTCGAACGCGCTGTTGCGGGGAAGGAGCCACGTGTGACCGTCGCGGCGGCGGAAGGTCTTGACCGTCGCCTCGCCGTCGAGCATCGCCGCGACGATCTCGCCGTTCTCGGCGGTCGCCTGAGAGCGCACGACCACCCAGTCGCCGTCGCAGATCGCGGCATCGATCATCGAGTCGCCCGACACCTTGAGCATGAACAGCTCGCCCTTGCCGACGAGCTGGCGGGGGAGGGGGAAGATCTCCTCGACCTGCTGGTCGGCCGTGATCGGGACCCCGGCGGCGATGCGTCCGACGAGGGGGACGAGGGCCGCGTCACCCAGCGCCGGGGCGGTGTCGGCCGGGTTCTCGGCGGCGGCGCCCGGCAGGTCGATGAGCACCTCCATCGCGCGCGTCTTGCCCGGGTCGCGGCGCAGGTAGCCGCTGAGTTCGAGCTGATTCAGCTGGTGGGTGACGCTCGAGAGCGACTTCAGTCCGACCGCGTCGCCGATCTCGCGCATGCTCGGCGGGTAGCCGTGCCGCGCGATGGAGCGCTGGATCACCTCGAGGATCGCGAGCTGCTTGTCGCTGAGGTTCTTGCGCCGCCGGGTCTGCGGTCGTTCGCGGCCGGCGGCGGTCGTCGCGTCGGTCATCTGAGCTCCCCTCGCGCCGCGCGTTCTGCGGCGGAAATTCGAATGTCGGAGGTTGGTGGTGAGGTCTCCGTGTCGAAACCGTATCCGGTTGACGACCCGAATGACACGGAGCCTCACGCGTGTCGCGTTCGATTCGTCTCCGATCACAGCCGGTGTTGACACTCGAAAGTATCGAAGATAGATTCGGAATACAGATTCGCACCACCGCCCTCCCGGCCGAGGGCGGGGTGCGAATCTCTCCCCACCAAGGAGCACACCATGAGCAGCATCACCCTCACCGCCCCCACCACTCGCCTGCGTCTGACCGCACGCGGTCGTCGCGTCGTGGCGTTCCTCGCCGCGCTGCCCGTGGTGGTCGCTCTCGCCATCGCCGTCGTCGGCGGCGGGTCCGCGCTCGCGTCGAGCGAGAGCGGCGCTCCGAGCGGCTCGTTCGCCGAGATCACCGTGATGAGCGGCGAGACCCTCTGGTCGATCGCCGAAGACGTGGCTCCCCAGGCGGATCCCCGCGACGTCGTGGCGCGGATCTCGCGCCTGAACGCCCTCGACGGCGGAGCGGTCTCGGCGGGCCAGCGCATCGCCATCCCCACCGAATACCTCGCCGCGCCCTGAGGCGTCGGCTGATCGTCGCGGCGGCCTACCATTGGTGAGGTGACTGTGCGCCTCGACGACCTCCCTCTCCGCGATGACCTCCGCGGGATGACGCCCTACGGCGCTCCGCAAGCCGCTCTGCCTGTGGCCCTCAACGTGAACGAGAACACGCACCCCGTTCCGGCGGAAGTGGCCGACGACATCCTGGATGCCGTCGCCCGGGCGCTGCGCGACGTCAACCGGTATCCAGACCGGGAGTTCACCGGCCTCCGTGAGGCTTTCGCCGGCTACCTCGGTCACGGCCTGACGCCCGAACAGATCTGGGCGGCCAACGGATCGAACGAGGTGCTTCAACACATCCTGCAGGCGTTCGGCGGGCCCGGACGGACGGCCATGGGCTTCGCGCCGACCTACTCGATGTACCCGATCCTCACGCGCGCAACCGGGGCGCGCTGGATCGCGGGAGACCGCGCGCACGACTTCACGCTCAGCCCCGAGTCGGCCGCAGCCCAGGTGCGAGAGCAGCGTCCCGACATCGTGTTCCTGTGCGCGCCGAACAACCCCACGGGGACGCCGCTTCGACTCGACGTCGTCGAGGCGGTCTACGACGCGACCGACGGGATCGTCATCGTCGATGAGGCCTACCAGGAGTTCGCGCCCCGCGACGAGCCGTCCGCTGTCACCCTGCTGCCCGGTCGTCCTCGACTCGTCATCTCGCGCACCATGAGCAAGGCCTTCGCCTTCGCCGGTGCGCGAGTGGGCTACCTCGCCGCCGACCCGGCGTTCGTCGACGCCCTGCGCCTCGTGCGGCTCCCGTACCACCTGAGTGCTCTCACTCAGGCTGCGGCGACTGCGGCGCTCGGCCACGCCGACACCATGCTGTCGATGGTCGACGAGATCGTCGCTCAACGCGATCGGATCTCGGCCACGGTGTCGGCTCTCGGCTACTCGGCGCACGAGTCGTGGACCAACTTCGTGCTCTTCGGGGGTGTCGACGACCCCGCCGCCACCTGGAAGGCGTTGTACGACCGCGGCGTCCTCATCCGCGACGTCGGTATCGCGCACCACCTGCGCGTGACGGCGGGCACGGCCGACGAGACGACCGCGTTCCTCGATGCCCTCGCCTCGGTAGGATCGCGGTCATGACCGGCCCCGCCACGCCCCGCACCGCTTCTCTCACGCGAGAGACGAGCGAGTCGCACATCGAGCTCGAGCTCGACCTCGACGGACGCGGTGCCAGTGACATCCAGACCACGGTTCCGTTCTTCGATCACATGCTGACGGCGTTCGCCAAGCACTCGCTGACCGACCTCCGCGTGCGCGCCACCGGCGACACGCACATCGACGCACACCACACCGTCGAAGACACCTCGATCGTGCTCGGGCAGGCGATCCGTCAGGCGCTCGGCGACAAGTCGGGCATCGCACGCTACGGCGACGCCCTGGTCCCCCTGGACGAGGCGCTCGCCCAGGCGGTCGTCGACATCAGTGGCCGCCCCTACCTCGTGCACACGGGCGAGCCCGCGGGCTTCGAGCACCACCTGATCGGTGGTCACTTCACCGGCTCGCTCGTTCGGCACTCGTTCGAGGCGATCTCGATCCACGCGGGTCTGACGGTGCACGTGCGCGTCCTCGGGGGGCGCGACCCGCACCACATCGCCGAGGCCGAGTACAAGGCGCTCGCGCGGGCGTTCCGCCAGGCGAAGGCGCTCGACCCGCTGGTCGACGGCATCCCGAGCACCAAGGGCGCACTGTGACGTCCAAGCCGCTCGTCGCTGTCCTCGACTACGGTTCCGGCAACGTCCACTCCGCTGTCAAAGCGCTGATCGAGGCCGGTGCCGATGCGCGACTGACCTCCGACCGCTCGCTGCTGCTCGACGCCGACGGCTTGCTCGTCCCGGGTGTCGGCGCGTACAGCGCGGTGATGGGTGCCCTGAACGAGAGCCGCGGCGGAGAGATCATCGACCGGCGTCTCGCCGGCGGTCGGCCGGTTCTCGGCATCTGCGTGGGCATGCAGGTCATGTTCGAGCGCGGCATCGAGCGCGGGGCCGACACGGAGGGTCTGGGGGAGTGGCCCGGTACCGTCGCCGAGCTCGAGGCCCCGGTGCTCCCGCACATGGGCTGGAACACCGTGGCATCCGGAGCCGGTTCGCGCCTGTTCGACGGGATCGAGAACGAGCGCTTCTACTTCGTGCACTCCTACGCGGCGCAGGAGTGGTCGCTCGAGGTCACCCCGCCGTTCCCCGAGCCCGTCCTGACCTGGTGCACCTACGGGGCGCCGTTCCTCGCGGCGGTCGAGAACGGGCCGCTGTCGGCGACGCAGTTCCATCCCGAGAAGTCGGGCGAGGCCGGCATCCGGCTCCTCGCCAATTGGATAGACGGGCTGCGCACGACTACTGTGTGACCTCGTGCCCAGGCTCGGCGAGATGCGCCGACGGGTCCGAGGAGCCATGAACGATTTCGCGTCCACGCCCGAACTTGTGCTGCTTCCGGCGGTCGATGTCGCCGACGGAAAGGCCGTCCGCCTCACCCAGGGAGAGGCCGGCACCGAGACCAGTTACGGCGACCCCGTCGACGCCGCGGCGGACTTCGCTCGCCAGGGCGCGAAGTGGATCCACCTCGTCGACCTCGACGCGGCTTTCGGTCGAGGCAGCAACGCGAACGTGATGCGCAAGGTCATCAAGCAGGTCAAGGGCGTGCAGGTCGAGCTCTCCGGCGGCATCCGCGACGACCGCTCGCTCGAGGCGGCACTCGAGAGCGGCGCGAGCCGCATCAACCTCGGCACCGCGGCGCTCGAGAACCCCGAGTGGGCAGCCGACGTCATCAACCGCTACGGCGAAGCGATCGCCGTCGGTCTCGACGTCCGCGGGACCACGCTCGCGGCGCGCGGGTGGACCCGCGACGGCGGCGACCTCTGGACCGTCCTCGACCGCCTCGAGGACGCCGGCTGCAGCCGCTACGTGGTCACCGACGTCACCAAGGACGGCACGCTCCGCGGCCCCAACATCGAGCTGCTGCGCGAGATGACGCAGCGCACGCCGAAGCCGATCGTCGCTTCGGGCGGCGTATCGAGCCTCGACGACATCGCGGCGCTCCGCGAACTCGTGCCGCTGGGCGTCGAGGGTGCGATCGTCGGCAAGGCGCTCTACGCGGGCCAGTTCACGCTGGCCGAGGCACTGGATGTCGCCGGACACTGACGATCCGCACGGCGCCCACGCGCACGGTTCTCACGCGCACGGCGCGCACGGTGCCCACGCGGACTCGGCCGGCGTCCCCTGGGAGGGGCGCAGCTTTCAGGCCAACCCCCACTCGGGCGACGACGGCTCCGCCGATCCCGCGTTGCTGGCGGCCCTGCTCGCGTTCCGCACGGGGGACGGCGATGCACGCGCAGTGGTCGACGCGTACCGCGAAGCGCGCCTCCTGATCCCCCTCGTCGCTGAGAAGGGCGATCATGGCGTCGGGCCGCACGGACTCGAGGTCGACAAGACCCAAGAGCTGTCGATCGTGACGGTGGCCGCCCCCGACGGTCGCAAAGTGCTGCCCGTGTTCACGTCCGTCGCGGCCCTCCAGACATGGGATGCCACGGCCCGCCCCGTCCCCGCGGACGGCCGCCGCACGGCCCTGGCCGCGGCGTCCGAGGACACCGAGCTCATCGTGATCGACCCGGCCTCCGAGACGGAGTTCGTCCTGCGCCGCCCCGCGGTCTGGGCCATTGCGCAGGGCGAGCCGTGGGAGCCGGCGCACACGTCGCCGACGATCTTCACCGGGCTGCAGGAAAGCATCTCGGGGGAGCTCGCCGTGCTCGATCTCGCGGTCGAGTCGGGCGATCCGACGGGCCGCCTGCGCGGGCCCGAGCTGGTCGTGCACCTGCAGTTGATGTCGGGCCTCGAGCAGGAAGAGCTGGACGCCGTGCTGGCGCGCATCGCGCGCCGCTGGTCCGCCGACGATCGCATCGCCGTGCTCGTCGATTCTTTGACGGTGAAGCTGCACCGCAGCTCCGACGCCTGACCCGCACAGCACTCCGACGGCGTGGGGGTCGCCCTCAGCGGTCCCGGTCCCTTCGACAGGCTCAGGGACCTCGGCTCCGGCAGACCACCCCACGGTCCACCGAGCCGCCCCTCCTCCCGCGGGTGTTAGGGAGGAGGTGCCCCGCGGTGCCTTAGGGCGAAGGGGTGCTCCCCTATAGCCCCGCGGGTGTCACGGAGGAACTGTCCTGCGGCACAGGCGAAGGGGTGCCCCTCTATACCCCCGCGGGTGTCACGGAGGAACTGTCCTGCGGTGGCGCAGGGCGAAGGGATGCCATTCCGTACCTCGCGGGTGTCGCGGAGGAGCTGTCCTGCGGCACAGGCGAAGGGGTGCCCCTCTTCCCAGGCAATCGGGGCAGGGGTCCCCGTTCTTGCCTGGGAAGAGGGGCACCCCGCAGCCGGTACCCCAGAACGAGCGACCTACGTGACGGGACCCGTCCACTTCTCGCCCGGCCCCTTACCGATCGGGTCCTGAATGGTCGACGCCTCGCGGAACGCGAGCTGCAGCGACCGCAGCCCGTCGCGCAGGGAGCGCGCGTGCATGTCGCTGATCTCGGGGGCGCCGGCGGTGATGAGGCCGGCGAGGGCGTTGATGAGCTTGCGGGCCTCGTCGAGGTCGAGCTGCTGCTTCGGATCGTCGGCCAGGCCGGTCTTCACGGCGGCGGCGCTCATGAGGTGGACGGCGGCGGTCGTGATGACCTCGACGGCGGGGACGTCGGCGATGTCGCGGGTGGCCGAGGATGCGGCGCGCTCCTGTTCCTCCCAGCGGGCGAGACGCTCGTCCTCGGCTCCGTGGCGGTGCGCGGAGTGGTCGTCGGCGGGCTGGTCGGAGGGGATCGTGTCCACGTGAATCTCTCTGCTAGACTATGGCGGGCTTCGGAGTGTCTCACTCCGTACGAAAGAGGATCACATCCCACCCGCGCTTGCCGCTCCAGGCTACCGGGTTCCCGCACTCCGCTCCGTTTCGCACGGGGTCGTCTGGGTGCAGAAGCCGGTGCTGACAGCACCGTGCCGGGTGGCGTGTGTACTCCTCTTCGCCCGCGATTCGATCGGATCGCGGCGGCCACCACCCGCACACAAGAGGAGTTCCGCATCAGCGATCCCCGCACCAACGAGCGCATCCGAGTCCCGGAGGTCCGTCTCGTCGGACCCAACGGCGAGCAGGTCGGCATCGTCCGAATCGAAGCTGCGCTGCGCCTGGCCCAGGAAGCGGACCTCGACCTGGTCGAGGTTGCGCCGAGCTCGAAGCCTCCCGTGGTCAAGATCATGGATTACGGCAAGTTCAAGTACGAGGCCGCGCAGAAGGCCAAGGAAACGCGTCGTAACCAGGCCAACACGGTCCTCAAAGAGGTCCGGTTCCGCCTCAAGATCGAGGCTCACGACTACATCACCAAGCTCAAGCGCGCCGAGGGCTTCCTCCAGGCGGGCGACAAGGTGAAGGCGATGATCCTGTTCCGCGGTCGCGAGCAGTCGCGTCCCGAGCAGGGTGTGCGCCTGCTCCGCAAGTTCGCGGAAGATGTCGCCGAGTTCGGCACCGTCGAGTCCAACCCCACGATCGACGGCCGCAACATGGTGATGGTGGTCGCCCCGCACAAGAACAAGTCCGAGGTCAAGACCGAGCAGAACGCGCAGCGCGCGGCGAACCGCGAGGCGGCGCGCAGCGCTTCCCGTGGCGACTCGGCCCCGGAAGAAACGCCCAGCTCGGCCCCCGCCGAGTAAAGCTCCCCAGACTCCCGCTCCGTCGGGAACACCAACGAAGGAAGACAGATGCCGAAGCAGAAGACCCACTCGGGCGCCAAGAAGCGCTTCAAGCTGACCGGTAGCGGCAAGCTCATGAAGCAGCAGGCCGGCATGCGCCACAACCTCGAAGGCAAGGCCTCGAAGCGCACCCGCCGCCTGAACCAGGAGCAGGTCCTGGCCGCCGGTGACTCGAAGGTCGCCAAGAAGCTCCTCGGTCTCTGAGCGCCGACGCACGTTAGGAAGAAACAGAAATGGCTAGAGTCAAGCGGGCAGTAAACGCCCACAAGAAGCGTCGCGTCATCCTGGAGCGCGCCTCCGGTTACCGCGGTCAGCGTTCGCGCCTGTACCGCAAGGCCAAGGAGCAGGTCACCCACTCCCTGGTCTACGCGTACCGTGACCGTCGCAAGCGCAAGGGCGACTTCCGTCGCCTGTGGATCCAGCGCATCAACGCTGCGTCGCGCCAGAACGGCCTCACGTACAACCGCTTCATCCAGGGCCTCGGCCTCGCGGGTGTCCAGGTCGACCGTCGTATGCTCGCCGAGCTCGCCGTGAACGAGCCCGCCGTGTTCGCCTCGCTGGTCCAGACCGCGAAGGCGGCGCTGCCCAGCGACGTCAACGCTCCGAAGACCGCGTAAAACGCGTCCTCGTACCGAACGGGCGTCCTCTCCGGAGGGCGCCCGTTCGTCGTTTCCGCGCGGCTTCCGGGGTCTATGCCGCCCACGCCATACACTGAGGACGTGCTCGAGAACCCCCGTTCGCCGCGGGTGCGCGCCGTGGCCAAGCTCAGCAAGCGCGCCGCCCGTCAAGAGACCGGCCTCTTCCTCCTCGAGGGTCCGCAGGCCGCGCGCGAAGCCCTCGCGTGGGCGCCCGAGACGGTGCTCGAGCTCTACGCGACCCCGACGGCTCTCGAGAAGCACACGGATGTGCGCGATGCCGCCGAGCGAGCGGGCGTCGACCTGCAGTACACGACCGAGGCGGTCCTGGATGCCATGGCCGACACGGTCACGCCCCAGGGCATCGTCGCGGTGGCTCGGCAGACTCCGACGGCCCTGAGGGACGTGCTCGCGGGCAACCCGCGCCTCATCGCGATCTGCGAGGAGGTGCGCGACCCCGGCAACCTCGGCACGATCATCCGTGCCGCCGACGCCGCGGGTGCCGACGCTGTCGTCCTCACCGGGCGCACGGTCGATCCGTACAACCCGAAGGTCGTGCGCTCGACCACCGGGTCGCTGTTCCACCTTCCCGTCGCGGTCGACCTCGATCTCGCCGACGTCGTCGCGCGAGCGCACGAGGCCGGGTTGCGCGTGGTCGCCGCCGATGTCGACGGCGACGATTTCCTGGCATCCCGAGACCTCCTGTCGGAGCCGACGGCCTGGCTCTTCGGCAACGAGGCGCGGGGGCTGGACGAGACGGCGCTCGCTCATGCCGACCTGTCGTTGCGCCTGCCGATCTACGGCCGCGCCGAGTCGCTGAACCTCGCGACGGCCGCGAGCGTGTGTCTGTACGAGACGGCTTTCGCGCAGCGCGCGCGGTGAGGCCGCTGTTACAGAACGGTTAAGGCGCGCGTTCCGAGGTGGTCGCCGGCTCGTCGCTCTCATAGGGTGAACGCATGGCATCCGTTCCCCCGGCGGGCTCCGAGCCCCTCGTCGTCGTCTCCGATGTGCAGAAGCACTACGGCCAGTTCCAGGCGCTGAAAGACATCAATCTCACCGTCGACCGCGGTGAGGTCGTCGTCGTCATCGGTCCGTCCGGATCGGGCAAGTCGACGCTCTGCCGCACGATCAACCGCCTCGAGACGATCACGAGCGGGTCCATCACCATCGACGGCGCGCGCCTGCCCGAGGAGGGCAAGGGGCTCGCGAAGCTGCGTGCCGATGTCGGCATGGTGTTCCAGTCGTTCAACCTGTTCGCCCACCTGACGATCCTCGAGAACGTCACTCTCGGCCCCATCAAGGTCCGCAAGCTCAAGAAGGCGGATGCCGAGAAAGAGGCGCGCGCGCTGCTGGAGCGCGTGGGCGTCGGTCATCAGGCGGACAAGCTCCCGGCCCAGCTGTCGGGTGGACAGCAGCAGCGCGTCGCGATCGCCCGTGCGCTCGCGATGAAGCCGAAGGTCATGCTGTTCGACGAGCCGACCTCGGCCCTCGACCCCGAGATGATCAACGAGGTGCTCGACGTCATGGTCGGTCTCGCCAAGGAGGGCATGACCATGATCGTGGTCACGCACGAGATGGGGTTCGCGCGCAAGGCCGCGAACCGCGTCGTCTTCATGGCCGACGGGCAGATCGTGGAGCAGGCGGCTCCCGAGCAGTTCTTCACGAACCCGCAGTCCGATCGCGCGAAGGACTTCCTCTCGAAGCTCATCACGCACTGATCGGAAGAGGCGACGAACAAGGAGGTTCTCTCGCCCCACTCGTGTCCCATTCCCCCCGGCCGACCCGAACGCGCCGTCACCGACCCCTTTCCGCACAGCACACGTAACCAAGGAGACATCACATGCGTAAACCTCGTACTCTCACAGGCCTCGGCGTCCTCGCCGCGAGCCTGCTGGCCCTGACGGCTTGCAACAGCGGCACCCCCGGCTCGCCCGATGCGGGATCCGACGGCGGCAGCAGCGACGCCCCGGTCTACGGCGCGGTCGCCACCGACGTCACCATCGAGAACAGCCCGACGTTCGACAAGATCAAGGCGGCCGACAAGGTCGTCATCGGCGTCAAGGAAGACCAGCCCGGCCTCGGCTACCTCGACCCCGTCACGGGCGAGCGCAAGGGCTTCGACGTCGACATCGCGCGGTGGATCGCTGCGTCGCTCGGCTACGACCCCGCTGACAGCTCCAAGGTCGAGTACAAGGCCATCGCCTCGGCGAACCGTGAGCAGGCGATCATCAACGGCGACATCGACTACTACGTCGGTACCTACTCGATCACCGACAAGCGCAAGGAGCAGATCGCGTTCGCCGGTCCCTACTTCCTGACCGGACAGGGCCTGCTCGTCGCCGCCGACAACGACACCATCACCGGCAAGGACTCGCTGACCGCCGACACCACGGTCTGCTCGGTCACCGGTTCGACGCCGATCCAGCGCATCCGCGAAGAGACACCCGCCAAGGTCGTCGAGTTCGACACGTACTCGCAGTGCGTCGAGAAGCTGAAGAACGGCGAGGTCGACGCGGTGACGACCGACGAGGCCATCCTCCTCGGCTACGCCGCTCAGGACCCCGACAACCTCAAGATCGCGGGCGAGCCCTTCAGCGAGGAGCGCTACGGCGTCGGCCTCGCCAAGGGCGACACCGCGTTCCAGGAGTTCGTGAACACCATGTTCACCGACGGCGGCTCCACCTGGGAGGCCATCTTCGAGAAGAACCTCGGCGCCTCGGGCGTCAAGGGCGAGCAGCCGGCGGTCGACCCCGTCAGCTGAGCCCCTCGTGCGGGCGGCGAGCGATCGCCGCCCGCACCCCCTCCGCTCGATCGAACGACGAAAGAACAGAACGGACACCCTTCGGTGAATCAGATCTTCGACTACCCCGACCTGTGGGCGCAGGCGCTGTGGGGGACCGTCGTGCTCTTCCTGGGCGGCGGTCTGATCGCTCTCGTCTTGGGCTTCATCGTCGGGGCGATGCGCGTGTCGCCGATTCCGATCGCGCGCGCGGTGGGTGCGGTCTACGTGAATTGGATCCGCAACACCCCGCTGACGCTCGTCCTGTTCTTCTTCGCGTTCTGCGTCCCGCTGCTCATCGACGTCCCGCGAGGGAGCTTCCTCACTCTCGCCGTCTGCGGCCTCGGCATCTACACGGCGACGTACGTCGCCGAGACGATCCGCTCCGGCATCAACACCGTCCCCGTCGGACAGGCCGAAGCCGCCCGCGCCCTCGGCCTGGGCTTCGGCCAGGTCATGTCGCTCGTCGTCCTCCCGCAGGCGACGCGCTCGGTCATCCCGCCGATGATGAGCGTCTTCATCGCGCTGTTGAAGAACACCACCGTCGCCTCGGGCTTCTCGGTGGTCAACCTCGGCAACATCCGCGCGGTCATGAGCGAGAACGGTGAGAACCAGCTCATGACGATCATCCTGGTGATGGCGGTGTTCGTCCTCCTGGTGCTCGTGCTCTCGGCCCTGCAGCGCGCCGCCGAGAAGAAGTGGAAGGTCGCCCGATGAGCTCCTCCGTCCTCTACGACCTGCCGGGCCCCCGTGCCCGGATGCGCAATCGCATCCTCGGCGCGGTCACGCTTCTGCTCGTCGTCGCCGTCATCGGCTTCGTCGTCTGGCGCTTCCTCGACACCGGCCAGTTCTCGGCCACCAAGTGGAACGTCTTCACCTATACGGCCATCTGGGTGCGTTTCGGCGAGGCGACGCTCGCGACCCTCGCGGCCTTCGCGGCTGCGGCCGTCGGCGCCGTCGTCCTCGGGTTCATTCTCGCGATCGGCCGCATATCGGACCACGCCTGGGTGCGGATGCCGGTCGGTTGGATCGTCGAGTTGCTCCGCGCCGTCCCGGTGCTGATCTTCATGCTCCTGCTGTACTACGGCCTGCCGGTGATCGGCCTGAAGGTATCGCCGTACTGGGCCGTCGTCATCGCGCTCATCGCCTACAACGGCTCGGTGCTCTCCGAGGTCATTCGCGCGGGCGTCGAGTCCCTCCCGCGCGGACAGAGCGAGGCCGGTTATGCCATCGGTCTGCGCAAGGCCGGGGTCATGCGCCTCGTCCTGCTGCCCCAGGCCATTCGCGCGATGCTGCCCGTGATCATCGCTCAGCTGGTCGTGACGTTGAAGGACACCGCTCTCGGCTTCATCATCACCTACCCCGAGCTCCTCTACTTCGCGCGCCAGCTCGGGTCGAACGGTGAGTACGGATCGCCGCTGATCCCCGCAGCGATGGTCGCGAGCGTCATCTACGTCGCCATGTGCCTCGCGCTGTCGTACATCGCCCACCGCGTCGAGATCGGTCTGCGTCGTTCGCCCAAGGCGTCTCAGGTCGCGGGCGCGGAGCCTCCCGGACAGACCGGAACCGACACCGAGTTGATCGTCGCCCAGCGCGGCCTCGGCAAGTACGACGCCTCCGGCCTCTGATCGCGGCGGGGCTCGGCGCGTAGTCGGGCTCTGATCGCGGCCGGGTTCGGCGCGTAGCCGGGTTCGGTGCGCGCAGTCGGGTTCCGAGCACGGCCGAGGCCTGCGCGCAGCCGGGCTGTGATCCCGACGGGCGGGGGAGTGTCCCCGCCCGTCGGTAGACTCTCATCTCGTGTCCGACGCACCCGAGATCACCCCCGAGGCCGTCGCCTCCGCCGTCGATGCCGCGCTCGCGGCCATCGCCGCGGCCGCGACCACGGCCGACCTGAAAACCGCCCGCGCAGCTCACACCGGTGAGCAGTCCGCCCTCGCGCGGCTGAACGCCCAGATGCGCCACGTCGCCCCCGACCAGAAGGCCGCGTTCGGCAAGCTCGTCGGCCAGGCCCGCGGGCAGGTCAACCAGGCGCTCGCCGCCCGCGAGACCGCGCTCGCCGAGGCCGAGACGGCCGCGCAGCTCGAGGCGGAGCGCATCGACGTCACGGCGCTGCCGCAGCGCGCGCGCGTCGGTGCTCGGCATCCGATCTCGCTCCTGCAGGAGCAGGTCTCCGACATCTTCGTCGGCATGGGGTGGGAGATTGCCGAGGGTCCCGAGCTCGAGCACGAGTGGTTCAACTTCGACGCGCTGAACTTCGACGTCGATCACCCGGCGCGGCAGATGCAGGACACGTTCTTCGTCGACCCCGTCGCCCGTCACCTCGTCATGCGCACGCACACGAGCCCCGTGCAGGTGCGGTCGATGCTCGAGCGCGACCTCCCGATCTACGTGCTGTGCCCGGGCCGCGTCTACCGCACCGACGAGTTCGACGCGACGCACCTCCCGGTGTTCACGCAGTTCGAGGGGCTCGTCATCGACAAGGGCATCACGATGGCCCACCTCAAGGGCACCCTCGACCACGCCGCGCGCGTGCTGTTCGGGCCCGAGGCGAAGACGCGCTTCCGCGCCAACTTCTTCCCCTTCACCGAGCCGAGTGCCGAGCTCGACCTGTGGCACCCCACCTTCAAGGGCGGGGCGCGCTGGATCGAGTGGGGCGGCTGCGGAATGGTGAACCCCAACGTCCTGCGCGCCGCCGGCATCGATCCCGAGGAGTACTCGGGCTTCGCGTTCGGCATGGGCATCGAGCGCACGCTCATGTTCCGCAGCGACGTGCAAGACATGCGCGACATGGCCGAGGGCGATGTCCGCTTCAGCGAGCAGTTCGGAATGGTGGTCTGATGCGCGTCCCGCTCTCCTGGTTGCGCGAGTACGTCGACGTGCCCGCGGACGCCACGGCCGACGATGTCCTCGCGGCTCTGGTGTCCGTCGGCTTCGAAGAAGAAGACGTTCACCGCTTCGAGCTCTCCGGCCCGATCGTCGTCGGCGAAGTGATCGAGTTCACGCCCGAGCCGCAGTCGAACGGCAAGACCATCCGCTGGTGCCAGGTCGACGTGGGCGACGAGCACGGCGGGGTGCGCGGCATCGTCTGCGGCGCCGGCAACTTCTTCCCCGGCGACAAGGTCGTGGTGACCCTTCCCGGCTCGGTGCTGCCCGGGCCGTTCCCGATCGCCGCCCGCAAGACGTACGGCCACGTGTCCGACGGCATGATCGCCTCGGCGAAGGAGCTGGGGCTCGGCAGCGAGCACAGCGGCATCCTGCGTCTGGTCGATCTCGGGATCGACGCGCCGGTGGGGACGGATGCCATCGCCCTGCTGGGTCTGGACGACATCGCCGTCGAGATCAACGTGACGCCCGACCGCGGGTACGCGCTGTCGCTGCGCGGGGTGGCGCGCGAGTACTCGCACGCCACCGGCGCGGACTTCCGCGACCCGGGGACGGGGCACGACGACGCGGTCGCGCGGACGCCCTCGGGCTTCCCGATCGCGGTGGACGACCGCGCGCCGATCCGCGGACGTCAGGGCGCGACCGAGTTCGTCGCCCGCATCGTGCGCGATGTCGACCCCTCGCGTCCGACGCCGCCGTGGATGATCACGCGCCTGTCGCTCGCCGGCATCCGCTCGCTCGGTGTGCTGATCGACATCACCAACTACGTCATGCTCGAGCTCGGCCAGCCGATCCACGGCTACGACCTCGACCGTCTGCAGGGCGGCATCACGGTACGCCGCGCTGAGGAGGGCGAGAAGCTCGAGACGCTCGACGGGCAGGTGCGCACCCTCAGCGCGGAAGACCTCCTCATCACCGACGAGTCGGGACCGATCGGTCTCGCCGGCGTCATGGGTGGCGGCCCGACTGAGATGAGCGACGCGACCCGCAACGTGCTCATCGAGGCGGCGACGTTCGACCAGGTCTCGATCGCCCGGACCGCGCGTCGGCACAAGCTGCCCTCGGAGGCCTCGCGCCGCTTCGAGCGCGGTGTCGACCCGCTGGTCCCGTACGTCGCGGCCGAGCGCGTGGCGTCGCTGATGGTCGAGCTCGCCGGCGGCACGCTCGACACCGAGCTCGGGGGAGCGCTCGGCGCGCCCTACCGCCGTGACCCGATCACCCTTCCCGCGGGCTTCGTGTCGGGCCTGATCGGTGTCGAATACACCGACGACGAGATCGTGTCGGCCCTGCGTCTCATCGGATGCACCGTCGACGAGCGCGACGGCGGCTGGTCGGTGACCGCCCCCTCGTGGCGCCACGACCTCTCCGACAAGTGGACGCTCGCCGAGGAGGTGGCACGCATCGAGGGATACGACCGCATCCCCTCGGTGCTGCCCACGCCGCCCTCGGGTCGCGGCCTGACGCCCGCGCAGCAGGGGCGCCGCCGCGTGGCGAACGCCCTCGCGGCCGCCGGTTTCGTCGAGACGCCGTCGTTCCCCTTCACGACCGAGGATCAGAACGCCCTGCACGGCTCGCCCTCGGGCGAGAAGCTGCCGAGCGTCAAGCTCGCGAACCCGCTCGACGGCCTCGCGCCGTTCCTGCGCCGTTCGCTCGTCCCGGCGATGCTGCAGGTCGCGCACCGTAACGTCTCGCGCGGCATCGTCGACCTGGCACTGTTCGAGATCGGCACGGTGTTCCTCCCGAAGCCCGGCGTGCAGTACGGCACCCCGTCGGTCCCGCCGCTCGCGGTTCGTCCGGACGCCGCCACACTGACGGCTCTGGATGCCTCGATCCCGCCGCAGCGTCGGCACGTCGCCGTCCTGCTCACAGGACACACCGTCGCGAAGCAGCCCGGCCAGGTGGCCGTCGCTGCCGACCTCGCCGACGCCGTCGACGCCGTCCGCGTGCTGGCGGGTGCTGCCGGGCTCGACATCGAGCTGGTCCAGGCGCAGCGCGCGGCCCTGCACCCCGGGCGCACCGCGCGCGTGCTCGCCGGCGGTGTCGACATCGGCTACGTCGGAGAGGTCCTGCCCGCGGTCTCGGCCGACGCCGACCTGCCGGGACGTGTGCTCGTCGCCGAGCTCGACCTCGACGCGATGCTCGACCTCGCTCAGTCGCGTGTCGTGGCGGCCTCCCTGTCGGGCTTCCCGGCGGCGACGCAGGACGTGTCGCTCGTGGTCCCCGTCGACGTCGCGGCCGGAGCCGTCCGTGCCGCGCTGCTCGAGGGGGGTGCTCCGCTCCTCGAGGGCACGCGTCTCGTCGACGACTACCGCGGTCCCGGCCTGGCCGAGGGGACGAAGAGCCTGACCTTCGCTCTGCGTTTCCGTGCTGACGATCGCACCCTCACCGCGGCGGAGGCCACCGAGGCCAAGCTCGCGGGGGTCGCGGTGGCCGCTGAGCGTTTCGGGGCGACGATCCGCGACTGACAGACGTCGAGAACGACGACGGGGCGGGGTGACCGCGGCGGAGGCCGTGGCATCCCGCCTCTCGCGTCTGCGCCCGTCTTTTCGGGCGTCGAGGCGCGCTTATGCTGAACGGTGCGCAGGTCCGCCTGCGACGTGGGCCTGCCCTCACCGCCGGTATAAGGGGGCAGTCGGAAGCAACCAGCGATGAGGGCAGGACTCACAGCATATCCCCCTCTTGTCCCCCAAATGGGGGACAAGAGGGGGATTGCATGCCGTTCTCCCAGCCGAGCCCGCGCAGACACGCGTCCGGACGTGATTTGCCCTGGCCCCGACCGGGCCGATACCCTCGCCAGATGTCGTCGATCGCCGCGTTCAGCTCGGAGCTCTCCGTGAGCACCGCTGCGCTGCGCCGACGTCGGGTCGCACGCCGAGTTTCGGCGACCTCGTAGCCCGCCGGTTGTCGGGCTTGCGGGCGTCGCCGCCCCGGTACGCGCTGAATTTCAGCACCCGCCCCGACTCCTAAGGTAGATACATGACCCTCTCGGTCGCCGTCTCCGGCGCTTCCGGCTATGCGGGCGGCGAGATCCTCCGCCTCCTCGCCGATCATCCCGATGTCGAGATCCGCACCGTCACCGCGCACTCCAGCGCGGGTCAGCCGCTTCTCGCCCACCAGCCCCACCTCCGGTCGCTCGCGCACCTCGAGCTGCAGGCGACGACCCCCGAGATCCTCGCGGGCCACGACGTCGTCTTCCTCGCGCTTCCGCACGGCCAGTCCGCGCAGTACACCGACGCCCTCGCCGACACCCCGCTCGTGATCGACGCGGGGGCCGACCACCGCCTCACCTCGTCGGACGATTGGGCCGCGTTCTACGGCGGCACGCACGCCGAGCCCTGGGCGTACGGCGTGCCGGAGCTGCCCGTCGCGGGCGGTAAGCAGCGCGACAACCTGCGCGGCGTGACGCGTATCGCGGCCCCGGGCTGCAACGCGTCCACCGTGGCGCTCTCGCTCGCGCCGGGCGTCGCCGCGGGTGTCATCGACCCGGGCGACATCGTCTCGGTCCTCGCCGTCGGGCCGAGCGGAGCGGGCAAGGCCGCGAAGACGAACCTCCTCGCGAGCGAGATCCTCGGCACCGCCAACCCCTATGCGGTGGGCGGGACGCACCGGCACATCCCCGAGATCCGGCAGGCGCTGGCGGCGGCCGGGGCGCCGGCCGACGGCATCCGGATCTCGTTCACCCCCGTGCTCGTGCCGATGGCGCGGGGCATCCTCGCGACCTCTTCGGCGCCGATCCGGGAGGGGGCGACGGATGCCGAGATCCGCACGGCCTGGGAGGAGGCGTACGCCGACGAGCCCTTCGTCGAGCTCCTCCCCGCCGGCGTCTTCCCGCGGACGGCCGACGTGCTCGGCGCCAACGTCGCCTCGATCGGTCTCGCGATCGATCGTGCGGCGAACCGCGTGATCTCGGTCGCCGCGGTCGACAATCTCGTCAAGGGCACGGCCGGAGCCGCCGTCCAGTCCATGAACATCGCCCTGGGTCTCGCCGAGACCACCGCCCTTCCCCTGAACGGAGTCGCCCCGTGAGCGTGACCGTCCCCGCCGGATTCGAGGCGGCCGGAGTCGCCGTCGGCCTGAAATCGACGCACGCGCGCGACGTCGCCGTCGTGGTCAACCGCGGCCCCCTCAAGGTGGGCGCCGCCGTCTTCACCTCGAACCGGGCGAAGGCGAACCCCATCCTGTGGTCCGAGCAGGTGGTGAAGGACGGCGTCGTCGAGGCCATCGTGCTCAACTCGGGCGGGGCGAACTGCTTCACCGGGTCGTTCGGCTTCCAGACCACGCACCAGACCGCCGAGCGCGCGGCCGAGCTGCTCGGTGTCGGCGCGGGCGATGTGCTCGTGTGCTCGACCGGCCTCATCGGCACGGGCGACGAGGTCTTCCGCGCGAAGGTGCTCGCGGGAGTCGACCAGGGGATAGCGACACTGTCGCCCGAGGGTGGCGAGGACGCGTCGCTCGCGATCATGACCACCGACTCGAAGCCCAAGCGGGCCGTGCACGTGGGCGCGGGATGGTCGATCGGCGCGATGGCGAAGGGCGCTGGGATGCTGGCGCCGGGCTTGGCGACCATGCTCGTCGTCATCACGACCGACGCGGTCCTCGACGCAGCCGAAGCCGACACGGCGCTTCGTGCGGCGACGCGCGTCAGCTTCGATCGGCTCGACTCGGACGGCTGCATGTCGACCAACGACCAGGTCACCCTGATGGCGAGCGGGGCCAGTGGCATCCGGGTTCCCGCCGAGGAGTTCGCCGAGGCGCTCACCGCGGTGTGCGACGATCTCGCGGCACAGCTGCAGGGCGACGCCGAGGGCGCCAGCCATGACATCACCATCCGGGTCGTGAACGCCGCGAGCGAGGACGACGCCGTCGTGGTGGGTCGCTCGATCGCCCGGAACAACCTCTTCAAGGCCGCGATCTTCGGCAACGACCCGAACTGGGGTCGGGTGCTCGCCGCGATCGGGACGACCGACGCCGCCTTCGACCCGTACGACGTCGACGTCTGGATGAACGGCGTGCGCGTGTGCACCGCCGGTGGTCCGGACCGTCCGCGTGAGGACGTCGACCTGACACCCCGCGCGACCGACCTCGTCGTCGACCTGCGTGTCGGCGAGGCCGCGGCCACGATCCGCACCAACGACCTCACGCACGATTACGTCCACGAGAACAGCGCCTACTCCTCATGACCCACGTCGACCTCCAAGACACCGATCCCGCCGAAGCCAGCGATCGGGCGGTCACGCTCGTCGAATCGCTGCCGTGGGTGCGCAAGTACCGCGACCAGGTCGTGGTGGTGAAGTACGGCGGCAACGCGATGGTGAGCGACGAGCTGCAGGACGCCTTCGCCGCCGACATCGCGTACCTGCGCTACGTGGGCGTCAAGCCCGTCGTCGTGCACGGTGGTGGCCCGCAGATCTCGTCGATGCTGAACCGTCTCGAGATCCCGAGCGAGTTCCGCGGCGGTTACCGCGTGACCTCGACCGAGGCCATCGGCGTCGTGCGGATGGTGCTCACCGGGCAGATCAACCCGCAGCTCGTGGCGAAGGTCAACGCGCACGGACCTCTCGCGACCGGTCTCAGCGGAGAGGACGCCGGCCTGTTCGGCGGTCGTCGCCGCGGCGTGGTCGTGGACGGGGTCGAGCACGACCTGGGCCGCGTCGGCGACGTCGTCACGGTCGACCCGCAGCCCGTGCTCGACCACCTGGCCGCGGGCCGCGTGCCGATCGTCTCGAGCATCGCGCCCGATCTCGACCACCCCGGCAACTCGCTGAACGTGAACGCGGATGCCGCGGCCGCGGCGCTCGCGGTCGCGTTGAACGCGAAGAAGCTCGTCGTCCTCACCGATGTGCCCGGGCTCTACGCCGACTGGCCGAACCGCGACTCGCTCGTGTCGCACCTCACCTCGACGGAGCTGCGCGCGATGGTGCCGAAGCTCGAGTCGGGCATGATCCCGAAGATGCAGGCGTGCCTCGACGCCGTCGACGGGGGAGTGCCCACCGCGGCCATCATCGACGGGCGCGTGCCGCACTCGGTGCTCGTCGAACTGTTCACCAGCAAGGGAATCGGAACGGAGGTGGTCGCATGACCACGGCAACCTGGCAGGAAGACGCCGGACGCGACCTCGTCCGGAGCTTCGGCGACCGCATGGCGATGTTCGTGCGCGGCGAGGGCGCCTACCTCTGGGACGCCGACGGGACGAAGTACCTCGACTTCCTCGCCGGTATCGCGGTCAACGCCCTCGGTCACGCGCACCCGGTGTTCGTCGAGGCGATCACCGCGCAGGCGTCGACCCTCGCGCACGTCTCGAACTACTTCGCCACGCCGCCGCAGCTCGCGATGGCCGCGCGCCTGAAGCGGCTCGCCGGCACGGGGGAGTCGGGCCGCGTGTACTTCGGCAACTCCGGGGCCGAGGCCAACGAGGCGGCATTCAAGCTTGCGCGCCTGCACGGCCGCGGCACCGACCGCACGCGCATCCTGACACTCAAGGGCGGTTTCCACGGCCGCACGATGGGCTCGCTCGCCCTCACCGGCAAGCCCGCGCTGCAGGCCGACTTCCTCCCGATGGTCCCCGGCGTCGAGCACATCGACGCCACGATCGAGGCCCTCGAGGCCGCGGTCGACGAGCGCGTCGCCGCCCTGCTGGTCGAGCCGATCCAGGGCGAAGCCGGCGTCGTCGAGCTCCCCGAGGGGTACCTGCAGGCCGCGCGCGAGATCACCGCGCGCCACGGCGCGCTGCTGATCATCGACGAGATCCAGACCGGTGCCGGGCGCACCGGCGCCTGGTTCGGGTTCCAGCACGCCGGCATCGTGCCCGACGCGATCACCGTCGCGAAAGGCATCGGCGGCGGTTTCCCGATCGGGGCGCTCATCACGTTCGGTGCGGCCAGCGACCTGTTCTTCCCCGGCACGCACGGCTCGACCTTCGGCGGCAACGCCCTGGGCACCGCGGTCGGGGGAGCGGTGCTGCAGGAGATCGAGGCATCCGGTCTCGTCGAGAACGCCGCCCGCCGCGAGGGAGAGATCCGCGACGGTATCGCCGCGCTCGGCTCGCCGCTCGTCGCGGGCGTCCGCGGCCGGGGCCTGCTGCTCGGCATCGGCCTCACGAGCCCCGTCGCCAAGGCCGTGGTCGCCGCAGCCCAGCAGCACGGGCTGGTCGTGAACGCCGCCAACGACGACACCATCCGCATCGCGCCGCCCCTCACGATCGGGGATGCCGAGATCGCGCAGTTCCTCGAGCTGTTCGCGGCCGCGCTCTCCACCGTGTCCGATGCCCTGATCCTCGAAGGAGCCTCCGCGTGACCCGCCACCTGCTGCGCGACGACGACCTGACCCCAGCCGAACAGGCCGAGATCCTCGACCTCGCGATCGAGCTGAAGAAGGACCGCTGGGCGCAGAAGCCGCTCGCGGGCCCGCAGACCGTCGCGGTGATCTTCGACAAGTCCTCGACCCGCACCCGCGTCTCGTTCGCCGTCGGCATCGCCGACCTCGGCGGGTCGCCGCTGATCATCTCGACCGCGAACAGCCAGCTCGGCGGCAAGGAGACGCCCTCCGACACGGCCCGGGTGCTGGAGCGTCAGGTCGCCGCGATCGTGTGGCGCACCTACGCGCAGTCGGGGCTCGAAGAGATGGCGCGCGGGACGCGCGTTCCGGTCGTCAACGCCCTCAGCGACGACTTCCACCCCTGCCAGCTCCTCGCCGACCTGCTCACGATCCGCGAGCACAAGGGCGAGCTGAAGGGGCTGACGCTGTCGTTCTTCGGCGACGGGCAGAGCAACATGGCCCACTCGTACGTGCTCGCGGGCGTCACCGCCGGCATGCACGTCCGCGTCGCGGCTCCCGCGGACTACGCGCCGCGCGCCGACGTGATCGCGGATGCCGAGCGGATCGCCGCCGAGACCGGCGGGTCGATCACCCTCAGCGACGACCCCGAGGCCGCGGCATCCGGGGCCGACGTCATCGTCACCGACACGTGGGTGTCGATGGGCAAGGAAGAGGAGAAGCTCGCACGCATCCGCGACCTGGGCGGATTCAAGGTCACGAGCGAGCTCATGGCCCTCGCCGACGACGAGGCGATCTTCATCCACTGCCTTCCCGCCGACCGCGGTTACGAGGTCGACGCCGAGGTCATCGACGGCCCCCAGAGCGTCGTGTGGGACGAGGCCGAGAACCGGCTCCACGCCCAGAAGGCGCTGTTGGTGTGGCTTCTGCGCCAGAACTGACGTCCCGGCCACGCCGGCTCTGGACCCGCTTCGACGGGCCGGGCCGGCTGGCCGGCGTCGACCTCGCCCGGGGCCTCGCGGTCGTGGGCATGCTGGCCGCGCATCTGCTCGACACTGAGGACTTCGTCGCCGGAGACCCCTCGTCGTGGCTCGACATCGTCAACGGGCGCTCCTCGATCCTGTTCGCGGTCCTCGCGGGCGTGTCGATCTCGCTCGTCACCGGCGGGACGAAACCGGTCGAGGGCTATCGCCGCACGCGCGCCTCGGCGCGGCTGGCGATGCGGGGCGCGCTGCTGTGGGTCATCGGCATCCTGCTCGTGATGACCGGCGTGCCGGTCTACGTGATCCTGCCCGCGTACGCCCTGCTGTTCGTGCTGTCACTGCCGTTCCTCGGAATGCGCCCTCGGGCGCTCTTCCTCACCGCGGGAGCGCTGGCGCTCGTCATGCCGTGGATCCAGCCGGTGCTCGACGCCGCGCCGATCTGGTCGGGTCGCGGGGGTGACGAGCTGGCTGCCGCTCTCGGGTGGCACTACCCCTGCCCCGTGTGGATCGCCTTCCTGCTCGCCGGGATGGGCCTCGGGCGCCTCGATCTCCGGCTGCTGCCCGAGCAGGCGCTGATCGTGCTCGCGGGCTCCGCGCTCACGCTGGCGGGATACGGGCTCGCCCTCGCGACGGCGCCCCTCGTGGCGGGGAACGCCTATCTCTCGACGGTGCTGACCGCGGAGGACCACTCCGCGGGGCTCGGCGAGGTGATCGGCTCGGGCGGCTTCGCGATCGCGGCGATCGGCCTGTGCCTGCTGCTGTGCCGCACGCCGCTGCGCTGGGTCGCGATCCCGCTCCGCGCCGTCGGCTCGATGCCGCTGACCGCTTACGTCGTGCAGTTGCTGGTGTGGGCCGTCGTCGCTCTGGCCGTGCTCGGCGACACCTCGGATCTGTGGGGGATCCGGGCACTGGAGCTCTTCGGGCCGTTGACCCTCGGTCTGATCGTCGGGTGCACCGTGTGGGTGCTGACCGTCGGCCGAGGACCGCTCGAGGCGCTCGTCGACGCGATCGTGCGTCTCGTCGTGGGACGGGATGCCGCGGTGCCGAGCGAGCGCTGAGAGTCGGGCCTCGCTGGGCTGGGTCGGTGCTGTCGGGTGTCGAGGAGGCGCGGGGCGTGCCGGTGGCCGGTGGCCGGTGGCGGTGGCGGTGCCGAACTCCGGAGAATTTGGTGGTTCGGCCGGTTTTCCGGCTCCGAGGCGGCGGCAACCGCTGGTTGTTCCGGAGTTCGGCACGCGAAGCGGGCCGGCCCTCGTCACGGCGACGGCGCTGTCGGCCGCCCTCGGTAGGCTGGGGGCATGAGCAGCGAGACCGGGCAGGCGACGAACGAGGGAGCCCTCTGGGGCGCCCGTTTCTCGGGCGGACCCTCTCCCGAGCTGGCGGCACTCAGCCGTTCGACGCACTTCGACTGGGACCTCGCCCTCTACGACATCGCCGGCTCGCACGCGCACGCCGCGGCCCTGGAGGCCGCCGGATACCTCGACGCGGCCGAGGCCGCGGCCATGCACGCGGGACTCGACGAACTCGCCGCGCGCGTGAAGGACGGCACGCTGGTCGCCGCTCCCGGCGACGAAGACGTCCACGGCGCTCTCGAGCGCGTGCTCATCGAGACCGTGGGGCCCGCGCTCGGCGGCAAGCTGCGCGCCGGCCGCAGCCGCAACGACCAGATCGCGACGCTCGTGCGTCTCTATCTGCTCGACCACGCGCGCACCCTGACCCGCGAGGTCCTGCGCCTGATCGACGCGCTCGTCGCCCAGGCCGAGGCGAACGCCGGAGCCATCATGCCCGGGCGCACGCACCTCCAGCACGCGCAGCCCGTCCTCCTCGCGCACCACCTGCAGGCCTACGGCTGGGCGTTCACGCGCGGCATCGAGCGCCTGCGCGACTGGTCGGTGCGGGCCTCGGTCTCGCCCTACGGCGGGGGAGCGCTCGCCGGAGCGACCCTGGGCCTCGACCCGCAGCTTGTCGCCGACCGATTGGGACTCGCGCGCCCGGCCGAGAACTCGCTCGACGGCACCGCCTCGCGCGACGTCGTGGCCGAGTTCGCGTTCATCACCGCGATGATCGGCGTCGACCTCTCGCGTCTGGCCGAAGACGTGATCCTCTGGAACACCCGCGAGTTCGGCTTCGTCACGCTCGACGACTCCTACTCCACGGGCTCGAGCATCATGCCGCAGAAGAAGAACCCCGACATCGCCGAGCTCGCGCGCGGCAAGGCCGGCCGTCTGATCGGCAACCTCTCGGGTCTGCTCGCCACGCTGAAGGGTCTGCCGCTGGCGTACAACCGCGACCTGCAGGAAGACAAAGAGCCGGTCTTCGACTCGGTGCGCACGCTCGAGCTCGTGCTGCCGGCATTCTCGGGCATGATCGCGACGCTCCGCTTCCACACCGACCGCATGGCCGAGCTCGCCCCGCAGGGCTTCTCGCTCGCCACCGACGTGGCCGAGTGGCTCGTCCGTCAGGGCGTGGCGTTCCGCGACGCGCACGAGATCTCGGGCGCACTGGTGCGCGCGTGCGAGGAGCGCGAGATCGGTCTCGAAGACGCCGACGACGCCCTGTTGGCATCCGTCTCTCCGTCGCTCACGCCGGCGGTGCGCGAGGTGCTGACCATCGAGGGGTCGGTCTCGAGCCGAACCGGTGTCGGCGGCACGGCCCCCGAGCGGGTGCGCGAGCAGCGCGAGGAGTTGGTGTCGCGGGCTCAGTCGGCCGCGCGCACGCTGATCGGCTGATATCAGTAATTTGCTTATCAAATCAGTTTGATAAGCGATAGGCTTATGGCATGACCATCGCCGTCATCGCCGACATCGTCGCTTCTCGACAGCTCGCCGACCGCGCCGCCGCCCAGAAGCGCCTCGCCGAGACCGTCGACCGCGTGCAGCGAGACCTTGCCGTGGCCGCGGTTCCGCTCTCGGCGGTCGTCGGCGACGAACTGCAGGGGGAGTTCTCCACGCTGCCCGCCGCGATGAGCTGGCTCCTGCTGTTCCGGCTCGCCCTGCCCGACGAGGTCGACTGCCGCTTCGGGATCGGTATCGGGGAGGTGCGGCCCATCGCGCTCGACGATCGCACGATCCCCGAGGGGCCCGCATGGTGGGCGGCGCGCGCCGCGATCGAACACGTTGAGCATCTACAACAGCGCGCCGCGCCGCTCGCGCGCACGTGGATCGAGCTCGGCGAGGGGGAGGATGCCTCCATGGCCGACGCCCTCGCCCTCGCCAACGCGTACGCCCTCAGTCGCGATCAGCTCGTCTCGGGCATGAGCGAGCGGGCGCGGCGGCTCACGTACGGCCGCTGCCTCGGCCGGTCGCAGCGCCGGCTCGCCGAGAGCGAGGGCATCACCCAATCGGCGGTGTCGCAGACCCTCAGTGCGGCGGGTTCCGCCGCGATCGTCGAGGGGTTCGCGGCTTTGTCGTCGGGGGTGCGCTCGTGATCGCGGCGGGACTCCTCCTGCTCGCCGTCGGTGCGGTCGACCTGTTGCGCCAGATGGTCCGCACGCGGCGTTGGCTCGCGTTCACGCTCGCGGCGGTCGCACTGGTGGTGGTGTCGGCGGGGCTGGATGCCGTGATCGCGGGGCTCCTCGCCGTCGCGGTCGCCGCCATTTGGACGTGGGTCATGCCCGAACGCGGTCCCGCTCGCGCGGGGTTGTGGCCCGTCGCCCTGCTCGGGCTGACGGCGGCGGCGTGCGTCGTGATCGCCCGTGGTCGCCCGCGCCCGGGTCCCCTCGGGGAGCTCTGGGCCACCTATCGACCGACCGACACGGTGTCGGTCGACGTCATCCTGCTCGTGATCGGCTGCCTCGTCTTCTTGCTCGAGTCGGGCAATGCCGTGGTGCGCATCGCGCTGCGCTCCGAGATGGGGGAGCGCGAAGCCGTGCAGACCCCTCCGTCGGACGCCGCGGGGTCGCCGTCGGTCGCCGACGGCGCCGCGAACGCGCCCCGCCGAGCGGACGATCCCCCGGCAGACGCGCTCCGCGCCGCCGACCGGCCCCGCCGCGCCCGAAGCGACGCGCTTCCCGCCCCGACCGAGCCCGGTGACCCGGTCTCCACGCCCAGCCCCGTGCTCAAGGGTGGTCGCCTCATCGGCCCCCTCGAGCGCATCCTCGTCTTCGTGCTGACCCTCGCCGGCGCGTACACCCTGATCGCCGCGGTGTTCGCCGCGAAGGGCATCGTCCGCTTCCCCGAGATCTCGGCCGACGGGAGGAGCGGCAACCGCGCCGAGTACTTCCTCATCGGCAGCCTGGTCAGCTGGGTGAGCGCCCTCGCAGCCGCGTTCCTCGTGTGGTGGGGTGTCAACGCCGGTTGACGACCTCCGCCACCGCGAGGGCGAGCCGCCGTGATGGACGCCGCGCCCCGAGCCCTGGCATCCGGGGTCCGATACCCCCGCTGGTAGCCTGAACGGGTGTCTGCACCGATCGACGCGGCGCCCGTGAGCGCCCTCCAGCCCGCCAACGACCCGACTTTCGACAACGTCTGGGACGAGCTGGTCTATCGCGGACTCATCCACGTGTCGACCGACGAGACCGAGCTGCGCGAGCTCCTCGGCGGGGACCCGATCGTCTTCTACTGCGGCTTCGACCCGACCGCGCCGAGCCTGCACCTGGGCAACCTCGTGCAGCTGCTCACCATGCGTCGTCTGCAGCTCGCCGGGCACCGCCCGCTCGGGCTCGTCGGCGGCTCGACCGGCCTGGTCGGCGACCCCCGTCCGACGGCCGAGCGCACGCTCAACACGCGCGAGACCGTGGCCGAGTGGGTGTCGCGTCTGCGCGCCCAGGTCGAGCGCTTCTTGAGCTTCGAGGGCGACAGTGCGGCCCGCATGGTCAACAACCTCGACTGGACGGCACCGCTCAGCGCGATCGACTTCCTGCGCGAGATCGGCAAGCACTTCCGCGTCGGCACGATGCTGAAGAAAGACGCCGTCAGCGCGCGCCTGAACTCCGAGGCGGGCATCAGCTACACCGAGTTCAGCTACCAGATCCTGCAGGGACTCGACTACCTCGAGCTGTACCGCCAGTACGGCTGCGTGCTGCAGACCGGCGGCAGCGACCAGTGGGGCAACCTCACCAGCGGCACCGACCTGGTCCGCAAGGTCGAGGGCGCGTCGGTCCACGCGATCGGCACCCCGCTCATCACCAACAGCGACGGCACGAAGTTCGGCAAGAGCGAGGGCAACGCCATCTGGCTGGATGCCGACATGTGCAGCCCGTGGGCGATGTACCAGTTCTGGCTCAACACCGACGACCGCGACGTGATCGAGCGCCTCAAGGTGTTCACGTTCCTCACGCGCGCCGAGATCGAGGAGTACGAGGCGCTCGTCGAGGCCGAGCCGTTCCGCCGCGCGGCGCAGAAGCGCCTCGCGCGCGAGGTCGTCACGACCGTGCACGGCCCGGAGGCGACCGAGGCTGTCATCGCCGCGACCGAGGCGTTGTTCGGCCAGGGCGACGTGACCGCGCTGGATGCCGCCGTGCTCCGCACCGCGCTCGAGGAGCTGCCGCACGCCACCGTCGCCGCGGGATCCACCGTCGTCGAGGCGCTCACCGCGACGGGCCTGTCGTCGAGCCTCAGCGACGCGCGCCGCGCGATCGCCCAGGGCGGAGTGACGCTCGACGGCGAGAAGGTCACCGGCGACGAGGCGCTCGTCGAGGGCACCCTGCCGGGTGGCGTCTCGGTGCTGCGCCGCGGAAAGAAGACGCTCGCGGGACTCTTCCTCAGCTGACATGCCGTTCACCGTCAGCCACGCGGTCGTCGCCCTGCCCTTCGTGCGGACACCGCTGGTGCCGGCGGCGATCGCGATCGGCGCGATGACCCCCGACCTTCCGCTGTTCCTGCGCGGAATCGTGCCCCCGTACTCGGTGACCCACGATCTCGCGTGGCTGCCGGTGACGGTCGTCATGGCGTTCGCGCTGCTCCTGGTGTGGCGGTGCGTGCTGCGTCCCGCGACGCGGGAACTGCTGCCGCGGCGCGTCGCCGAGCGCCTGCCCGAGGGATGGGATGCCGGTGCCCCCGCGGCCGCGCGCGAGACCGTCGGCGGGGGAGTCAGCGGCATCCTGTGGCTCGTCGTCTCGCTCGCGCTCGGGGCGGTCACGCACGTCGCGTGGGACTTCTTCACGCACGAGGGGCGAGCGGGCGACGCCCTGTTCCCCGCGCTCGAGCAGCAGTGGGGGCCGCTCCTGGGCGTGAAGTGGCTGCAGTACGGCTCGGGGGCGTTCGGGCTGGCCGGGCTGGCGGTCTTCGGGTTGTGGTGGCTGTCGAAGCGCGCGGCGGTGCCCGTGCGGCGTGTGGTTCCGGATGCCGTCCGCGCGGCGTGGTGGCTCTCGCTTCCGGTCGCGCTGGTCGGGGCGAGCCTCGTGGCGCTCGCGGTCGAGGGAGGGTTCGGCGCGGAGTACACCCCGACCCACCTGATCTACGGCGTGCTCGTGAAGGTCGCCGCCGTGTGGGGTATCGCGACCGTGCTGCTCGCCGTTCTCGTGCAGGCGCGGCGTGCGCGGCTCGCGCGGACGGCACGCGGCTGACCCGCGGCGCGCGGTGCGCGGCCCGGGGTGCGCGGCTCACGGCGCGGGATGGGCGAGACTGCACGCGGCTGACAAGTCCACTGCAGCCTGCAGTGGGGATGTCAGCGCGTTGCCGTCTCGCGGAGCCTGGAGCCTGGAGCCCGGCTCCTGCCCGCGGGTCACGCCGGGCGGGGCGGCGGGCGGCGGCTAGACTCGACGACGTTATGACGAAGGCGGGAGACTCGGTGTCGGCGAGCACGAAGGGCAGCAAGACGGGGGCAGACGAGGTCATCCTCGGCCCCACCGGTCGTCCCTACCAGGGGTTTCCCACCCCGCCGGCTCTCGACAGCCACGGTCCCGCGCGCATCATCGCGCTGTGCAACCAGAAGGGCGGCGTCGGCAAGACGACGACGACCATCAACCTCGCCGCCTCGCTCGCCGGCTACGGCCGCCGCGTGCTCGCGATCGACTTCGACCCCCAGGGAGCGCTGTCGGCGGGTCTCGGCATCCAGACCCATGACGTGCCGACGATCTACGACCTGCTGCTCGACACCAAGCGCGACCCGCGCGAGGTCATCGTGCAGACGCGAGTCGAGGGCCTCGACGTGCTGCCGGCCAACATCGACCTGTCGGCCGCCGAGGTGCACCTCGTCAACGAGGTCGCCCGCGAGACGATCCTCGCGCGCGTGCTGCGCAAGGTCGCGGCCGACTACGACGTCATCCTCATCGACTGCCAGCCCTCGCTGGGCCTGCTCACCGTGAACGCGCTCACCGCCGCGCACGGCGTGCTCATCCCGCTCGAGTGCGAGTTCTTCGCCCTCCGCGGTGTCGCCCTGCTGGTCGAGACCATCGACAAGGTGCGCGACCGCCTGAACCCGGCGATCCAGCTCGACGGCGTGCTGGCGACGATGTACGACCCCCGCACGCTGCACTCGCGCGAGGTGCTCGAGCGTGTCGTCGAGGCGTTCGGCGACGACGTCCTCGAGACGGTCATCGGTCGCACGGTGAAGTTCCCGGATGCCTCGGTCTCGGGCATGCCGATCACGGAGTTCGCGCCCGAGCACGCCGCCGCCCAGGCCTACCTGCGGTTGGCGCGGGAGCTGGTCGCGCGTGGCGCCGTCGCCTGACGACACCCCCGTCGCGGCGGCATCCGCCCCCGGTGGCTTCGACGAGCTCAGCCACCTCTCGCGCGAGACTGGTGATCCCGCGACCGAGGTCCCGGAGCCCGTCGAAGGGACCGACGCCGCCGGCTTCCGCGTCACCCTCCCCGTCTTCGACGGACCGTTCGACCTGCTCTTGACCCTCATCTCGCGCGCCGAGCTCGACATCACCGAGGTCGCACTCAGCCGCGTGACCGACGAGTTCATCGCTTACCTCCGCGACCTCGGTCCCGAGCAGGATCTCGACGAGGCATCCGAGTTCCTCGTTGTCGCCGCGACCCTGCTCGACATGAAGATCGTCGGGCTGCTGCCGCAGGGCGAACTCGTGGATGCCGAGTCCGTGGCGCTGCTCGAAGCGCGCGACCTGCTGTTCGCCCGACTCCTCCAGTACCGGGCGTTCAAAGAGGTATCGGCGTGGTTCGCGCGGTGCCTGCAGCGCGAGGATCGCCGGCACACCCGCGACGTGCGGCTCGACGAGAAGTACCGCGCAGCCGTGCCGGAGCTCGTGTGGACGCTGAGCCTCGACGACTTCGCTGCCCTCGCCGTCGTCGCGATGGCGCCCAAGCAGATCCCCACCGTCGGGCTCGACCACCTGCACGCGCCGCTCGTGAGCATCCGCGAGCAGGCCGCGATCGTCGTGACGCTGCTCCGTTCGGCGGGGACCCTGAACTTCCGCGACCTCGTCGCCGGCGTCACCGAGACCGGCGTCGTCGTCGCGCGGTTCCTCTCGATCCTCGAGCTGTATCGCCACGCGGCGCTGTCGTTCGAGCAGCTCGAGCCGCTCGGGGAGCTGACCCTGCGCTGGACCGCCGAGAGGTGGTCGGAAGAGAACCTCGCCGCCCTGGGAGCCGACTATGACCGCTGACCCGCAGGCCCCGATCCCGGCTCCGCGGCCGAGCGATCCGGCATCCGTCGCCCGTCGTCTGGAGGCGATCCTGCTCGTCGTCGACGAGCCGCAGAGCCTCGTGAGCCTCGCCGCCGCGGTCGGCGCGCCCGTGCCGGCCGTGCGCCAGGCCGTCGAGGCGCTCGCCGCGGACTACAACGGCGAGACCGGTGGGCCGGTCCGCGGCTTCGAGCTGCGCGAGGTCGGCGGCGGATGGCGGTTGTACGTCCGCGAGGAGTATGACGACGTCGTGGGCGAGTTCGTGAACACCCAGGCGCCCTCGCGGCTGTCGCAGGCGGCGCTCGAGACCCTGGCCGTCATCGCGTACAAGCAGCCCGTGACGCGCGGGCAGGTGGCATCCATCCGTGCCGTCAACGTGGACTCGGTCGTCCGGACGCTGCTCGCCCGCGGACTCATCACCGAGGTGTTCACCGACCCCGACACGGGGGCGATCCACTATGGGACGACCGACCAGCTGCTGGTCAATCTGGGCATCAACTCGCTCGATGAGCTGCCCCACATCTCGCCGTTGCTCGACGACGGCGCTGACGGATTCGACGGAGAGGTTTTGAGATGAGTGACGCTTCGACAGGCTCAGCGACCGGGGGCTCGCGCTCGGCGAGCGGGGGCGAAGAGGGTGTCCGCCTGCAGAAGGTGCTCGCGAACGCGGGCGTGGCCTCGCGCCGCGTCTCGGAGGAGATGATCGTCGCGGGCCGCGTGCGCGTGAACGGCGTGGTCGTGACGGAGCTCGGCTCGCGCATCGATCCAGAGGTCGACCTCGTCGACGTCGACGGCACGGCGATTCAGCTCGACGCATCGAAGCGCTACGTCATCCTGAACAAGCCGACGGGCGTCGTCAGCTCGATGAGCGACGACCGCGGGCGCCCTGATCTGCGTCGCTACACGAAGGACTGGGACGAGCGCCTGTTCAACGTCGGACGACTGGATGCCCACACCTCGGGCCTTCTCGTCCTGACCAACGACGGCGACCTCGCCCACGTGCTCGCACACCCCTCGTTCGGCGTGACGAAGGTGTACATCGCGAAGGTCGAGGGGCAGGTGCTGCCCCAGACGATCCAGCGACTGATCAAAGGCGTCGAGCTCGAGGACGGACGGATCGCGGCCGACAAGGCGCGCCTGCTCGACGCGTCGCGCGGCGAGAGCCTCGTGGAGCTGACGCTGCACTCGGGCAAGAACCGCATCGTCCGGCGGATGATGGCCGAGGTCGGCCACCCCGTCGTCGAGCTGGTGCGTCGGCAGTTCGGGCCCCTGCACCTGGGAACACTCCCGGTGGGCAAGGCGCGCGAGTTGACTACAGTAGAACGCGGCGCCCTGCTCACGCTGTCCCGTCGGGACGGCGACACTCCCGCGGAGTGAGCCTCCGGGGCGTCTCGCGGTGCGAGGGGCGCCGCCCAGGGCAGGAGACCCGATGAGCGAACCGAACGGAACGTCCGCGCGCGCGGCCGGTCCTTTGGCGACCCGCACGAGCGGAACCGTCCGCGTCGTCGGCTCGGGCCTGCTGGGGGCGAGCATCGGCCACGCGCTCACCGCGCGCGGGGTCGACGTCGTGCTCGTCGACGCCTCTCCCTCGCAGCTACGCCTCGCGATCGACTACGGCGCGGGCCGCGCCGAGCGCCCCGACGACCGGCCGTCGCTGATCGTGGTCGCCACGCCGCCCGACGTGATCGCCGATGTCGTGCAGCGTGAGCTGGAGGCGTTCCCGGATGCCGTCGTCACCGACGTCGCGAGCGTCAAGCTCGAACCGCTGCGCACCCTGCGCGAGCGCGGCGTCGACCTCACGCACTACATCGGCTCGCACCCCATGGCCGGACGCGAGCGCGGGGGAGCGATCTCTGCCCGGGCCGACATCTTCATCGGTCGTCCGTGGGTCGTGTGCCGGGATGCCGAGACCTCCGCGCACGACCTGTCGCTCGTCGAGGGGCTCGCGCTCGACCTCGGCGCGACGCTCATCGAGATGACGCCCGAGGAGCACGACGAGTCCGTCGCGCTCATGTCGCACGTGCCCCAGCTGGTCGCGAGCCTCCTCGCCGGTCGTTTCGTCGAGGCGCCCGACGGATCCCTGCGCCTCGCGGGCCAGGGCGTGCGCGACACGACGCGCATCGCGGCATCCGCTCCCGAACTGTGGGTGCAGATCCTCGGCGCGAACGCTGCCCCCGTGGTCGAGGTGCTCGACCAGCTCGCCGCCGACCTGTCCGAGGTCGCCGAGGCGCTGCGCGACCCCGACGTGCCCGGCGCGCGGCGCGCGATCGCCGACACGATCCGCCGCGGTAACGAGGGTGTGGAGCGCCTGCCCGGCAAGCACGGCCAGAACCGCCGTTTCGATACTTTCGTCGTCATGGTCGACGACACCTCCGGCCAGCTGGGTCGCCTCTTCGGCGAACTCGGCGACCTCGACGTCAACGTCGAAGACCTACGCCTCGAGCACTCGCCCGGAGCCCCGTTCGGCCTCGCCGAGATCAGCGTCGTCCCCGACGCGGTCCGCCGGGCGGTCGACGGGCTCCAGCAGCGCGGTTGGCGGATTGCGAGCACCACCCATGACTGAACCCCTCCTCAAGCCCGCTCTCGGCGCCCCCGTCGAGGGCTCGTCGGCCAGCGAACCCGTCGTCGTCGCGATCGACGGCCCCGCCGGCAGCGGAAAGTCGAGCGTGTCGAAGGCTGCCGCCACGCGCCTCGGCTACGGCTTCCTCGACACCGGCGCCGCTTACCGCGCCCTCGCGTGGCACGCTCTCGAGCACGGCGTCGACACGTCCGACGCCACCGCGGTGCTCGAAGTCTTCGGCGATTTCGACTACGCGATCTCGCTCGACACGGCCGACCGCTGGGTGCGCGTCGGCCCCGTCGACGTGACCGCCGCGATCCGCGAGCCCCGGGTCACCGACGCCGTGAGCGGGGTCGCGCGCGTCGCCCCCGTGCGGCACGCGGTGACCGAGCTGTTTCGTCGGCTCGTGGCATCCGCTGCTCTTCCGGGCGTCGTGGTCGAGGGACGTGACATCACGACCGTCGTGTTCCCCGATGCGCCGGTGCGGATCCTTCTGACCGCGGCGCCCGAGGTGCGCGCCGCGCGGCGCAGCGCAGAACTGACGACACAGGATGCCGCAGCCGTCGCTGCCGCGCTGCACAAGCGCGACGCGGCCGACTCCACGGTCGTCGACTTCCTCACCGCCGCTGAAGGCGTCGAGGTCGTCGACTCGACCCACCTCGATTTCGAACAGACCGTCGATGCCGTGCTGAGCGTCGTCGACTCCACGATGGGAGCCCGCGATGGGCGTTGAAGACGAGTACGAAGGCGGGCCCGACCAGCTCGCCGAGAAGATGGCCGAGCTGGACGAGGTCCTCGCCGAACAGCGGGCCGAGGCGCTGCGCGCGGGCCTCGAGGACTTCGACCTCGACGAGGACGACGCGGCGCTCCTCGCCGGTCTCGCCTCGGGCGAGGGAGCGATCGAGTTCCTGCCGGCGCTGCCGGTGGTCGCGATCGTCGGTCGCCCCAACGTCGGCAAGTCGGCGCTGGTGAACCGCATCCTCGGGCGCCGCGAGGCCGTGGTCGAGGACACCCCCGGGGTTACGCGCGACCGCGTCACGTACAAGGCCGAGTGGCTCGACCGCCGCTTCTCGCTGGTCGACACCGGCGGGTGGGAGCCCGACGCGAAGGGCATCGACCGTTCGGTCGCCGCGCAGGCCGAGGTCGCGATCGACCTCGCCGACGTCGTGCTCTTCGTCGTGGACGCCACGGTGGGGGCGACCTCGACCGACGAGCACGTCGTGAAGCTGCTGCGCAAGAGCAAGAAGCCCGTCTTCCTCATCGCCAACAAGGTCGACGACGCCCGCCAGGAGCCCGAGGCCACGGCCCTGTGGAACCTGGGTCTCGGCGAGCCGCACCCCGTGTCGGCGATCCACGGTCGCGGTGTTGCCGACCTGCTCGACGAGCTCATGAAGGTGCTTCCCGACGTCTCGGCCGTCGCGAAGTACGAGATCGGCGGGCCGCGCCGCGTCGCGATCCTCGGTCGCCCCAACGTCGGCAAGTCGTCGCTGCTCAACAAGGCCGCTGGCGAGGAACGCGTCGTCGTGAACGAGCTCGCGGGCACCACGCGTGACCCCGTGGACGAAGTCGTCGAGCTCGGCGGCAAGCTCTGGACGCTGGTGGACACCGCCGGCATCCGTCGCCGCGTGCACCTGTCGCAGGGCGCCGACTTCTACGCGTCGCTGCGCACCTCGACGGCGCTGGAGAAGTCCGAGGTCGCCGTCGTCGTGCTCGACGTGTCGCAGCCGATCAGCGTGCAAGACCTCAACATCATCGACCTCGTGCTCGAGTCCGGGCGCGCGCTCGTGCTGGCGTTCAACAAGTGGGACCGTCTGAACGACGACGACATGGAGAACCAGGACCGTCGTCGCTACCTCGAGCGCGAGATCGAGCAAGACCTGGCGCACGTCGCGTGGGCTCCGCGCGTGAACATCTCGGCCCGCACCGGCCGTCACCTCGACAAGCTGGTGCCTGCCCTCGAGACGGCGCTGGAGTCGTGGGACACCCGCATCCCCACCGGCAAGTTCAACGCGTTCCTGTCGGAGCTCGTCGCCGAGCACCCGCACCCCCTGCGCGGTGGCAAGCAGCCCCGCATCCTGTTTGGCACGCAGGCGGCGACGCGTCCGCCGACATTCGTGCTCTTCACGACCGGGTTCCTCGACCCGGGCTACCGCCGGTTCATCCAGCGGCGCCTGCGCGAGATCTACGGCTTCGAGGGCACGCCGATCGTGCTGAACATGCGTATCCGCGAGAAGCGCCAGCGCTGAGTCGCCTCGAGAGCGCCCCGGTCACCGTCGTGGTGGCCGGGGCGTTTCGTCGTTGTTCGCGAAACAATCACGCGTTTCCTCACAGAAACCTCCCAGGAATGGATACGCTGCATCAGCGGTGGGCTACAGGGTCCGCCCGCGTGCGGCACGTCGGCCGCTGACAAGGGGGATCTCCATGACCAATCTGCAGGCCGAACCGGCACTCGATCAGCCGTACTACGGAGCGCCGTTCGGTGCCGCCGTGCGCCGCATCTTCAAGAAGTACGCGACCTTCACCGGCCGCGCGAGCCGGAGCGAGTACTGGTGGTGGATCCTCGCGAACGGCCTCGTCGTCCTCGTGCTCAACGTGCTCGCGGCCGTGACGGGCGGGGTCACCACGGGCCCGTACGGCGAGGTGCAGCTCGCCGGTGGGATCGGTGTGATCTTCGTCGTGCTGTCGGTGATCTGGGGCCTGGCCACGATCGTCCCGCACATCGCGGTTCTCGTGCGCCGCCTGCACGACACCAACCGCAGCGGCTTCTGGGCTTTCATCTACTTCGTGCCGCTCGTCGGGCCGATCATCCTCTTCGTCTTCACGCTGCTGGGCTCGAAGCCCGAGGGTGCGCGCTTCGACCGCTGACATACTTCTTTCGCGTGCCCCGGCCCCGATTGCGGGGGTCGGGGCACGCGGCTGTTCCGGGGCCGTGGGGCCCGTGGTGCGGGGTGGGCCGTCGGGCGGAGTCGGTGGGTGACACGCCGTTTTCCGGTGACGTGGGGTCGGCGTGTCGGCATCCGGATCCGCGTGACGGCTCGGGGGTGGCTCCGGACGGGATTGCGGCGCCATGAGTCGTCGGGCTGACCCGGGCGCGCCGAGGTGTGCCAGGCTGGACGGGATGACGATCGAGCCCCCTGCCGCCGGTGAACCGCGGCGCCCGCACGGTCCCCGCGATCCCGGGGATGCGTGGGTCGTCGCGCCGACGGGGGAGAGGTACTGGGGGCGTTTCGGGGCCGCCGGTCTGCTCGCCCTCGACGCCGAGCGGGGCGTGCTGCTGCAGCACCGCGTGTCGTGGAGCCACTTCGGCGACACGTGGGCGCTCCCCGGCGGTGCGCGTCACGAGAACGAGTCGGCGCGCGACGGTGCGTTGCGCGAGTCGGGCGAAGAGGCCGGCGTGCCCGAGGACGCCGTGCAGGCGCGCTTCGAGAGCGTGCTCGACCTCGGCATCTGGACCTACACGACCCTCGTCGCCGACGTCACCTCGCCCTTCGAACCCGTGATCAGCGACCCCGAGAGCGTGGCGCTCGAGTGGGTGCCGGTCGACGAGGTCGAGTCTCGGCCCCTCCACCCGGGCTTCGCCGCGGCGTGGCCCGCCCTCCGCTCCGCGCTGTCGGTGCGTCCCGCGGTGGTGGTCGATGTCGCGAATGTCATGGGGTCGGTGCCCGACGGCTGGTGGAAAGACCGCGCCGGCGCGGCCGGGCGACTGCTCACCCGCCTCTCGGCACTCGCGTCGAAGGGAATGGATGCCGAGGCCCTCGGCCTTTCCGCCACGCGCTGGTTCCCGTTCGTTGCGGCGGTGCTGGAGGGCGATGCGCGTGCGACGGACGTCGATCACGACCTGGTCGCGGTGTGGCGGGCCAGCGGGTCGGGCGATGACGAGATCGTGCGCGTGACGTCGAAGCTCGTCGGCTCATGGGATCCGGTGATCGTGGTGACGAGCGACCGCGGGCTGACGGAACGCGTGGAGGCTCTGGGGGCATCGGTGCGTGGGACGCGGTGGTTGCTGGATCAGTTGGGCTGACGGACCCACGGGTCTCTTGGGGTTCTCGGGCTGGCCCTGTGGTCCTCGGCCCCGGTGCCTTCGTTCGGGAGTTCGGGAGCTCGGGGCGTCGGGGCGTCCGGGCGTGACCAGCGGAGGACAGGGGACCGGCGGAGGATGATCTCGCGCGGTTCGTCCTCCGCTCATCCCTCGCCCTCCGCTCGTCACCGGCGGGTGCGTGACTCCGGGGCGGTGAGCATCTCAGTCGAGGTCGCGGCCGCGAAGCTTTTCGATGTCGCGGCGGTCGCGCTTGGTCGGGCGTCCCGCGCCGCGGTCGCGAACCGGGACGAACGGCATGCTCTCGCGCGGCGGTGGCGGGGGAGTGCGGTCGTCGAGCGCCTCGGCGACGAGGGCGGCACCGACGCGCTTCGCGATCGTCTTCTTGACGACGAGGATGCGGTCGAACCCCTGGATCCGGACGCGCAACTCGTCGCCGGGTCGGACCGGCTGCGCGGCCTTGGCGCGTTCGCCGTTGACGCGGACGTGCCCCGCGCGGCACGCGGTGGTCGCCGCCGAGCGGGTCTTGTAGACCCGAACCGCCCACAGCCAGGCGTCGACGCGCGCGGTGGTCGTGGCATCCGTCATGTCAGGTCTTTCGTCGGCGAACCTCCATCGTAGGACGGGCCGTCAGTCGTGCAGGGTGAGCGCGACGAGGGCGCGGTCGGGTTTGGGGCGATCCACGACGTCGAAGCCGGCGGCCTCGAAGACCGAGACGGTGCCGCGGAAGAGCTGGTTCGACGACCGCTTCGCGGCGGCGGGGTCGAGTGGGTACCCCTCGATGACGCGCGCCCCGCCGTCGCGGGCGGCGGCGACGGCGGCATCCAGGAGCTGGCCGGTGAGCCCCCTGCCGCGGTGTTCTTCGCGGACGACGAAGCACGAGACCGCCCACACGTCGTCGGCGTCGAGCGGCTCGGTGGTGGAGGCGGTGACGTCGCGCGTGCGGGCGAGGCGCGGTTGGGCGGTGCGGGGTCCTACGCGCACCCAACCCGCGGGTTCGCCGTCGACATACGCGATGAGTCCGGGCGGGCGGCCGTCGCTGAACTCGGCGCGGAAGAGCTCGGTGCGTTCGGCGACGGATGCCTCTCTCCACGGGCCGTTGGGGAGGAGCCACCACTGGCACTGGCATTCCGGGCCGTCGCCGCTGTCGAGGGCGACCTCGGCGTCGTCGAAGCGGTCACCGGTCGCGGGGAGGATCTCGATGCTCATGCGGCGACGGTAGCGAGGGGGTCCGACACCGGCAAGGGATTGCCGGTCGCTCGGTTTCTCCTGCTCGCGCACACGCCCGGGCTGCGGCCGGTTCGCGGCACGGTCGCGGAGCGGCTAATATAGGGGAGTTGCCCGCTCGCGGGCGACGGGATGTGGCGCAGCTTGGTAGCGCACTTGACTGGGGGTCAAGGGGTCGCAGGTTCAAATCCTGTCATCCCGACAGTCGAGGCCCGAACTTCCGCAGGATTGCGGGGGTTCGGGCCTCTTGTCGTTTCCGTGCCTTTCCGGCCGGACAGGCTTTTCGTCGGCGCGTCGGCGTGGCGATGGTCTGAGGGTCGGGGCGCGGGAACATTGCGCCTGAAACGAAGCCGCGGCTAACTTGGGGCGGGTGCCAGAGCGGGTTTCGGAACGAGTACGGAGGCTCCTCGTGGAGCAGCCGAGCATCGACGTGCGCTTCACGGCTGCCATCGCCCCGGAGAGCTTCCACCACGCGGTTCGGCCGAGCGGTGCGGTGCTGTTCCTTCACCCGGTTCACCGAGACCTCGTGGAGCAGCTGCGCGGCGGGTGACCGAGGGTCGCGGGTCCGCGCTCAGCCGCACCGCGCCACGCCGACCCACAGGATCGTGATGGTCGTCACGCTGCGCGAGTCCGAGCTCGTCGCGCCCCACGTCGGGGTGAGGTTGGTGCGCACGCGGACCACCGAGGTTCTGCCGAACGAGAACGGGGTGTTCGCTCGGAGTTGGACGGAGCGGGCGTCCGGGCCGAGGGTGGCGATGGAGCCGCGGCCGTCGACGAGGATCTCGAAGTTGTCGGGTGTCTCGGCGTTGTAGGTCCACCCGATGGTGACGGAGCCGTCGAGGTTGTTCCGACAGGTCAGATCCGAGGGTGCTTCGGCCGTCGCCGCGCGGACGGAGCCGAGCGTCTGCGTGCGATCCGAGAAGGATGCCGCCCGAGCCGGTGAGGCTGCGGCGACGGCGGCAATCGTGAACGCCGCGACGAACGCCATCGTGCGGGATCGGCTGCGGCGGGTCTCGGCATCCTGTGACCGGGCGCTCTCGCGAGGCTCGGGGCGCGGCTCAGGGGGGTCGCCCGCGCCTCGAGCGATCGGGGGACTGAGCGCGATCGCGATCACGGCGACCAGACCGAGGACCGTCGCGGCGAGACCGACGGCGTCGCCGTCGCGGGCCTGCTGGATGGGGATGCCGATCCAGGGGACCCTGAGGGCTCCGATGCCGAGGACGTCGGATCGGAGCACGGGCGACGAGTCGGCCTCGGGGTTGGCGTCGCCTTTGGTGATCAGCTCGGCACCCTCGACGGCGAAGAGGCGGTGGAGACGGAGCCGACCGGGGTGGTCCGGGTCGTTGACGAGGACGACCTGACCGGGACGAACCTCAGCGGGATCGAGGGGCCCGACTGACCACGAGGCGGCCTTCCGCGGAGGCGCATCCGCGCCGCTCCACCCCGACCCGCAGAACTGTCTCAGACCTCGTCTCGGCCCCCGGCCTTGACTACGACGCGGCGTCATCGTTTTGCCTGAGGGGGTACGAATTCCTCGCAGAGACAGGTGCCCTCATGACCGCACACCATTCCCGTTCGTCGTCGCCATTCTCCGGATACCTTCAGGGGCTCCGATCGAGGCCGCAGGCGTGGCGGACGATCGCCGCTGTCGTCGGGGGTCTTCTGGTCATGCTCGTCGTGCTGGGAGGACTTGCCATTCCCGCCGGCATGGCGGTGGACAGGTGGATCGGGGTCGCGCCGTTCGACCCGTCTCGACCGACATTCACGATCGGGTTCTGGGTCGCCGGCAACCTTCTGCTCGCTCTGCTGATCCCCGCCAGCATGCTGCTGCAGAAGCTCATTTACGGTGCGGGGTGGGGCACGTTGTCGTCCGTGTCCGGGCGGTTCCGCTGGTCAGTGATGGCACGGGCCGCGGCGGTGGTCGTGCCCGTATGGGGTGCGTACGCGGCGATCATCCAGCCGGTACTGGGCACCGGACAGCCCGTGTGGAGCGCTTCCCATCTTCTTCTCGGCCTGGTCGCCATCGTGACGATCCCCCTTCAGTCGGCGGGGGAGGAGTATCTGTTTCGCGGGCTGATCTTCCGCGCCGTCGGCGCGCGGTTCGTTCGCCCCGTGGTCGCATTCCTCGTCGCGACGACGATCACCGCCGTCCAGTTCGGCGTGATTCACGGATCGGCTGATCCCTGGGCCGTTGCGTATTACATCGTCATCGGGATCAGCTTCGCGGTTCTCGCCGAGCGCACCGGGGGATTGGAGGTTCCTGTGCTCATCCACGCGGTCAACAACACGCTGCTGCTGGTGCCGGTCATTCTCGCGGGCGAGCTTGCATCCGTTTCGACCCCGTCCGGCCCGATCCTCATCGTGCCCGTGCTCCTGGTCGTCACCCTCACTCTCGTACTCTGGAGGATCACCCCGTGGCTCCAGGCACGGGTACCTCGGCGGACGGAGGCGATGACGTGAGAAGCCGCGATCTCGCTCGACTCGCGGGCGTTTCGGTACGAACATTGCGCCACTACCATCAGATCGGGGTGCTCCCCGAGCCGCCTCGGTCGGCGAACGGCTACCGCAGCTACGCGGCATCCGATCTCATCCGGGTTCTGCGGGTCAGGCGTCTCACCGATCTGGGAATGCCGCTTTCGCGGATCGATCCCCTCATGGACATCGACGCCGAGCTCGCTTTGTTGGACGACGACTACGCCCGGCAGATCGAGCATCTCCGACGACGTCGCGAAGCGATCCGCGCCCTGCGCCAGCGAGACACCCCCGTCGACACCCCCGCCTTCGCGCGGGAGTATCTCGCGGTGGTGGGTGGGCGGCGTGAGCTCCCGACGCCGTCGGTGGAGATCGAGCGGGACGCGGCTCTCCTCCTCGAGTCGATCCTCGACCCGGCGTCGATCTCACGACTCACCGCGCTTCGTCAGGATGAGATCGAGCGATTGGCGGACGTGTCGGCCGCTCTTCTCGACCTCGACGAGGATGCCTCTCGCGAGCACCTCGACACGGTCGTGGACGCGCTCGTATCCGTGCTCCGCCAGGTGACGCCTCTGCTCTTGGCCTCACGGCCCACTCCGGATGTCGCGCGATCGTTCGACGTCTACGTCGACGACCAGCTTCCGCCCGTCCAGCGCGAGACGGTACGCCGCGCGGTGAGGCGATTGCGGGACTGAGGAGAGCGGTGATCGAGGCGACGAGCTATGCGGGTCGACGACCGCACGCTCGAAGCCGGTGTGGCGCGTCCTGGTCTCGCGGCCTCAGGCGCACCGCGCCACGCCGACCCACAGGATCGTGATGGTCGTGACGCTGCGCGAGTCCGAGCTCGTCGCGCCCCACGTCGGGGTGAGGTTGGTGCGCACGCGGACCACCGAGGTTCTGCCGAACGAGAACGGGGTGTTCGCTCGGAGTTGGACGGAGCGAGCGTCCGGGCCGAGGGTGGCGATCGAGCCGCGGCCGTCGACGAGGATCTCGAAGTTGACGGGCGTCTCGGCGTCGTAGGCCCAGCCGATGGTCACCGACCCGTCCAGATTGTTCTGGCAGGTCAGGTCCGACGGCGCTTCGGCTGTCGCCGCGCGGACGGACCCCAGGGTCTGGGTGCGGTCGGAGAAGGCGGCCGCGTGCGCCGGCGAGGCTGCGGCGACCGCGGCGACCGTGAACGCCGCGACGAAGGCCATCGTCCGCGATCTGGCACGGCGGGTCCCGGCATCCGGTGACCGTTCGCTGTCGCGCACCTCGGGGCGCGGCGCGGGGGGATCGTCGTCGTTCCGTGCGGTCGGACGAGCGAGAGCGAGCACGATGACGGCGACGAGCCCCAGGACCGTCGAGGCGAGGGCGACAGCGTCACCGTCGCGAGCCTGCTGGATCGGGATGCCGATCCAGGGAACGCGGAGGACTCCGATGCCGAGAACGTCCGACCGGAGCACCGGCGACGAGTCGGCCTCGGGGTTGGCGTCGCCTTTCGTCGTGAGTTCTGCGCCCTCGACGGCGTACAGACGGTGGAGGCGGAGCCGCCCGGGGCGGTCCGGATCGTGGACGAGGACGACCTGACCGGGGCGCAGTTCGGCGGGGTCGATGGGGCGGCTGACGACGAGGTCGCCGGTCTGAATGGCCGGTTCCATCGAGCCGGTCATGACCGTGGTCGTCTGCCATCCGATCGCGAGCGGCGCGACCGCCCAGAATGTCATGCCGAAGACGACGGCGAGGGCGGCCCGTGCGGCGATGACAGCGCAGAAGCGGAGCCAAGCCCATAACGGGCGGGCGGGATCCGTGACGGATGACCCGCCCGCGCCGTCTCTGGAGCGACTCCTCAGCTCACTGATTTTGCGCTTCCCAGGTGAAGTTGACGTTCGCGGTGGCGCCCATGATCGACGAGGGGGCGTTCGCCGAGACCGAGTACGTGATCTGGAACGTGCGTGTCTCGGGGGAGTCGCCGCCCGCGGGAGCCCAGTTCCCCACACCGCTGCCGTAGTCCGTGGCGTCGTTCACGAACGAGGTGAGCGTGTTGTCGTAGACCGACGCGCCGGAGGAGATCGGCGAGAAGCCGTTGCAGCTGCCGTTGCCGCCGCCGGTACCCTGGGTGACCGTCAGATTCAGCCAGTCGCCGATCCCCTGGCTCTGGGAGGCATCCGTCGCGTACAGCTTGACCGCGGCAGGCAGGCTGCCGGTGGAGGTGACGGCGACACAGGTGGTGCCCGTCGATCCCGGCTTCAGGTTCGTCGCGTCGAACGCCGCGCTGTTGGGCGAGCTGTTGGTGAGGCCGACCGAACCGGCCGACCAGTTGTTCGACGGGTTCGAGGTCGTCGCCGAGAAAGCGGAGTACGACGCGGTGGAGACCAGCGCTCCCGCGGCGATCAATGAGAGAGGGATCACGGCGATCGTTGCGATCTTGCCGAGGCGGCGCGAGGGCGTGGCGGGGATTTTTCGCATGACGAAGACTCCTTGAACGGGGAGGGCGAGTGGGATGAAGGACGTACGGCAGGCGGGGTGATTCTTCAAACACGGGCGGCCGAGGCTGCCGGGAACTGCTCTCTGAGCACTTCGAAAAGTGCCTAGCCGAACTATAAGTACGGTAAACTAGTTACTCAAAATATGAGACAGAGTGTGGACTATTCTTGGTCCATGGGGTATGAGCAGAATCCCGCGAGGGAATCGCTCCCCTCCGCGAGTCCGGACGAGATCGTCGCAGCGTGGTACCGGATGCAGGTGCAGAACGCCCATCTCCTTCAGCGTCTGGCGCTGGAGCACGAACTCAATCCGATCGATCTCCGGGCTCTGAAGTTCCTCGGCATGGATGACGAACCGCGAACGCCCAAGGACCTCGCCCGTTTCCTCCAGGCCGGCAGTAGCCTCGCGAGCGCCGTGATCGAACGGTTGGAGTTGCGACACTTCGTCCGACGCGAACCGAACCCCCGGGATCGTCGCAGCACCCTTCTGCAGCTCGAAGACGGGGGTCGTGCCGTGGTGGATCAGCTGCGCCGCTTGTACGGCCGAGCGCTGTCGGGATTGTTCGGCCACCCCGACCAGGACGCGATCCTCACCGCCACGCAGCAGATCGAAGAGGGGCTGCGCGAAGCGGCCTCGTACTGATGCGTGGTGAGTATGCCCTCGACCGCGAGCGGTAGAGGGGTGAATTCAGCGGCGTTCGACGCGTGGCGCTCGGCGCTCCGCGCGAGCGGTGCACGCCCGTTCCGGCCAGACGGCCGCTGGTATCGGCCCCGCGATCAGGAGCCGAAGAAGAGGCGCGCACGTCCCGGGTGACCGCTCGCGCTTGGTGTGGAGTGATCGTGCCCGCGATGAAATGGATCGTGACTGAGCGCATCGGCTGGGTAGACCTCCTCCGCGGGGTGGTGGTCGTGCTTCTCCTGCTCTGGCACGCCTCGTCCCTCCCGGCCTATCTCGGATGGGACATGCCCGTCTGGCTCTTCCTCGTCAACGAGATCTTCATGCCGTGGCGGATGCCCGCGCTCATGTTTCTCTCGGGCATGCTCCTGACGCGAGCACTTCGAAAGGATCTCCTCGACTACTACCGAGGCAAGGCTCGCACCCTGTTGTGGCCGTACCTCGTGTGGTCAGCGCTCTACCTGCTGACCTTTCCGTTTCCCAATGGCTCGATCGTGTCACCGCGGTCGTGGATCGCCACGGGATATCTGTGGTTCATCTTCTTCCTCCTCGCCTACGCCGTCGTCGCCCCCCTCGCGACGAGATTGGCGTGGCCGATCGTGATCCTGCCGGCGGCGATGCTTTCGGCGGTCGGGGGCGATTCGACGCTCGGAAAGATGTCATTCTTCGCCGTGTTCTTCTTCGGGGGATACTTCCTTGCGCGCGTCATGCCGGGCATCTTGCGGGCTCGGGCCGTGTGGGTTCTGGCCTTATCGGGTGTGACCGTGGTGTTCACGGTCGCGTCGGTGACGCTGAGCGCGGCGAGCGGGGAGCACTTTTTCCAGTTCTCGATCATCACCGCACCCGCTGTCTGCGCGATGATCCTCCTCACCGCGATCGTGGCAAGCCGCATCGCGCCGGCCGTCACCTCGACGAACGTGGGACGCTACATCGCCTGGATGGGGCGCAATTCGATCGTCTTCTACCTCGCGCACTTTCCGGCGATGGTGGCGGTCGGCCAGATCGCGACGGCGCTCCACGTGCCGCTGGGGCTATGGCTCGTCGCCGCCAACCTCGTGGTCGGTCTCCTGGTGTCTTCGGTGCTGGCGCGACACTCGTCAAGGTTTCCCGTCGCCTGGCTGTTCCGGATACCGCGGCGGCGACCGCATCTCGTGTGAGCGAGGGTGAGGCTTCTTTCCGACCCGTTCTCAGCTGTACGAGCGCACGAGCACCAGCGCCCGCTCCGCGACCCCGGCCTCGCGCACGGCGAGCGCATCGATCACGGCACTCATCCGCTCGACGCGCTGCCGCCACTCCGGGCCCCGCTGCTCGCGGCGGGGCAGTGCCTCGAGGGCCTGCACCTCGCGCCAGGCGGTGAACAGGACCGTCTCGTAGAGCTGCTGGTCCGCCTCGGCCGCTCGTCCCCGGTGACCGTCGGCCGTGCCGAGGACGGCGACGGCATCCAGTCTCGACAGGTCGAGGCCCATCGCGAGCGCGTTGAGCTTGGCGCGCAGCTCGCGCAGCTGGGCGCGCGTCCGGCGGGATCCGGCGCCGCGCAGGAGCAGCTGGGCGAGTGACCACACGATCATCGCGAGGGTCTGGACGCCGGTCCACGTCGCGAGGGCGACGACCCAGAACAGCGTCGCGGGGGAGAGGGAGCTCACACGGAGGTCGTTGTACTCCAACTGGCGGCCGAGTTTGATCATCTCGGATGCCACGACCCACCCCGCGGGATTCGCCCAGTCCTCGCCGGGTTCGTTCGTGAAGCGGGGCTCCGTCGCGAGGAAGTCGTAGGCTCCGAGCCGGCTCTCCGTCCCGGTGCTGAGCGTTCCCGTCAGGGGGAGACCGACGCCGTACGAGCCGTCGTCGCGGATCCAGAAGGGGAGGATCGCGTGACCCGCTCGCACGTCGCCGGTCGCCGGGTCGAGCGTTCCCGGCACGGCGGCCTCGACCTCCGTCTTGATACGTGCGTAGGCCTCCAGCACCTCGAAGTAGTCGAGCTTCACGCCTCCCTCGACCTCGGGGTTCGAGCGAACCGTGACGTAGTCGTCGATCGGGAGCAGGGGAACGACCAGGTCGATCCGCTCCGGAAGCAGTGCGTCGTCGTCGCTGCGCTGTGCCGTGCGCTCCATGGCATCCCGAACGAAATCCAGCGACAGCGTCTCGATGTTGGGGTCTTCGCGTTCGGCATCCTCGGGGTTGTTGTAGGTCGGCAGGAGGGTGGGGTCGCCGACGACCTCCAGGCTGGCGAGGGGGACGTCGCCGGTCAGCTCGCGTCCGTAGGTGGCATCGCTGCGTTCCATGGCGGACGTCGCCACGAAGCCGGCGATGAGGGCGGCCACCAGGGGGATCCCGGCGATCGTGAGAGGGGTGAAGTCCGGTGCGAGCTTGTCGACCCGGATGCCGGATCCCGACCTCCGCGGGTGAGTGGTGCCGCTTCTCGCGGCGTCGAGAGCGTCCGCGATGAGCAGGATCCGTTCGGCGTGGTGCGCCGGCGGGAGGCCCTTGCGCGGGGTCAGGTCGAGAGAGGAGCGGAGCTCGTCGAGCGTCTCGGCTGCGCCTCCCGTGGCGATGCGCGCCCGGTCCTCGAGGCGTCGATCCAGCGCCCCGGCGGCGATGTGCGAGGTCGTGCCGCGCGGGATCTTCTTCTCGAGACGGTTCTCGATCCTCGCCAGCGTGACGGAGAGGCGGCGTTCGGCTTCGCGCCACCTGGTCATCAGGTCGATGTGGCGCACGACGGCCTCGGGGCCGTTGTCGTCGCCGAACGTCGTGTCGGCCTCGCGTACGAGAGCGAGGAGGTCGCGCCGCTGGCGGCCGAGGCTCTCGATCTCCTTCTCGGAGAGGAGCTCCGGGCGGGCGAGGACATCGTCGACCGCGAGTGTGGAGGTCAGGGCGATCCGTCCGAGGATCGTGCCGCCGGCGGCGTGCCCGACACGCAGCGACGAGGCAGCGACGAGTGCATCGGCGCGACGGCGGAGAGCCGCCGTGCGCCTCGCGAACTCCGCGAGATCCAGCGGCGTCTCGGGAGCGCCGCGCTCGTGCACGCGGGTCCACGGGTCGAGCAGCTCGCGCGTGAGGACCTGCTCCTCGTGGGCGAGCTTCAGGCTCTCCTTGCGGATCGCCGCCCAGTCCTTGCGGAGCTTCTCATTGACGTCCTTCGCGACGTTCCGGGCGCGAGCGTCGGCACCGCGATCGAGTTCGGCGCCGGCGATGTCGACGTGCGCCTCGAGGATGTCGAGTTCGAGGACGACGCGGGCGAGCTCGAGCCGCGCCCGCGAGAAGGTGCGCCGCCGGTTGCGCTCTCGCGCGAGATAGCGCGCCCAGAGCACCATCATGAACAGTCCGACGAGCAGCGGAAGTGCAGCGAGGGAGACCCAGAGCACCGGCGACCGGGGGCCGCCGTCGAACGCCCGCGACGCCGCCGTGAGTGCCGCGCCGACGACGGCGCCCGGGCCCTGGCCCTGCGTCAGGTTGTTGAGGAAGGCCTCGCGGATGTCGACGGCCGCCGAGTAGTTCGGGTTCCAATCGTCTCCCTCGAGGCGTTTCGCCACCGAGGCGCGAGAGACATCGGGCAGGACGAGGTCGGGATCGTCGGGATCGATCCCCACCGACACCATGACGTCGGCGCCGCGAGGGAGCTCGCCGTTCTCGTACTCGTCCCACGTGAGCTCGCGCTCGACGACCAGCACCGTGAACGGCTCGTAGCTCAGGGCGCGGCCCCGGGCCGCGGCATCCACGGTCTCCTGGGTGATCCCGTACGGGAGATCACCCTCGACGAGGAAGGTGATCGGCTTGTCGGGCTGGGCGAGGATGTGCGCCTGCGCGACCTGCGCGAGCCCCGCGGACAGCGCCGCCAGCGCGACCGCGACGACGGGCACCATCCATTTCGAGCGGTACAGGGCGTTCTTGCGTCGACCTTTGTCCCCCATATGTCGATGCTATGCGGAGCTCCAGACCGGTACCGGGCTGGCGCGTTCGCTCAGAAGCCGATCACCGTGGCACCCTCGCGCGAGTAACGCAGGAAGGCATCGCGCGCGATCACGAGGCTCAGCCCGCGGGCGCGCAGCGCGTCTTCGAGGCCGTCGGCCCGCGCGAGCGTGATGCACGCGCCCACGGGGATTCCGGCGGCGAGCAGTTCGTCGATCTGCTCGTTGAAGCGGCGGTCGAGGTCGGTGTCGGTGCGCCCGAGGCGACGCTGCGCGGCGTCGAACACGAAGACCTCGAGGGGCGGATCGTCGGGGCGCGCGGCCTCGGCCATGCGGCGGGGGAGCCGGCTGCCGATCAGGAGCGAGTCGGGGTCGTCGTGGAAGAGGTGGACGACGGTCATCACGATCCGACCACCTCCCGCGACGCCGCCACCGCGTTCGCGGCGCGGACCACGGCGTCCACCGAGGCGGTGAGCACGGAGCCGTTCCGCCCCGCGACCCACGCGGGGCCGTCGGGGCCGCGGTACTCGAGAAGCGTGAGGGCCTCGGCATCCGCTCCCGCCCGCAGCGAGCTCTGGTGAAGCGACAGGATCTCGAGCGCGATGCCGCCGCGGTCCAGAGCGCCGACGAGCGCATCGACCGGCCCCGTCTCGGAGACGCCGCGATACTCGAAACCGTCGACCTCGACCGCCACCTCTGCGCCCGCATCGACCCGCAGCGACGTCACCCGCACGGCGTCGTCGGGGCCGGACAGGTACGCCTCGGCGAAGATCGCCCAGATGTCGTCGGCCGTGGCCTCGTCGCCCGTGCGGTCGGTGTGCCGCTGCACCTGGCGCGACAGGTCGATCTGCAGGCGGCGGGGGATCTCCAGGCCGTACGCCGTCTCGAGCAGGTACGCGATGCCGCCCTTGCCGGACTGGGAGTTGACGCGGATCACGGCGTCGTAGGTGCGACCGATGTCCGCCGGGTCGATCGGCAGGTAGGGCACGCGCCACGCGATCTCGCGCTCGTCGCGGCCCTCGGCGAGGGCCCGGTCGCGGTGTTCGGCGAAGCCTTTGCGGATGGCATCCTGATGCGTTCCGCTGAAGGCGGTGTGCACGAGGTCTCCGACATACGGATGCCGGGGCGAGAGCTCGAGTCTGTTGCAGTGCTCCACGACCCGGCGGACTCCGTCGATGTCGGAGAAGTCGATCATCGGATCCACGCCCTGCGCGTGCAGGTTCAGCGCGAGGGTCGCGAGGTCGACGTTGCCGGTGCGCTCGCCGTTGCCGAAGATGCAGCCCTCCACCCGCTGTGCGCCGGCGAGCACGGCCAGTTCGGCGCAGGCGACGCCCGTGCCGCGGTCGTTGTGCGGATGCACGGAGAGGATCACGGCATCCCGCCGGGCGAGGTGGGTGTGCATGTACTCGATCTGGTCGGCGTACACGTTCGGGGTGGCGATCTCGACCGTGGCCGGCAGATTCAGGATGACGGGACGCTCGGGCGTGGCATCCCACAGCTCCGTCATCGCGTCGCAGATCTCGAGGACGTAGTCGGGCTCGGTCAGGTTGAACACCTCGGGCGAGAACTCGAATCGCACGTTCGGGAGGTGCCCCGCGAGCTCCCAGACGTCGCGGCCTCCGGCGAGGATGAGCTCGCGCAGCTCGTCGCGGTCCCTGCCGAGCACGGTCTCGCGCCAGGTCGGAGCCGTCGCGGTGTAGAGGTGGATGACCACCTCGTTCCGGATGCCGCTGATCGAGGCGACCGTGCGTTCGATGAGGTCGCGGCGCGCCGGGGTGAAGACGACGATCGTGACGTCGTCGGGGGCGATGTCGCTCTCGGCGATGAGCCGGACGAAGTCGAAGTCGGTCTGCGAGGCGGAGGGGTAGCCCACCTCGATCTCGGTGTACCCCATCCGGACCATGAGGTCGAAGAAGAGGCGCTTGCGCTCGGGGTCCATGGGTTCGGCGAGCGCCTGGTTGCCGTCGCGCAGGTCGACGGGGACCCAGAGCGGTGCCTCGGTGATGCGGCGCGTCGGCCACTGCCGTTCGGTGTCGGCCAGGGGAACGTCGACGCGCGAGAAGACGTCGGTGTAGCGGTGAGAGGGCATGTGCGAGGGGCGCTGCCTGTTCCAGGTGGTCATGTTTCTCGGTTCCTCGGGGTGTCGCGGGGGCGACCGTCGCAGCGTGCGGCTCCACGACGGGGAGCCGGTCTGATCAGGCCCCGTCGTGGCGACGAAGAAGGAGGAATCCGCGGAAGGACATGGCAAGACGGTAGCATAAGTCCTCAGACAAGTTGAGGAGTCAGGATGCCGGACCTGAAACGCGTACCCCTCGCCGACCAGGCCGCCGACGTGCTGCTCGCGCGCATCCGGGCGGGGGAGTGGGCGCTGGGCGCCAAGCTCCCGGGCGAGACGACCCTCGCGCCGCAACTGGGCGTGGGACGGTCCACCGTGCGCGAGGCGATCCGGCAGCTCGCGGGTCGAGGCGTGCTCGACTCGCGACACGGATCGGGCGTGTACGTCACCGCCGTCGACGTTCCCGAGGACTGGGAGCAGGTGCTCCGTCGCGCCGACATCGTCACGGTGCTCGAGGCGCGCACGGCGATCGAGGTCGAGGCGGCCGCGCTCGCGGCCGTGCGCCGGACCCCGTCCGACCTGCGATCCATCAAGCGCGCGCTGGCGGAGCGCACGGCGCCGGGGCAGAGCGTCGAGGAACACGTGGATGCCGACATGGTGCTGCACCGCGCGATCGTCGTCGCGGCGCACAACGACGTTCTCACCGAGATGTTCGACGGCTTCGTCCCGCGCGTGCGCCGAGCGATGGTCGACATGCTGCGCCTGCGCCCCGTCGCGGACGAGGGCCGTGACCACGACGCCCACGCCGACGTCGTCGCGGCGATCGGCGAGCGCCGGGCCGAGATCGCCGCCGCTGCGACGCGCGCGCACCTCGACGCGTTGAAGGCGGGGTTCGCCTGAGGAGCACCGTCGGGGGTTGCGCGATCGCTGTCCCTCATCTCACACCCCGCGGTGCTCGCCGTCGTCCAGATGGCGGGGCGGCACCTTCCTGGGGCTCAGCGCGAGCGCTGGTCGGCGCCGGCTGACCCGTTCCCCGATTCCCCGTCCCGGAGGGACGCGACGAAGTCGAGCTTGTCGAGCACCGGATCCGGCAGGAGGAAGGGGTAGAGGTCGTCCTTGCCCATCGACCGGTTGACCATGTTGAGGGCGCTCGCGAGCGGCATCCAGACATCCGTCACCAGCGTGCGGAAGGGGACGGATGCCGAGGAGTCGACGCGCGAGAGACCGTTGGCGGCGGCCGTCTCGACCGTGTCGGTGATGTGGAGGTAGTGCGCCCAGGTCTCGGCGAAATCCTCGTAGGGGTGCATGGTCGCGTACGTCGAGATGTAGCGCTCGGGCCAGTCGGCCGGGGGACCCTCGGAGTAGTGGCGGTCGATCTCGGCCTGGTAGTCGGCGGTCTCGTCGCCGAAGAGCGCGCGCGCCTCGCTGCGGCGGTCGGTGCCCTCGACGAGGATCCACTCGAAGTAGTGCCCGCTCTCGTGGCGGAAGTGGCCGAGCATCGTGCGGTACGCCTCGCCCAACTGCTCCTGAACCCGGACGCGGTACGCGTCGTCGCTCTCGGCGAGGTCGATCGTGATCACCCCGTCCGCGTGGCCGATCGTGACGTCCTCGGCGACGCTCGACAGCAGGTCGAAGCAGAGGCCGCGCTCGGGGTCCTCGGCCTTGCCGACGACGGGGAAGCCGAGACGGTCGAGCTCGACGAGCAGCCAGCGCTTCGCACGTTCGGCGACGGGGTACTGCGAGAGCCCTTTCGCGTCGGCGTCGTTCGGGCGCACGCGGGTGAGATCGCAGGCCGAGCACTGCCCTCCCTCGACCGGCGCGAGCCACGTGCAGCCCGACAGGTTCAGGTTGCGGCACACGTGCCAGGCTCGTCCCTCCGCATCGATGTACCGACCATTCGCATCGACGGGAACGATCTCGACCTCGTCGCGCGAGAAGCCGAGCGGGGTGTGGCATGACACGCAGACCGAGTTCTCGAACCAGAGGGCGTTCCCACACACGCGGCATCGGAAGGATTTCACCTGTCGAGCCTGACACGGGCGCTCGGTGTCGGGGACGGGGTTGCGCGGTCTTCCTAGAATCGTGAGGTCGCCCACCGGAAGGACTCCCGTGACCCCCACCCCGGCCGGATCCCTCGCGCGGCGGGTGCTGTGGCATCCGTTCCCGTGGGCGGTCGTCTGCTTCGCGGGGGCGGTGGCGCTGTTCGGTCTCGCGCAGGAGTTCTGGGGCTTCCTGCTCTCGCTCGTTGCGGGATGGGCGCTGGCGCAGACGCTTCTGCACGCGCTCGCGTTCGTGCGGACCCGCGCGGTGTCGGTGGCGGCGCACCTCGCGCTGGGGATCGCGGCCGGGTTCGCGGTCTTCCTGATCGTGCAGCCGGGGGACTGGCCCGTGGCGGTACCGCTGACCGTGCGCTCGACCCTTTCGTTCGCGATGGCGCCCTTCGCGGGCTGGATCTGGCTCTCGTTGGTCGGGCGAGTGACCGCGGCCGTCCAGACGACCTCGGATAAGAGGGCCGCCCAGCTCATCGAGCCCGCGTGGGAGCGCTGCGGCAGCGAGTGGACGCTCCGGCTCCCCGTCGTGCCGCTCCGACGTTCGGCCTACCTCGCGGTCGGCGCGGTGCTCGGCGTGCTGGCGGCCGGCGCGATGGCGACGTTCGTGCTCGTCTTCGCCGACCTCGCGCAGAGGCTCGGCCCGATGGCGATCCTCCTCCTGCTCGGCTGGGCGGTGGGGGCGCCCGTGTACCTGGTGGTCGGCGCTCTCGCGCGAGCGCGCACGACCACGGTGGAGCTGTGCCTCAGCGCGGAGCGCGTGCGGGTGCGGACCATCGACGGCGTCACGCTGATGGATGCCGGGACCGATGGCATCCGGAGCCTGACCGTGTCGTCGCGCAACCCGCCGACGCGGATCGTCGTACGCCCGGCGGAAGGGCCCGGACTCGTGCTGCTGGTCGGCATGGCGCGCCGACCGAGAGGGACGGCGCCGACGGTCCCCGAGCTCCCGCGACGCCTGCTCCACGCGCTGAAGGGGGCGGGGTTGACGGTGTCGGCGGGGAAGCGGGCGCGAGCGGGCGAGACGACCCTCGAGCGCTCACCCGGATAATGGCGGAATGACCACCGCCCGGATCGTCATCCTCTTCGCCGTCGCCGCCCTGGCCGAGATCGGCGGGGCGTGGCTCATCTGGCAGGCCGTGCGCGAGAACCGGGGCTGGTGGTTCGCGCTGCTGGGCATCGTCGCTCTCGGCGCCTACGGGTTCTTCGCGGCGCTCCAGCCCGACGCGAACTTCGGGCGGGTCCTCGCCGCGTACGGGGGAGTCTTCATCGCCGGCTCGCTCGCGTGGGGGGTCGTCGTCGACGGCTTCCGTCCCACGACCTGGGACTACGTCGGCTCGGCGATCGCCCTCGTCGGCGCGGCGATCATCATGTTCGCCCCGGGCCAGTCGACGGCGGGAGAGATCTCGTGACGGATGCCGTGACGCCGGCCCTTCGCGACCGACGGGCGGCGGACCCGGAGGTCCGCCGCCCGTTTCGCCGTCACTCGTAGCGCAGCGACTCCACGGGATCGGCCCGCGCAGCCCGCGCCGCCGGGAGAGTGCCCGCGAGGAATGCGATGCCCATCACCGCGAGGGTCGTCACGAGGATCGACACCGGGTCGAACGCGATCAGCTGCAGCCCCGGCAGGTCGCTGAACAGGCTCGCCGCGAGCTGCGCGCTCACCGCCGTGCCGACACCGATCGCGATGACCGCGCCGAGAGCGCTGCCGAGCAGGCCGATGAAGATCGCCTCGAGGCTGAAGAGCGAGAAGATCCGCCCGCTCCCCATTCCCATCGCCTTCATGAGGCCGATCTCCCGCGTGCGTTCCTGCACCGACATGAGCAGGGTGTTCACGATGCCGAAGCTCGCCGCCAGCAGCGCGATGATCGCGAACGCGTTGAGCACCAGGACGATGCCGTTGATCACCGACTCGAACGTGCCGAGCTGATCGGCGACGGTCGTGCCCGTGTAGCCGGCGTCGCTCAGCGCCGCCTTCACCTGATCGATCTCCGTGGGCGTCGCTCCCGCCGACACCGTCACGCTCGCCGAGGCGTACCGGTCGAGCTGGTCGGCGGGGACCCCGGTGTTCTGCAGCGTGAACAGCTCCTTCTCGAGGGCAGTGTTCGTCGTGAGCGAGGTGGTGCCGCCGAACGCGTCTTCGGTGACCCCGGTCACGGTCGCCTCGACGAGATGCTGTGTGCGCACCGGGTCGGTCACCGCGATCGTCACGGTCGCCCCGACCGCGTCCGCGGCGTCCGCGAAGCCGAGGGGCGTCACCAGTGCCGAAGGGAGGGCGACCTGCAGCGTGTCGGAGCCGTCGTCGGGTGCGGACCCGTCGGCGATCCGCGGGGTCTGGCCGGCGACGAGGCTACCGACCTGTGCCACGTACGGGTCGCCGCCCGCTGCCTCGACGTAGTCGATCGACACCGACGTCACGGGGACGACCTTCTCGACGCCCGCGATTCCGCCGATCGTCGTGATGTCCTGGTCGGTGAGCGCGGTCACTTCCGTCGTGCCGCCGGGGCGCCCCCCGGGTTGCGACGCCGAGGCGACGGCATCCGGATCGTATTTCTGCGGCCCGGTCGAGGTCGCCGTGGTGGTCTTCGTCACGGTCAGCACGTCGGAGGCGCCCATCGAGGCGACGGTGCTGTCGATGAACGCGTTGATGCCCGTGCCCAGACCGTTCGTGATGGTGAGGGTGAAGGCGCCGACGAAGATCGCGAGCACCGTGAGGATCGTGCGCGTCTTCGAGCGGAATGTGTTCGCGACGGCGGTGGAGACGAGGTCGACGGTTCTCATGCGGCGCTCCGTTCGTCGGCGACGATCAGGCCGTCGCGGATCTGCACCCGTCGATCGCAGCGCGCGGCGAGGTCTTCGTCGTGCGTGACGACGATGAGCGTGATGCCGTGCTCACGGTTCAGGCGGAAGAGGATGTCCTCGACGACGGCGCCGGTGGCCGTGTCGAGGTTGCCGGTGGGCTCGTCGGCGAAGATCACCTGGGGGTCGTTCACGAGAGCCCGCGCGATGACCGCGCGTTGCTTCTGCCCGCCCGAGAGCGCGGTGGCCTTGTTGCGTGCCTTGTCGGCCATGTCGAGTTCGGCGAGCGCCGCCTTTCCACGTCGGGAACGCTCGGCGCGGCCCACGCCCGCGATCTTCAGCGGCAGCACGACGTTGTCGAACACGGAGGCGCTGGGGGTGAGGAAGAACTGCTGGAACACGAATCCGAACGTCTGGTTGCGCGTGCGGTTGAGTCGACGGCCGCGCAGGGTCGTGGCATCCACTCCGTCCAGGCGCACGGTGCCCCGGGTCGGAGCGTCCATGAGGGCGAGCAGGTGCATGAGCGTCGATTTACCGGATCCGCTCTTGCCGACGATCGCGATGCTCTCGCCGCGACGGATGTCGAGGCTCACGCCGCGGAGGGCGTCGAAGCGCGCGGAGCCGCGTCCGTAGGACTTGTGCAGATCGGTGACCGAGAGGAGCGGGGGAGGAGGGTCGGATGCCATGCCCTCACCCTCGCTCGCGGGTGGGGCGCTGCGCGTCCCACCGGTGGGGTGACCGTCTACCCCGCGTGGGGGATTCGCGGATGCCCCCGTCGGGCGATGGCCCGGGGCGTCCGGACGCGCGAGACTGGAGCGGTGAGGGCCGACGAGACGAGCGATGCGGTGCCGCGCTGGCCGTGGGCCGGTCGCCCGTGGTTGATCGACGCGTTCGTCGTCGTGCTTGTCGCCGGCCCGGCGTTCGCGCCCCTTCCCTTCGCCGAGATGCGGCCCTCGAGCCCGCTCGCGTACGCCCTCGTGCTGTCGCCCGCGCTCGCCCTGCCCTTCCGCCGTCGGTGGCCGCGGACGGTGCTCGCCGTGTGCGTCGCCGCGTGGGCCGCCGCCCTGACGCTCGGCACTCTCTCTCCCGGCGGCGCGGTGGCCATGGTCGTCGCGACCTACGGCGTGGCGCACCGCACCCCGCGTCGCTCGTCGATCATCGCGACGGCCGCCGCCGTGGTCGCGGTGCTCTCGACCGGCGTGATCGTCTCGCTCGTGTCGGGCATGGACACCCGCGTGCTCCAGGTGGCGCTGTCGCTGTCGCTTGCCGGGGCGGTGGGCGATGCGGCGCGCTCGCGCCGCGCGTACGTCGAAGCCGTCGTCGAGAGGGCGCGCCGTGCCGAGGAGACGCGCGAGTCCGAGGCGCGGCGCCGCGTCACCGAGGAACGCCTGCGCATCGCCCGCGACCTGCACGACGCCGTCGCGCACCGGATCTCGGTGATCAGCCTGAACGCGGGTGTCGCCACCTCGATGCTCGAGACGCGCCCCGACCGCGCGCGCGAGGCCCTCGCCACCATCCGCACCGCCTCACGCGACGTGCTCGGCGAGATCGGCACGATGATGAGCGTCCTGCGCGCCCCCGACGACGCTCCCGTCCGCGTCCAGCCGGGGCTCGCGCGAGTGCCCGAGATCGTCGAGTCGGTGCGCGTCGCCGGGTGGGACGTCGTGGTGCGCGACGAGATCGGGACGAATGCCGAGGCCGCCGGCATCCCGCTCGGCGTCGACATCGTGGCCTATCGCGTCGTGCAGGAGGGACTCACGAACGCGCTCAAGCACGGCACCACCCGCCGCGCGCACGTGCTGCTGCGTCGCGACGGTGACGAACTGGAGATCGTCGTGACGAATCCGATCGAGCGAGTGCCCGACGCCGGTGACCAGGAGCTTCCCCCGTCTGGCTTCGGACTCGTGGGGCTCCGAGAGCGCGTCGACGCGGTGCGCGGCGCCCTCGAGGCGGGGCTCGCTCCCGGTGGTTACCGGCTCGCCGCGCGGCTGCCGTTGCCCGCGCGCCAGGGAGCGCCCGCCGGGGGGCCGGCCCGGGCCGCGCGGTGGCCCGAGTCTTCGCCGGAGCGGGCGTCATGACGACCGTGATCGTCGTCGACGACCAGGCGCTCATCCGCACGGCTGTGCGGGACCTGCTGGATGCGGCCGAGGGGATCTCGGTCGTCGGCGAGGCCGCGGACGGCGACGCCGGGGTCGATCTCGCGCGCAGGCTCCGCCCCGACGTCGTTGTGTCGGACATCCGGATGCCGCGCCGCGACGGCATCGAGCTGACCGCGCTCGTCTGCGCCGATCCGGCGCTCGCCGAGACCCGGGTGCTGATCCTCACGACCTTCGAGGAAGACGACTACGTCGTCGCCGCGCTGCGCGCCGGGGCGAGCGGCTTCATCGGCAAGGGCGCCGAACCCGACGACATCGTGCGAGCCGTGCTGTCGGTCCACGAGGGCGGGGCGCTGCTCTCACCCGCCGCGACGCGCGCGCTGATCGAGAAGTACGTGCGGGCCACGGGGTCATCGGACGTGCCGGCTCCCGTCTCGCTGGATGGCCTCACCGACCGCGAGCGCGAGGTGCTGCTGCACGTCGCGCGCGGGCGCTCCAACGACGAGATCGCCGCGCACCTGTATATCTCTCCGCACACCGCGAAGACGCACGTGAAGAACACGATGCTGAAGCTGGGCGCGCACGACCGCGCCCAGCTCGTCATCGCGGCCTACGAGAGCGGGCTGCTCACGCCGGGACGGTGACGGCTCGGCCCGCGGAGCGCGAGACTGGCCCTATGACCATTCCCTCCGGTGATCCGACGACCCGTCTTTCCGCCGTCCTGGCGGCCATCGACGCCGACCATCCGCTCAAGACGCCGCTGCACTACAACGTCGGGCACGTCGCCCCGCGCCTCGACCGTCTCGAAGCGAAGCTCGCGTACACCGCGGAGTACATCGCCTTCCTCGAGCAGAGGATCGCCGCGCTCGAGGCGCGTCTCGATGCGGGCTCGGCGGGCTGACCCCACCTCACGCGTGGAAGCGCGCCCCCTTCGTGATCCGGTCGACGGCGTTGCGCGGTCCCCGGAGCGCGATCCCCACGAGATCGAGGTCGGCGGCGGCCACCGCCGCGACGGCCGTGCGATTCGCGGCGTCGTGCGAGGTCGAGAACAGCTCGCGCGTGTACACGGCCAGGGCGACGTCGTCGCGCGCCGCGGCCTTCGCTCGCGCGCGGGCGAGGGTCTCGGCATCCGCGGTCATCACCATGACGGGCTGACGGAGCATCGGCGAGTAGGTCGTGCCGTCGGCGTCGCGGTACGGCTCGCCGACGAGGTCGGGGGCGCTCGTGGCGATGCCGCTCATCACGAAGGCCGTGACGTTGAGCTCTTGCCAGGGGGCGAGGTCGTCGGCGAGCACGACGACCACCTTCGTGTCGAACAGCGGAGCGGGAGAGGCATCGGTCATGCCTCCAGCCTCGGACCCCGGTGTCGGGGGTGTCTTGTACGTTTCTTGCATGGGTGATCGGGTGCGGGCGTGGCATCCCGACGTCCCGATGCTGCGCGAGGTGTATCACGCGAGCTTCGCGCACAGCTACCCGCCGCACACGCACGACGACTGGGCCGTGATGCTCGTCGATCGCGGTGCCGTGACCTACTCCCTCGACCGCGCCGAGCATCACGCGACGCCGACGGCGCTGACCCTGCTGCCGCCCGGGATCGCGCACGACGGTCGTCCGTCGGTCGACGGCTCGGGCTACCGCAAGCAGGTGCTGTATCTCCGGGGCGACTGGCTCGACGCCGGCGTCGCCGCCCGCATCGCGGATCGCCCCACGCTCACGAACGCCCCGGCGCAGACCGCCGCGCGGCGCGTGCACGCGGCGCTCGCCCACCCGGGCGACGAGATGGCCGCCGAGCACTGGCTGCTCGCCGTCCGCGACACCGTGCTCGCGCACGCCGGCTCATCGGCGTCGGCACGCCGAGACACGCCGCTCGCCCGACGGCTTCGCGCGATGCTCGACGACCGCTACACCGAGTCGTTCACGATCGCCGAGGCCGCCGCAGAGCTCGGCGCGCACCCCAGCCACCTCGTCCGGGTGTTCTCTGCCACGTACGGCATCGCGCCGCACCGCTACCTCGTCGGCCGCCGGGTCGACGCCGCCCGTCGTCTGCTGGGGGAGGGATGCCGTCCTGCCGACGTCGCGGCCCGCACAGGCTTCCACGACCAGGCCCACCTCGCGCGGCACTTCCGCCGCGTCTGGGGTGTGACGCCGGGCACGATCCGCGCGGCCTAGACGCGGCGCGCGTCCGCCGCCTCGGTCAACCCGGCCATCCAGGACGCCATGCGGTCCTGGCCCGCGCTCGTGTCGAGCTCGTCGCGCACCTCGGGGTGCTCTCTCCAGAACCGGAGCACGACGTACACGAGCCACGCGTGCGACGCGAGCGAGTCGACGGGGACGCGGTGTTCCTCGATCGACCCGTCGGCGCCCGCGGCGCGGAGCTTCAGCTCGGGCACCGTGTTCCCGCGCCGTGCGTCGACGGGTCCGCCCGGTACGACGTCGATGATCGCGTCCCACGGCCAGGAGCGGTCGTAGTCGCCGCGATCGAACGAGTACAGCGTGACGCCGGAGCGGCCCACCACCAGGCCGCGCGGACGCCGCGCGAACCACCGCGCACGCCCGCGCACCGCGAGTGAGTTCGCGCCGGCGAGAGCGACGATCGCCGCGGCCAGCGTCAGCGGCACGAGGAAGACGAGAACAAGCAGCGACTGACCGCCTTCCACGATGCAGCGGACGATCAGGATGCCGCACGCCACCGTCGTCACCAGACCACCCCCGAGCAGCCACAGGCACGACCACAGCGAAGGGGCGCGCTGCCGGAAGAACGACACCCACGAGTCGGCGGGTCTTGTCTCGGCGCGCGTGAGCGCGAGCGCGTTCACGAACTCGGGCAGCGCGCGCTCGCCGCCCGCACGCTCGCCCCCGACGGCGACCACCGCGAGGAACCCGAGGAGCACCAGCGCGACGATCGTCCCGAGGACGGTCTGCTCGCCGACGACGGCGACCCACAGCGCAGCCGAGAGCGCGAGGCAGCACACGACGAGCACGCTGGTGAGGAGCCGCGACCGCGGCCGCGCCGGGCGGAGGTTCCAGCCGGGCGGCAGGGGGTAGGGAGCCAACGTGACGCTCATGGGTCCATCTCAGCATCCATCCGTGGCCCTCGGTGGGCCCGTCTCCCCGTTCCCGGACGGGCGTAGCGTGAGGGGTACCGCACGCTCGTCGAAAGGACTCCCCGTGACCACCGTCGCTGAGAACATCGTCGCCTCCCTCCGCCGCCACAACATCGAACGGGTCTACGGCCTTCCGGGCGATTCGTTGAACGGCTTCACGGACGCCATCCGCCGAGACGGCGTGATCCGGTGGCAGCACGTGCGGCACGAGGAGGGGGCGGCTTTCGCGGCCGCGGCCGAGGCCGAGTTGACCGGCGAGCTCACGGTGTGCGCGGGCAGCTGCGGGCCGGGGAACCTTCACCTCATCAACGGTCTCTACGACGCCAACCGCTCGCGGGTTCCGGTCCTGGCGATCGCCGCGCACATCCCGACGGCCGAGATCGGCACGAACTACTTCCAGGAGACGCACCCGCAGGAGTTGTTCCGCGAGTGCTCCGTCTACGTCGAGTACGTCGCCGACCCCGTGCAGATGCCGCGCCTGCTCGAGATCGCGATGCGCGAGGCGATCGAGAAGCGCGGGGTCGCGGTGCTCGTCATCCCCGGAGACGTGCTGCTGGCGAAGGCCAAGAACGAGCGGGTCGTCGCGATCGAGCGCGCGACCCCTCGCATCCTTCCCTCCGACGAGGAGCTTCGACGCACGGCCGAGGTGCTCAACGCCGCCCGGAAGGTCACGATCCTCGCGGGTGCGGGCGTCGCCGGGGCGCACGACGAGGTCGTCGAACTCGCCGAGCGTCTGCAGGCGCCCGTCGTGCACGCCCTGCGCGGCAAGGAGCACATCGAATGGGAGAACCCCTACGACGTCGGGATGACCGGACTCCTCGGCTTCTCGTCGGGCTACCGCGCGATGGAAGACGCCGACGTGGTGCTGATGCTCGGCACGGACTTCCCGTACCCGCAGTTCTATCCGCAGCACGCCACGCACATCCAGGTCGACATCCGGGGTGCGCAGCTGGGCCGGCGGCATCCGGTCGACATCGGTCTGGTCGGCACCGTCCGCGACACGGTCCAGGCGCTGCTGCCGCTGCTCACCGAGGGGAAGTCCTCGCGGCACGCCGACGACGCGCGCGAGCACTACCGCAAGACGCGCGCGAAGCTCGACGACCTCGCCGTGCCGACGGGTCGCGGAAAGCCGCTGCACCCGCAGTTCGTCGCGCGGACGCTCGACCGCCTCGCCGAGGACGACGCCGTCTTCATCCCCGACGTCGGCTCGCCCGTGGTGTGGGCCGCGCGCTACCTCACGATGACGCGCGAACGTCGCCTGATCGGGTCGTTCTCGCACGGCACGATGGCCAACGCGGTCTCGCACGCGATCGGAGCGCAGTCGGCGTTCCCCGATCGGCAGGTCATCGCCCTCGCCGGTGACGGCGGCCTCGCGATGCTGCTCGGCGAGCTCATCACGATCGTGCAGAACGACCTGCCGGTGAAGGTCGTCGTCTTCGACAACTCCTCGCTGAACTTCGTCGAGCTCGAGATGAAGGCCGCGGGCTTCGTCACCTTCGGTACCGATCTGAAGAACCCCGACTTCGCCGCGGTCGCCGAGGCGATCGGACTGAAGGGCTTCCGCGTGGACGACGCGAACGACCTCGAGGGCGCGTTGTCCGCGGCCCTCGCGCACGACGGGCCGGCGCTGGTCTCGGTGAAGACCGCGCGGCAGGAGCTGTCGATGCCGCCCTCCGTCACGCTCGAGCAGGCCAAGGGCTTCACCCTCTACGCGATCCGCACGGTGCTCTCGGGGCGCGGCGACGAGCTGATCGACCTCGCCGCGACGAACTTCCGGCAGCTGTTCTGAGCGGCGTGCACGTCGCGAGAACAGGGGAGCGCACGAGAACGGGGCGGTGCAGCGCGCGTCGGCCCTACGGCGGGATCAGCATCGGCATCATGCGCGACCCGAGCCTCATCGAGCAGGACTACGACGATCTCGGCTGGACGATCGACGACCCTCCGCTCGCTGCCGACGACGCGTGGGCGCTCACGGCGGGCGGACAGTACGATCCGGCCGCGCAGGTCAACATCACGAGTGTGCAGGTCGTGCGCGACCGCACCGTCGTGGTCATCACCAGCGGGGGAGTCGCGCTGCAGGATGTCCCCGAACTCGCCGCCCTCACCCAGGGGTGGGTCGTCGGCGCCGGACTGTCGGTGCTGGACCTGATGCGCTGACGCGAGGTCGGCACCGGACGCCGTGGTTCCGCGCGGACACACAGACGGCGGGACCGAGCGTCCCGCTCGGACTCAGCGGAGACAGAACGAACCGTCAGGCGATTCACAGTATGGTGGGCGGAGTCGGCGAACCCGACGCGTTTTCCCGCCGACCGTGAGGCCCATCGCATGCCGCGACTCCGAAGCCGCTGGCTCGTCCTCCTGCTGTCGACGATCGTGGCGACCACGCTCCTCGGCTCCGCGACATCCGCCGCGATGGCCGCCGAGTCCTCTCCGTCGCTGAGGGCGGAGCTGTCCGACACCGACGGCGCGGCGGGGGATCCGGTCGCACTCGACCTCGGAGTGGCCGGGGCGACCGACCTCTACGCCGCGACGGTGCGCGTCACCTACGACGCCGACCGTGTCGTTCTCGACCCCGCCGCGGTGACGTCGGACTTTCCGGGCATGTTCAGCGTGTCGGGCGTCGAGGGAGCGATCGACTTCACCGTGACGCGTCTGGGAACCTCGAGCGGCCGAGCGGGCGACCTCTCCCTCGGGTCGTTGGGCTTCGTGGCGAAAGCACCGGGAGAGGCGTTCCTCCGCATCGACGAGGTCACGATCATCGACTCCGCCCTGGTCGGCACGACGCTCGCGCCCGCCATCGGCCTGAGCTACACGGTCGCTCCCTCGTCGTCGGCGCCGGAGCCGTCCACGCCGGGCGGGCAGGCCGAGCCGCCCGCGATCTCGGTGACGGGGCAGGGTTCGAGCGCACCGCGCGGCGGAGACACGACGTTCCGCGGCTCGGCCCCGCAGTCGTCCGCGGCCCCGACCGCGACATCGCCGAGGATCACGGCGTCATCGCTCACCCCGCGGGTCGGCGAGACCATCACCCTGACCGCCCGCGGGATGACCCCGGGTTCCGCGTATCGGGTCGGATTGGATTCCGACTCGACGCTCCTGGGCGAGGTGACGGCGGACGAGACCGGATCGTTCGCCCTCGAGGCGACGATCCCCGCGACCGCCCCCGCCGGGGAGCACGAGATCATCGTCCTCTCGCGGGGGCTCGCGGTGACGTCGCTCCCGATCACGATCCGCGCGGCGGACGAAGCGGAATCCGCCCCGCGGAGTTCGGCCAGCCCCTCCGCCGGAGCCGCCGGTGTCACGAACGAGGCGGCCGCCGACGCCGCGCCGGTATCCGCGGACTCGACCGCCGCGCTGGTGTGGGCGCTCATCGCGGTCGTCGTGCTGCTCGGGGCGGCCGCGATCGTGCTGATGAGGCGACGGCTCCGTCGCGCCGCGCGCAATCACGGGGGTCAAGCATGAACCCGACCCGCTCCGACCGGGGGAGAGGAACACCCGTGAGAAGGACGATGATCGCGACGGCGACGACCGCCGTCACCGCGGCGGCGCTGGTGTTCGGCACGGTCGCGCCGGCGCGCGCCGACACCGACTCGGTCAGCTATCCGGCCCCCGCCTACCAGCGCGGCGAACTCACCGGCGATGCGAAGGTCGACCGCGACGACCTGACCGTGTTGATGACCGCCGTCGGACGGAAGGCCGGTGATCCCGGATGGGATGCCGTCGCCGCGGCGGACGCGGATCAGGACGGCGCGATCACGGTGACCGACGTCGCCGCGCTCTCGAAGCAGTTCGTCTACGACGACGACCCCTTCGAGCTGCAGGAGACCGACGTCGTCGCGATCCAGAAGGCGATGACGGCCGGGACGCTCACCTCCCAGGAGCTGACGGCGCAATACCTGCGCCGCATCGCCGCCTACGATCGCACGGCCGGGCTCGACCCCCGCGACCCGGACGCGGCGCTCGAGTCCATCATCGCGACGAACCCGACGGCCATGGCCGAGGCTGCGGCTCTCGACGCGGAGCGGGCAGCGACCGGGCCGCGCAGCATCCTGCACGGCATCCCGGTCATCGCGAAGGACAACATCAACCTGGCGGGTCTCGCCACCACTGCGGGTTGCGCGTGCCTCGCCGACAACGTGACCTCGACGGACGCCGAGGCCATCTCGCGGCTGAAGGCGATGGGGGCGATCGTGATCGCGAAGGCCAACCTGTCGGAGTTCGCGATGTCGACCGTCGTGTCGAACAGCTCGTACGGCAACACCAAGAACGCCTACGGCTTCGATCTCCCCCCGGGCGGGTCGAGCGGCGGCACCGGCGCATCGGTCTCTGCCAACCTCGGAGCGGTGGGGCTCGGCACCGACACCGGCGGCTCGGTACGCGTCCCCTCTTCGTACAACGCCCTGGTCGGCATCCGTCCGACCGTCGGCCTCGTCAGTCGTGAGGGTGTCCTTCCCCTCGACGAGTACCGCGACACCATCGGTCCCATGACACGGACGGTCTCGGATGCCGCGCTGACGCTCGACGCGCTGGCGGAGGCCGCGCCCGGCGAGCACGCGATCGCTCCGGAGGCGTTCCGCAAGCCCGCCTCGTACGCGAGCAGCCTCGATCCGAACGCTCTTCAGGGCGTCCGCGTCGGCTACCTCGTGGACCGTGGACCCACGGACGCGCAGACCGGGGACTTCCAGCTCGTCGCCGCGGCGCGCGCCGACCTGGAGGCCGCGGGAGCCACGGTGGTCGACATCGCCTCGTTCGACCCGGTCGGTGGCGGGCGGATGGAGGACATCCACGGGAGCAAGACCTTCACCCACGGAGTCGACGTGTACCTCGACACCTACTACCGGCCCGGCTACACGTTCGCCGACCTGGCGCAGAAGGTCGCCGATGCCGAAGCGGCGGGGCACCCGCTCTCGAGCTGGCCGGCGGAGGTCGTGCGCGAGTTCGCCTCGACGACCACGGAGCAGCGCGAGGCGGCCTACGGCCCCTTCCGCGCGGGGCAGAAGGCGGTCCAGGAGCGGATCGACCAGCTCATGCGGGAGAACGACCTCGACGCCCTCATCTATCCGAGCACGGGCGCCCCCGACCTCCTCTCGGGCTTCAACAATCTCATCAGCGCGGCCAGCGGCTACCCGGCGATCTCGGTTCCCATGGGGGCCACCGACGTCGACCTGCCGGAGGGGACGATCCTGGGGATCCACCGGGGTCTCGAGTTCCTGGGCGCGCCCTATGCCGAGGACCGCCTGATCGGCTTCGCGTACGCCTACGAGCAGCAGACCCACCACAGGCAGGCGCCCTCGCTGTTCCCCGATCTGCCGACCGAGCCCTGACCCGAGCCCTGACCTGAGCCCTGACCCGAGCGCCGACGCTCTGCCGTGACGCGGGCCTTCGTCCGCGCGCGCCGTGGTGCGGTCGCGTTGTGCGAAACTCCTGAGAAACCGGCTCGCGGGGGGCGACAAGGGACTGCTTGTCCGCTCGGGAACGCGAAAACTCAGGAGTTTCGCGCAGCCCGCCGCGCTTCAGTCCACGAGCGCTCCGCCCTCGCGCCAGTACCCGAGGAACGCGACGCGCTCGCGCGGCAGGCCGAGCTCGCGGACCAGCACGCGTCGCGAAGCCGTGACGACCCCCGATTCTCCGGCGAGCCACGCGACGTCGACGTCGGGCGTGGCCCACGCGCGCACGGCGGCCTCGGTCTCGCCGCGCCCGACGACCCGCACGTCGACCTGGCGGCTCAGGCCCGCGACGGTGACGTCGTCGGCGTGATCACCGATCTCGACGATCGCGATCCCGCGAGCGGCGGGCGGCAATGACGCCGCGATGCCCCGCACGGCGGGGATTGCCGTCTCGTCCGCGACCAGCAGGAACGACGTGTACTGCTCGGGCGGATGCCAATGGATGCCGTACCCCGTCCATCCGTTGCGGACATCGGGGCCCGTGATCACGAGCGTGTCGCCCACGCGCGCGCCGCGCGCCCAGCGCGATGCCGGACCGTCGGGGGTGTGCAGGTAGAGGTCGACGTCGATCTCTCCGGCCTCGGCGCGGATCGCGGCGGGCGTGTAGGTGCGCAGGACGTTGCGTTCGTCCGGCGGCAGTGCCTTCCACCGCGTGTACCAGTCCGAGGGGTGCGGGGTGGGGTCGTCGAGGAGGCCGAAGTCGGCGAGTCCTCCGCCCGGGAGGGGCAGCACGAGCTTGATGCGTTGGTCGAGGCCCCACGGCGCGAAGTGCTGCAGCGCGTCGCCCGAGAAGGTGAGCCGCAGGAAGTTCGGGGAGAGCATCTCGCGTCGGGACACGGTGACGGGGAATGCGCTGTATTCCCACGGGCGGCTCGCGCTCGGCGGGGTCTCGGCCCCCGCCGTCGACGACTCGTCGGGTCCCGCCGCGGCACCGGCCGCCGGCATCCGGTCGTCGCCCGGGCGGGAAGCCCCTGCCGCCGCCACCCCCGGTATCCGCTCCCCGCTCACGCGTCGAGTCCCGTCGCCGCCGCCGTGGCCCGCGCGGCGAACGCCCCGCCGCGCAGCGGCACCACCAGCGGCCCGCCCGTCACCGGATCGTCGATCACGACGTTCGGCAGGCCGTAGACCTCCTCGACGCGTCGGCTCGTGATGACCTCGCGCGGAGCGCCCTCGGCGACGATGCGGCCGTCGCGCATCGCGACGATGTGGCTCGCGTACCGCGCGGCGTGGTTCAGGTCGTGCAGAACGGCCACGACCGTACGACCGTGCGCGTTCAGCTCGGCGAACAGCTCCATGAGCTCGACCTGGTGCGCGACGTCGAGGTAGGTCGTCGGTTCGTCGAGCAGCAGCAGGTCGGTCTGCTGCGCGAGCACCATCGCGACCCAGACGCGCTGACGCTGCCCACCCGAGAGTGCATCGACGGGGCGGGCCGACAGATCGGTCGTGCCCGTGGCATCCAGAGCCTCCTTCACCGCTGCCTCGTCGGCGCTCGACCACTGTCGCAGCAGCGACTGGTGCGGGTAGCGGCCGCGGCCGACGAGGTCGGCGACCGTGATGCCGTCGGGGGCGAGCGCGCTCTGCGGGAGGAGGCCGAGACGGCGCGCGACCTCTTTCGCGGGGTAGCTCGAGATGTCACGTCCGTCGAGCACGACGGTCCCGGCGGCGGGGGAGAGGAGGCGCGAGAGCCCGCGCAGCAGCGTCGACTTGCCGCACGCATTCGGGCCGATGATCACCGTGAACGACCCGGGTGGGATCGCGACGGTCAGCTCGGGGACGACGGTGGTGCCGTCGTACGCGAGCGAGACGGAGCGGGCTTCGAGGCGGGAGGGGTCAGACACGGCGGCGGATCTCCGTAACGATCATGACGATGAGGTACGCGCCGCCGACCGAGACGGTGACGACGCCCACGGGGAGGGTCACCGGCAGCAGGTGCTGCGCGATGGCATCCGAGCCCAGCAGCAGCAGGGCGCCGACGAGGGCCGACAGCGTGAGCGACAGCGACGGCGTTCGGGCGAGTCGCCGCGCGATCTGCGGGGCGGCGAGGGCGACGAAGGCGATCGGGCCGGCGACAGCGGTCGCCGCGGCCACGAGCACCACACCGGCGAGCAGCGCGAGGCTGCGCACCAGGTGGGGGCGCACGCCGGACGCGGCGGCCATGTCGTCGCCCAGCTCCAGCTGACGGAGCGCGGGCACCAGCGCGAAGGCCGCGATCGCGAACGGCGCCGCGCACAGCAGCACCCCGCCGAGCGCATCGCCGGTGACGCCGTTGAGCGAGCCGTGCCCCCACGCCGACGCGAACATCGCCGTCTCGAGCTCGATCTGCAGGAGCATCCACGTGTTGAGCGAGGCGAGCATGGCCGAGACGCCGATTCCCACCACGATCAGCCGGAACCCCTGAACACCACCGCGGTACGACAGGAACCAGATGACGGCGGATGCCACGAGACAGCCGATCAGCGCGCCCGCCGCCCGTGCCGGCCACGACGTCGAGACGAGCACGAGCGTCAGCAGCATGCCGGTGAAGGCACCGTTGGACAGTCCCAGGATGTCGGGGCTCGCGAGCGGATTGCGCGTGACCGTCTGGAACAGGGCCCCGGCGATCGCGAGGAGGGCGCCCAGGGTGAGGGCGGCGAGGACGCGGGGGAGGCGCCAGCTCACGACCACGGTGGTGTCGAGGGCGTCTCCCGCTCCGAGGAGCGCGCGGACGACGGCATCCGGAGCCACGGGATACGTGCCCCAGCCGAGCGAGAGCACCGCGAGCACGATGACGGCGACGAGCACCGCGACACCGACGACGATGCTCCGCAGCCGCACCGGCAGCGCGCCGAGGACCACCCGGCGGTACCCTACGTCGACGGCCGTCACAGCGCGCTCGCTCTCCGTCGGCGCGCGAGCGCGATGAGCACGGGAGCGCCGACGAACGCGGTGACGATGCCGGCGGGCACCTCGGCCGGGGCGATGATCACGCGGCCGAGCACGTCGGCGAGCAGCACGACGATCGGTGCCGCGAGAGCGCTGAGGGGGAGGATGCGGCGCTGGTCGGGTCCGACGATCCACCGCACGACGTGCGGCACCATGAGCCCGACGAACGACAGGGGTCCGACCAGGGCGGTCGCCGCTCCCGCGAGCACGGTGATCGCGGCGATGGATGCCACCCGCACGGCGCCGACGGGAATGCCCTGGGCGCGGGCGAGGTCGTCGCCGAGAGCGAGCGCGTTGAGCGCGCGGCCGAGCACGAACGCCAGCGCGAGCCCCACCGCGATGAAAGGGACCACGGGGAGGACGACGTCGAGACCGCGTCCGAGGAGCGATCCGGCGTTCCACCCGCGCATGAGGTCGAAGGCGTCGGGGTTGCTCAGCATCATGCCCGAGGTGATGCCCGAGAGCACCGCACCGACCGCGACACCCGCGAGGGTCAGACGGATCGGATCGGCCGGTCCGCGCCCCGACGAGCCGACGAGCGCGACGGCGACCGTGACGACCAGCGCCCCGAGGAACGCGGGCCAGACGAGCAGGAGAGAGCTCTGGATGCCGAACAGTGCCACCGTCAGGGCGACGGCGAACGCGGCTCCCGCGTTGACGCCGAGGATGCCGGGGTCGGCGAGCGGGTTGCGCGAGAACGCCTGCATGAGGGCTCCGGCGACGCCCAGGGCGGCCCCGGCGACGATGCCGGCGATGGTGCGGGGCACGCGGAGTCCCTGCACCACGAAGTCGGTGTCGGGGGTGCCGGCGCCGGTGAGCGACGCCCACACCGCGTGCCAGGGCAGGGGGTTCGCGCCGATCATCAGCGACAGCGCGATCGCGACGGCGAGGACCGCCGCCAGCACGACGGTGCCGACGGCGGTCCGACCGATCCGTGGGGATCGGGGTGCCGTGTCCGGCACCCGCGGGGAGACGACCGAGGTCATTTCCCCGATGCGAGGAAGGTCTCGATGTCGTCGAGCACCGACTGCGCGCCCTTCGGTCCGACGCCCGCGACCCACGTGCTCGTGTCGACGAGCGTGACGACGGGGAACGCCGCGGCGTTCTGCGCGATCGCCGCGGGAACGGTCGACGGGTCGTTCACGTCGGTCGTGGTGACGAAGACCGCGTCGGCGGTCGCGCTCGCGATGTTCTCGGGCGAGATGTCGGCCTGCAGGCCGTCCTCCCACTCGTGGTCGGGGATCGTGTAGCCGACGCACTCGAGCAGGCTCCCGGCGAACGAGACCGGGCCGTAGAGGCTCAGCGTCGTCTCGTCGCGCGGGCGGATCATCTCGGCCGTCTTCCCGGCGAGGTCGTGCGCGCCCTTGATCTCGTCGCAGCGCTGGTCGACGGCATCCACGGCCTTCGTCACGTCGTCCTCGCGGCCGAGCGCCTCGCCGATCAGGGCGGCGTTGTCGCGCCACGGATCGGCCTGCGTGGCGATGAACACCGTCGGTGCGATCGCGCTGAGCTGGTCGTACAGCCCGGAGTGGCGGGACTCGGTGCCGAGGATGAGGTCGGGCTTGAGCGCGGCGATGGCCTCGAGGTCGGGCTCGCTCACCGTGCCGACGGGCGTGACGCCCTCGACGCCGAGGTAGCTCGGCACGCCGTTGACCATGTTCGCCACGGCCGCCCCGACGGGGGTGATCCCGACCGCGACCGCGGTATCGAGTTCGAGCGGCTCGAGCGTGACGACGCGCTGCGGCGCCGTGCTCACCGCGGTCGTGCCGCGCGCGTGCGTCACCTCGTGGGTCGAGGCCGCGCTTTCGGCGGGCGAGGCGGACGCCCCGCCGGCGCAGCCGGAGAGGGCGAGTGCGAGACCCGCGGCGGCGGCGAGGAGGGCGAACCGTCGAGGAGAGCGGGGAGCGGGCATGGCGAGATGTCCTTTCGGGTGGGGGATGCCGTCGATGACTTAGGCAAGGGTTACCTTACCGAAGTCGTACCATCGCCCCGCCACCTCGCCCCGCGCTCGGGCGTGTCCCCGGAGGCTACGCCCGCGGTGCCTCGCGCAGCATCTGCTTCAGCTCGGCGATCTCTCCGCGGAGCGCCTCGACCTGTGTCTCGGTGGCGGCCGACGCCTCCTCCGCCTCGACCGAGACGCGCTGCACGATCCACGAGGCGAGGGTCGCCGTGACCACGCCGATGAGCGCGATCCCGCCGACCATGAGGCCGACGGCGACGATGCGCCCGGTCACCGTGACGGGGTAGTAGTCGCCGTAGCCCACGGTCGTGATGGTCTCGAACGCCCACCACACGGCGTCGCCGAAGGTCGAGATGGGGCCGCCGCTGCTCTGTTCGGCGTCGTACACGGCCAGCGCCGCGACGAACACCGTCAGGGCGGTCGCGCCGATCGTGAACATCGCGACCCGGCCTCGCAGCATCGTGCCGGTGTTGCGCTGGATGAGCGCGATGATCGTGAAGAACCGCATGAGCCGGAGCGGCCGGAACATCGGCAGGGCGACGATCGCGAGGTCGAGCAGATGCCGCCAGAACCACGTCCACCGACGCTCGGCGATCGCGAGCCGCACGACGTAGTCCAAGAGGAAGAGCGCCCACGTCGTCTTGAGCACGACCTCGGCCACCGTCTCGACGACGCCCTCCGGTGTGGCGAGGATCTGGGCCGCGTACGCGGCGAGGAAGAGGAGCGCCGCGATGACCAGCGGCCACTCCACCTTCCTCTCCCAGCGGGCGAGTCGTTCTCCATACATGGAGCGATTATGGCGGGAACACGGATGCCGTGCGCGAGGGCGATCGGCGAGATCGCGGGGCGCACGGCATCCGGTGCTCAGTGGACGATGACCGGCTTCACCGTCCGCCCGTGGTGCATGTCGTCGATCGCCCGGGCGATGTCGTCGAGGGGGTACTGCTGCTCGAGCTTCTCCAGCGGGAGGCGCCCCTCGGCGTGCAGCGCGACGAGTCGCGGGATGAGCTCGCGCGGGTCGGCGTCGCCCATCGTGACGCCGCGGAGGATCTTGCCGGTCAGGATGCGCTGGATGTCGACGGGGATCTCGGTTCCCGGAGGCGGAGCCCCGCACACGAGCACCGTGCCGCGCGCGGCGGCGGCATCGAGGGCGGTCCGGGCGACCCCGGGGTGCCCGGTGGTGTCGAAGCTCAGGGTGACGCCGCGGCCACCGGTCAGCTCGGCCAGACGTGCGGCGACGTCTTCGTGTACGGCGTCGATGGTGTCGGTCGCCCCGAGCTCGCGCGCGAGGTCGAGGCGCGAGGACACGCGGTCGATTGCGATGAGACGCGCGGGCTCGCGGAGCGCCGCCGCCATCACCGCGGAGAGGCCGACCGCCCCGGCTCCGTAGACTGCCACGACATCCGCGGGTCCCGGGTCGAGCACGTTCCACATCGATCCGAAGCCGGTGAGCACGCCGCAGCCGAGCGGAGCCAGCGCCGCGAGGTCGGCGTCGTCGGCGACCCGCACCAGCGAGCGCTCGTCGGCGATCGCGTGGGTGCCGAACGACGACTGCCCGAAGAAGTGCGCGGCGACCGGCTCCCCGTCGCGCGTGACCCCGCCCGAGTCGCCGTCGCGGAGACCGCCGAGCAGGTTCCGCGGCAGCCACGTCTCGCAGTACGCCGGGTGGGCGCCGACGCAGGCGTCGCACGCGCCGCACGAGGTGAAGCTCAAGAGCACGGCATCCCCGGGACTCACCCCGCGCACGCCCGGCCCGACGCGCTCGACGCGCCCGGCCCCTTCGTGCCCGATGATCCCGGGGGTGGGGAACGGGATGCCACCGGCCAGCACCCCGAGATCGGTGTGGCAGAGCCCGGTCGCGGTGAGCCGCACGAGCACTTCGCCGTGCCCGGGCTCGGCGTACTCGACGTCGGCGACCGAGATCGTCCGCGTCGCGGGAGCGGCGCCGTCTCGGCTCTCTTCGACGATGGCCGCGCGTCCCGCGGTCATTGCGCGCCGCCCAGGTCGAACACGATCGAGTGGGCCTTCTGGTACGACTGCAGCGCCTCCGGGCCGCCCTCGCGTCCCCAGCCCGAAGCCTTCACCCCGCCGAAGGGCACGGCCGGGTCGAGGATCGCCCAGCCGTTCACCCAGGTGATGCCGGCGCGCAGGCGCGCGGCGATCCGGTGGGCGCGGGCGAGATCACCGGTCTGGATGCCGCTCGCCAGGCCGTACCTCGTCCCGTTGGCGAGGGCCACGGCCTCGTCCTCGGTGTCGAACGGTTGCACGGTGAGGACGGGGCCGAACACCTCGTCCACGACGACCTCGGCCTCGGGATCGAGGTCGGCGAGGACCGTGGGCGCGTAGTAGAACCCGCCGTCTCGCTCGACCGCGTGGCCGCCCGTCACGACCCGCGCACCCGCGGCGCGCGCCCGGTCGACCATCGCCGCGACCTTGTCGAGCTGCGTGCGGCTCGCGACCGGGCCGATCACGGTCGCCGGGTCGTCGATGTCGCCGAAGGGCACGTGCGGGACGGCGTCTTTCAGGATGCCGAGCACGACACCGTAGATGGGACGTTCGACCAGCAGCCGGGGCCCGGCCATGCAGAACTGCCCCGCATTGAACACGAACGCCGAGATCACGGTGTGGATCGCGCGGTCGAGGTCGGCGTCGGCGAAGAGGATGTTCGCCGCGTTCCCGCCGAGCTCGGCGGTGAACGGCTTGAGCGACCGACCGGCGAGGGCCGCCGCGTGCGCGCCGATCTCGGTCGAGCCGGTGAACGCGACCTTGTCGACGTCGGGGTGCGAGACGAGGTGGTCGCCGAGCGTCGACCCGGGACCCGTGACGACGTTGAAGACGCCGTCGGGCACGCCGGCGTCACGCAGCAGCTCCGCCATGAGCAGGGCGGTGAGCGGGGTGTCGCTCGCGGGCTTGTGCACGACGGTGTTCCCCGCCACGAGCGCGGGGGCGATCTTCGTGCTCGACAGGATCAGGGGGAAGTTGAACGGCGTGATCGCGGCGACCACGCCGAGCGGCTCGGTACGCACGTACACGTGGGCGTCGGCGGTGATCTCGCGCACGTCGCCGTCGAGGCGATGGCCGAGAGCGGCGTAGTACTCGTACAACTCGGCGGCGTTGTTCACATCGACGAGGCGGGCGAAGGTGATGGGCTTGCCGACGTCGAGGCTCTCGGCGTGCGCGAGCTCTTCGCTGCGCTCCCGCATGAGCGCGTAGGCCCGCTGGAGGATGCGGGCGCGTTCGCGGCTCGACATCCGCGGCCAGGGGCCCTCGTCGAACGCCCGGCGGGCCGCGGCGACGGCGGCGTCGACGTCGGCGGTCGTGCCGCGCGCGACGTCGGTGATCTTCTCGCCGGTGGACGGGGCGATGACGTCCATGCGGCCGCCGTCCGCGGCATCCGTCCATCGCCCGTCGATGAAGAGACGGCCGGGTGCGGTCGTGACCGTGAGGCTCATCGCGCCACCTCCGCGGGGGTGACGATGTCGGCCAGGACGCCCGCGAACCACACGGGGTCGTCCTCGAACGGCGTGTGGCCGGTGTCGACGCGCACGACCTGGGCGCCGCTGCGCGCGACGAGGTGCTCCTGGAAGGCGGGCGGCACGAGCTCGTCGCGTTCGGTGAGCACGTACGTCGTCGGCTTCGCGCGCCATGCGACCTTCGTCACCGGCGAGGTGAACGCCGTGAGCGACTGGGGCCGGAACGTGTCGGCGAGCTGTTCCGCCAGGGCTGCGGGAACGTCCGGGGGCAGGTCGGCCGCGATCATCGCGACGCGCTCCTCGCGCGAGCGGCCCATCGAGACCATGCCGTCGGCGATTCCCCAGAAGTCCGGGATGCCACCACCGACCGCCTGTTGGAGGGTCTCGCCCTCGTCCAGGGCGAAGGCGGCGACATAGACGACGCGCTCGACCGCCGGGTGGTCGCCGGCCTGGGTGGTGGGGATCCCGCCGTAGGAATGCGCGATCAGGGTGACGGGGCCGTCCATCGCGTCGAGGGCGGCCGTGACCGCGGCCGCGTCGGCGTACAGGTCGGCCGTGCTGCCGATGCTCGGCAGGGCCACCGTGTCGACGGCGAAGCCGCGGGCGCTCAGCTCGGCGGCGAGACGGTCGAACACCCAGGGCCCGGCCCAGGCGCCGTGGACCAGAAGGATGCGGGGAGGGGAAGGGGTCATGCGTACGCTCCTCGGACGGGGACGACCTCGGCGTCGTCTTCGCCAGTGTCCGCCGCCCACGGAGGGGGCGGTATCCGTAGGACTACGGAACGCGGGGACGGGCCCGTGTCCGGAGGCGCGGCCGAGCTCCTCGGGCGCTGGCGGCCGGAGTCATGGCACGCTCACCAGCGTCGACCGGTACCAGGCCGCGATCTGCGCGCGCGACGTGAAGCCGAGCTTGCCGAGGATCCGTTGCACGTGCGTGTCGACCGTCCGCACGCTGAGCACGAGCCGTTCGGCGATCTCGCGGTTGCTGAGGCCCTCGTGCACCCCCGCGGCGACCTCGCTCTCGCGGGCGCTCAGGCCCGCGGCCGGCCGTCCGGGAGCTCCGGCGAACGCGGCCGCCTCGGCGGGGGACAGGCGTTCGCCGACCGCCGAGAGCCGCTGGAAGGCCTCTTCGCCGAGCCGCTGGCGCACGACCGCGACGCAGCGGTCGTGCTGCGCGAGCATCTGGGGCCCGTGCACCGCGATACCCGAGTCGATGCGGCGCCACCAGGCCCGCGCGGCCCCCAGAAGGACGGCCGTGCGTTCGGTGGGGGACCGCGCGGCGTCGATCCAGCTCAGCAGCTCCAACACGAGGCAGTCGCCGACGGGATCGTCGATGCCCTCTTCGAGGGCGAGGGCCTCGCGCGCGTGGCGCTCAGCCTGGTCGAGCTCGCCGTCGGCGTAGAGGGCGAGGCCCATCGCCCACAGCGAGAGCGACCGGATCCATCGCTCGCCGATCTCGGTGGCGTGTCGCAGCGCCTCCCGCGCGGGACCGAGGGTGTCGGGAACCTCGCCCTGCACGAGGGCCACGGTCAGCTGGAACTGCGCGAGCAGGGCTTCCTCGGGGCGGCCGAGCGAGCGGGCGAGGCGGATCGACCGGCTCAGCTCCTCGCGCGCGAGATCGCCCTCGCCCGCGAACAGCGCGCGGGTCCCGCTCCAGCGGCGCAGCTCCACCTCGCACTGCTCCTGGTCGGCCCGAGACAGCGAGGGGAGGAGTGAGCGTGCCTCGTCGAGGTGCGTTCGCGCTTCGTCGAGCGCCCCCTGGAGAACGCAGATCCAGGTCGCCACGAGCAGCGCGGGTGTCCGTCGTTCCGCGGAGCCACCGGTCAACCGCAGGAGCCGGCGGCTCCATCGGCGCCCCTCCGAGAGGAATCCCCCCACCGCCCAGTGGTAGCGGAGGTCGGAGAACAGCTCGAGCGCGATGTCGGTGTCGCTCGCCGCGGCCGTGCGCAGGGCGGCATCCAGTTCGGCGCGGTCGGCGCGTTGACCGGCCAGGATGCGCCGCTGAGCCGGCCCGTACCAGTGCGTGCGCGCGAGACGTGCGAGTCCGCGGTAGTACTCGAGGTGCCGCCGCACGAGATCGTGTTGTTCCCCCGACTCCTCGGCGCGGTCGCGCCCGTAGCCGCGGATAGTCTCGAGGAGGTGGAACCGGCCGGTTTCACGGTCGGCTTCGACGAGCGACTGGTCGATCAACTGCTCGAGGGTCTCGACGGTCGCGGCTTCGTCTCCGCCGGCGACGGCCGCCGCCGCGGGCAGGTCGAACGGGCCCGCGAACACGCTCAGCGCCGCCCAGAGCGCGCGCTCGGGCGGTGTGCACAGCTCGTGGCTCCAGTCCACGACCGCGCGGAGGGTCCGTTGACGGGAGACCGGGGCCCGGGACCCCGCTCGCAACAGGGTGAAACGCTGCGAAAGGCGACGGGCGAGGTCCGCGACCGACAGGGTCCGCAGGCGCCCGGCAGCGAGTTCGATCGCGAGCGGCAGTCCGTCGAGGGCGTGGCAGAGCTGGGCGGCGACGGCCTGGTCGGCGGGGGAGAGCTCGAACCCCGCGTCCGCGGCGCGGGCGCGCGCGACCAGAAGCTCCACGGCCTCGGCGGGCTCGTCGCCGGCGGTCTCCGTCCCGAGTGGGGGCACGGGGAAGACCTGCTCCCCGTCCACGTCGAGGCGGCGTCGGCTGGTGGCCACGACCGTCAGGGACGGCAGGGCGTCGAGCAGCTCGTCGACCACGGAGGCGGCGGCGTCGATGACGTGCTCGCAGTTGTCGAGGACGAGGAGGGCGGTCTCGTCGCTCAGCACGTCGACCACGAACTCGAGTGGCTCGCGGGCCGACAGGTCGCCGTAGGGGAGCGACTGCGCGATCGCGGCGACCACGCGTCGTGGATCGCTCACGGCGTCGAGACCGACGAAGTAGACGTTCGTCGACGTGCGTCGCGCGTGGGCGTTGGCGAGTCGCACCGCGAGACGCGTCTTCCCCACACCGCCGACGCCGGTGAGCGTGATGAGGCGGCTCCGTTCGAGCGCGTCGGCGAGGGCGTCCAATTCGCGCCGACGCCCGACGAATTCGCTGCGCGGCTCTCTGATCACGGGGGAGCTTCCTTGCGTCCGGGAGTTCTCATTATCGGTCGGCGGTCGATTCACCGGAATGCTTTCCGCGCGGATTACGTGATTTCACGGATAGACGGGACCGTCGTCGTCCCCCGAACAATGGCGCCGGGCCCATCGGGTCCTCTCGTCCAACGATGTGTTCAATGACGAACCAGGAGAAGTCCATGCGCAGAACCGTCCCCGTGGTCGCCACAGCCGCTCTCGTCCTCGCCCTCACCGCCTGTTCGGGAGGGGGCTCCACCGCCTCGGGCAACGGGTCCGGACCCGTCAAGATCGGCATGGTCGTGCCGCTGACCGGCTTCCTCTCGGCCCTCGGCCAGGGTGACAAGGAAGCGGCCGAGCGCGTCGTCGCCGACCTCAACGCCGCCGGCGGCATCGACGGACGACAGGTCGAGCTGACGGTCGTCGACGACAAGGCCGACGTGACCGAATCGGTCAAGCAGTTCAACCAGTTGGCATCCGATCCCTCGTACTCGGCGATGCTCGCGAGCAGCTTCGTCTCCGCCGCGACCGCCGTGGGCAGCACCGCGCAGTCGGCGAAGATCCCCACGATCGCCCTCGGGCCGGTCGACGCCTTCGCCGACGGCAGCAACCCGTACGCGTTCACCTCGCCGCCCATCCCGGCGGTGTACGCGCGGGCGCTCGTCGACTACTGGGTCAGCCAGGGGGTGAAGACCCTCGCGATCGGCTACACCGGCGGCGACCTCTACGGCACGAACGGCGACAAGGCGACGGCGGAGTACGCGAAGGAAGCCGGCATCGACGTCGTGCTCGACGAGTCGTACGACCAGACCGCGACCGACTTCACCCCGCTCGTCACGAAGGTCGTCTCGGCGAAGCCCGACGCGTTCGTCGTCTGGGGTGCGGGCCCCGCTCCCGTGATCATCACGAAGCAGATCGCGGGCAAGGGCATCGCAACGTACTTCACCGGCGCCGAGGCATCGGACCTGTACCTCCAGCCCGCGGGAGACGCCGCGGAAGGCGTGAAGGCCGCGGCGACCATCGCCCTGGGCGGCGACGCGTTGCCCGAGGGCGCGTACAAGACCAAGGTCATGGCGGTCGCGAAGCCCTGGATGGATGCCAACAACGGGGCGTACCCGCCCGAGTTCGCGTTCGGCGGGGCATCGGGTGTCGAGCTCCTCGCCGCCGCGATCGACGCGGCCGACTCGACCGATCGGCAGAAGATCCGCGACGCTCTCGAGAAGACCGACCTGCTGACCTCGAACGGGCGCTACACGTACAGCCCCACCGACCACATGGGACTCGATGCGAGCTCGCTCGCGATCTTCGAGGCGAAGGGCGGCGCCTGGGTCCCGACCGAAGCCGCGACGAAGCAGTTCGCGACCGAGCTCCCGCAGTGAGCACGCCCGAACCCGCCGGGATCGGCTTCGTGGCGCACGAGGACGTCGAGAACCGCCCCGCCGAGAACTCCTCCGCCGGACTCGAGCTGGCGGGCCTCTCCCGCCGCTTCGGCGGGGTCTACGCCAACCGCGACATCTCGTTCCGGGTCGCGCCGGGCGAGCTGCGTGGCGTGATCGGGCCGAACGGGGCCGGCAAGTCCACCCTGTTCGGTCTGATCAGCGGACACGTCCGCGCTCAGGAGGGCGTCATCCGCCTCGACGGTCAGCGCATCGATCGCCTGCCTCCGCACCGCCGCGCCCGGCGCGGTGTCGCGATCGTCTTCCAGGGCGCGCGCCTGTTCCCGGGCATGACCGTGCTCGAGAACGTCGCCGTCGGAGCGCACGCCCGCACCCGTTCGGGGGCTCTCGACGCCGCCGTCCGCTCGCCCCGTCACCGCCGCGAGGAGAGGGAGATCAGGGCGGATGCCGAGGAGGCCCTCGCCCGCGTCGGACTCGCCGACTGGGCGGGTCGGGGTGCCGAGCAGCTTCCGCTCGGGCAGCAGCGCCGGCTGCAGGTCGCGCGAGCCTTGACCGCGCGCCCCCGGGTGCTCCTCCTGGATGAGCCGGCGTCGGGCCTGCGCGCGGACGAGCGCGACGACCTGCGCGGTCTCATCCGCGAGCTGCACGACGACGGCACGACGATCCTCCTCATCGAGCACGACGTGGCGATGGTGACGGCCCTGGCCGACCGCATCGCCGTGCTCGATCTCGGTCGGCTCATCGCCGACGGGACGCCCGAAGAGATACGCCGCGATCCCGCGGTGATCGCCGCGTATCTCGGAAGCGAGGCCGCCGCATGATGCTCGAGGTCGACGACCTGGTCGTGCGTTACGGCTCGGCGACGGCCCTCGACGGCGTCTCGCTGCGGGTCGACCCGGGTGAGCTCGTCGCGCTGGTCGGACCGAACGGTGCCGGTAAGACCTCGCTCGTCAACGCCGTCAGCCAGCTCGTGCGTCCGGCGTCCGGAACCGTCCGGGTCGGCGGAACGGTCGCCCAGGTACCCGAGGGACGTCAGATGTTCGGAGACCTCAGCGTCGACGACAACCTGCGCCTCGGCGCCTGGCGGCGGCGATCTCGGCGGACGGATGCCGTGTACGAGCTGCTGCCCGACCTGCAGCGCCTCCGTCGTCAGCGCGCGGACACGCTCTCGGGCGGTCAGCAGCAGATGGTCGCGGTGGGGCGGGCACTCATGGCCGAACCCGACCTGCTCGTCGTCGACGAACTGTCGCTCGGGCTCGCGCCGCTGATCGCGGCCGACCTCGTGCGCCACCTCGCCGCCCTGAATGCCGATCGCGGAACCGCCGTGCTGCTCATCGAGCAGGAGGTGGGGCTCGCGTTCGGTCTGTGCTCTCGCGCGTATGTGCTGGATGCCGGTCGCATCGTCGCCGAGGGGCCGACGGCTCAGCTCGCCGCCGCGCCCGAGGTGCGCGCCGCCTATCTCGGCGGTTTCGACGAACAGGAACCGACCGTGAACCACTCGGCGACCGTCGGGAACGGCGACGGGGTCGACCTCACGCCTTCTTCCCGCCCGATCACCCGTCAGGACGGTCTCTCATGAGCGATCTCGCCACCTACCTGCTCAGCGGTCTCGCCCTCGCGGGATCGTTCGCTCTCGTCGGCAGCGGCATCGTCGTCGTCTACCGCGTGACCCACGTGCTGAACTTCGCCCAGGGGTCGTTCGTCGTGTTCGGCGCGTTCCTCTCGCAGACGTTCCGGCAGCTCGGGCTCCCGCCCGGACTCTCCGAGCTCGCGGCGGTGGTCGTCGTCGGTCTCATCGGTTTCGTCGTGGGAGCCGTCGCGATCGGCAAGCCCGGCACGCACCCGATGACGTCGCTCCTGATCACGCTCGGGATGTCGCTGGTCGCCGCCGCCGTCATCATCGCCGTCTGGGGGCAGAACCCCGTCTCGCCGGCGGGGATCTCGGGCACCGTCCGGTTGTTCGGTGCCGAGATCGAGACGCAGCGGCTGCTGACCCTCGCGGTGGCCGTCGTGACGCTCGCCGCGATGAGCCTGCTGTTCACGCGCACCGACATCGGCCGCGCGCTCACGGCCGCGGCATCCAATCCCCGGGCGGCCCGACTCGTCGGGATCGACACGCGCGTGATGGGCCTGCTGTCGTTCACGATCGCGGGAGTGCTCGGCGGTCTCGCCGGGGTGCTGATCGCGCCCACCACGGCGGTGTCGGTGACCTCCGACCTCCCGTTCGTGCTCAGCGCGCTCGCCGCCGCCGTGTTCGGGGGACTCCGGAGCCCGTGGATGACGTTCGTCGGCGCCCTCGTCCTGGGGGTGACCGGGCAGCTCGTCGCGGGCTACGCGAACGGCTCGTACCAGACCCAGATCGCGCTCATCATGATGCTCGTCATCATGATCGCGCGGTCGCGTTCCTTCACCGCCGAGGAGGCGAAATGACCCGCATCGTCATCGCATTGGCCGCGGTCGCCGCCGCCATCGCTCCGCTGCTGCTGACCGACCAGACGTTCTTCGTGCAGACCGCGCTGACCGCTCTCGTCGTCACGGGGCTGTCCCTGTTCATGGGTTACGCCGGTCAGGCCTCGCTCGGTCAGGGGGCCTTCGTCGCCGTGGGCGGACTCACCGTCGCGGTCGGGACCGTGACCCTCGGCATCCCGCCCCTCGTCGCGCTCGTCGCCGCTCCCGTCCTCGGGGCGCTCGTGGCCACTCTCGTGGGCTGGCCGCTGCTGCGGCTGCGCGGGCACTACCTCGCGTTCGGCTCGCTCGCGGTGCTGTTGATCATCCAGACGGTCATGGCCACCGCACCGCTGTTCGGCGCCGGCGTCGGGATCTTCGGCATCCCTCCGCTCTCGGTCGCCGGTCTCGTCGTGACCGATCAACGGGTGTACTCGTACGTCGCGCTGGCCGCGCTCGCCGCGGCACTGCTGGTCTGCCACAACCTCGTGCGGTCGCGCTTCGGTCGGGGGATCCGTGCGCTGGCCGGGAGCGAATCCGCCGCCGCGTCGAGCGGGGTGCCGATCCTGCGGAGCAAGCTCACGGTGTTCGCCGTGGCGGGCGGGTTCGCGGGGTTCGCGGGGGCCCTGGGCTGTG